>NZ_CP029553.1:1752500-2052500 GCF_003173755.1 Methylobacterium terrae
CGTCCACGCTTCTCTTTCTCGTATGCACTTGTCAAAGAGCGACCCGGCTGGAAACCGGGGCATCGTCGGCGACAAAGGGACCAGCGCCTGACCAAGGTCAGGCTCGCCAGCCCGGACTGTCTCGAAGATGGCTCAGCGCCCGGGCCGCTGTCGCGGCCGGCGCCGATGGGCTGGGGTATACGGCCGGCTCCCGGACCCGTCAACCCCTTTGCGAAACTTTCGCGACAGGCCCCTCCCCTCCCCCGTCCAGGAGCGGCACGGGCGCGGCGCAGAGCCAGCTTCGCATCGCCTCGAAGGTCCGGGTCGCGAAAGTCACGATCGCGTCCGGGTCGCCGTCCCGGGCCTCCTCGGCCAGGCGCAGGCGGAAGGCCTTCCACATCGTGCCGGTCTCGCGGCCATGGGCGGCGTAGTAGCGGCAGCCGCCCTCGGCGGTGAGGCCGAGCTGGCGGCCGATATGCTTGGCGATCACCTGCCCCCCGAGGGTCGAGCCTTCGAGGACGTAGAGCGCGCCGAAGGCTTCCGCCCGATCGCGCGGAAGGGTGATGGCAGCCGGGGGCAACTCCCGGATCGCCGTCTCGCCGAAACCGAGGACGCGGAGATCGGCGTCGAGATGCGCGAGCCTTCGGCGCGGGTCGAAGAACGCATCGTCGGCGAGGACGGCCGCCAGGGCCGGCTCGATGACGACGTGGAAACCCCGGAACCGGGCGAGCAGCGCGCGATAGCCGCCGAGGGTGGCGACGCGGGCCTCCCAGGCGAGGTCGCGCTCGATCCTCTCGTGGGCCTCTCGCGTCTCCGCGCGCAGCCGCTCAAGGATGTCGCTCACCGGGATCTCGCTCAAGCGGTGACCGTGAAGCAGGCGCCGGGACGGTTCTCGACCTCGAGACGGGCATTGATCTGGTCGAGCATCGCGCGGATCAGCTTCATGCCGAGGCCGGTGCCCCGGGCCGGGGCGTCGGGCCAGTCGCTGGGCAGGCCCTTGCCCTCGTCGCAGACCGAGAGCCGCACCCGCCCCTCGGTCTCCGCGACGACGCTGACGGCGACGCGGCCGCCGGCTTCCGCGTAGGCGTACTTGAAGGCGTTGGTGATCAGTTCGGTCGCGATGAGCGAGAGCGCCACCGCCTTGCGGTAGGGCACCATCAGGCCGGGCTGGGCGTCGAGGTCGACGGCGTGCCCCTCCCCGGCCATGCCGGCGAGGTCGGCGCAGAGGTTCTCGATCGTCTGCCCGAGATCGACCTCCTCGACGCTCTCCGCCTGGTACAGGCTGTCGTGGACCCGCGCCACGCTCATCACCCGGGCCGCCGTCTCGGCGAAGGCGGCCTGCGAGGCCGGATCGGTCACCTGGCGGCGCTGCATCTGCAGGAAGGCCGAGACGATCTGGAGCGAGTTCTTGACCCGGTGGTCGATCTCGCGGGTGAGCAGGTCCTTCTGGGTGAGCAGGCGCTCCTTGTCGGCCAGGAGCCCGGTCAGCTCGGCGATCTTGCGCCGCTGGCGCAGCACCACGCCCTCCACCGCCTGGGCCAGGGCCTCGGCGATGCCGACCTGCCAGGGCGCGAACGGCTCGGAGACGCCGCGGCGCTCCTCGACCCAGCGCTCGAACGAGCGCCGGGGCAGCACCGCCACCGGCCCGCTGCCGGCGAGGACGGGCTTGCGCGGGTCGCCGCCCCAGGTGACCGTGCTCGGCACTTCCGGCCGAAACCACAGGAGGAGGTGGCGCCGCTCCGAATCGACGAAGACGGCGAGCAGGCCGCTGGCGCATTCGGCGTAGGGCGCGCTCGGCGGGTGGGCGGCGGCGAATTCCGCCGTGGCGTAGCTGCTGCGATCCGCCGGCATCGTCGCGCGCAGCCAGTCGGCGATCGTCAGGATCGCCTCGGGCGGCGGCGTCTCGCCGAGGCGGCGCACGACGTCGTTCGACACCGTGGCGGCGCCGCCGGCCTCGAACAGGTCGAGGAGGGTGTGGGTGTTCTCGGTCAGCGCGCTGACGAAATCGTCGGAGCGGGCGAGCTCGCGCACGAGCTCGCTCTCGAGCGCCAGGTGGGCCTGCTGCTCCTGCCACAGGCGCCGGCTCTCGAGCTCGTAGACCCGCATCGCGAAGGCGTCGGCGAGCACCGTCGCGGCGGCGCGGGTCTCCGGCGCGACGTAGTGCGGCCGGCGGTGGTGCCCGATCATCAGGCCCCAGAGCCGGCCCTCGACCAGGATCGAGATCGACATCGAGCCGTTCACGCCGAGGTTGCGCTGGTACTCGAGGTGGATCGGCGACAGGCTGCGGGCCTGGGCGAAGGTGAGGTCGACGGGGGCGTTGGCGGTGGCCGGCGTCGCCACCAGGGGCACCGGCACGTAGTCGCGGTCGATGACGAAGCGGCTCTTCGAGCGGGTGTAGAGGGCGCGGGCCTGGGCCGGGATGTCGGAAGCGGGAAAGCGCAGGCCGAGGAGGCTGCGGGTCCAGGCCGGGTCCTTGTCCTCGGCGATCGCGGCGCCGTTCCAGTCCGGGTCGAAGCGGTAGACCAGGATGCAATCGAAGCCGGTCAGCGCCCGGGTCTCGCGGGCCGCCACCTCGGCGGCGTCCTCCAGCGTCGCGGCGCCGCGCAGGCGGCTGATGGCGAGCTCGGTGTCGAGCTGGCTCGCGGTGCGGAAATCGTCCGGATGGGCCGGCGCCAGTTCGAGCTCGACGATGATGCGCTCGCCGTTGCGGTGGGCCACCGCCTCGACCGGCAGGTCGGAATCGGGGGGCAGGACGACGCGCTGGCGCACGGTGCGGCCGGGATCGACGCCCTCGCCCAGCAGGCTCTCGCGGATCCGGCCGGTGAGGCCGTCGCCGAGCACGTCGCCGAGCGATCGGCCGAGGGGATCCCGGTCGAGGGCGTCCCGCACGTTGCCGCTGCAGGCCACCACGGTCAGGGTGTCGACGTCGGCCGCGACCAGCACGGCATGGGGCTGGATCGCCCCGGGAATGTGGATCGGCTCCTGCTCGCACAGGCTCGGGTCGACGGGCTCGGCCCGAACCCGCTGGCTCACCGCCGCCTGCACCGCCTCGCGCCGGTGCCCGGGCTCCAGGGTCTCGACCGGCTCGGTGATGATCCAGTAGCGGTCGGGCGCAGCGGCCTGGCGCAGGGTGATCCGCACCTGCATCGGTCGCGGATCGAAGCCGTAGACGAACGAGAAGGTCTGATCGAGCCGGCCCCGGCGCACGCCCTCGCGGAAGCGGCCGTAGAAATGCGGCAGGTGCGTGCAGGGCGCGACCTCGGTGAAGAAGTTGCGGCCGATCATCCGCTCCGGGACGCGGCCCGAGAACGCGCTCTCCGCCCGGTTGTAACGGTGGATGACGCCGCTGCCGTCGATCTGGATCACGCCCTGGCGCAGGGCGTCGAGCTCCTGGGGCGCGAGCGCGTCGAGGTCGATCGTCGGGGCCGTCGTCTGGTCGGGCAAGGTCACGGTTGTTCCACGGGATCGATGGCCCGAAACGGCCGCGCATCCGGCGACGGGTCCGGCACCTTAACGACTTCCCACCCTGAACGGAACCGCAACGGATGACGGCACGCCGGCCCTCGACGCCTCACCGCGTGCCGCCGGTGCGCGCCGCCACCGCCTTCACGGCGCTCTGCAACCCCTCCTCGAGGGTCGGGTGGTAGAACGGCCGGTCGAGGAAGGCGGCGGCGTCCCAGCCCTCCTGCACGGCGATCACGATCAGGTGCGCGAGGTGCTCGACGCCGGGCCCGATCATCGCCGCGCCGGCGAGGCGGCCGTCGGGCTCGGCGTAGATCCGGATCAGGCCGGCGGCGCGGTCCATCGTCCGCGCCCGGCCCTGGTCGGCGAAGCTGGCCTCGCCGATCACCCAGCCGCGCGCCTCCTCGGCGTCGAAGGCCCGGCCGATCGCGGCGACCTGCGGATCGGTGAAGGTGAGGGCGAAGGCCGGCCAGGGCGGCGGCGCCTCGACCTGGGGGAAGCGCGCGGCGTTGCCGCCGGCGATCCAGCCCTGGCGCTGGGCCTCGTGCAGCACCGGGCGCTCGTGGTTCGCGTCGCCCGCGAGGAAGACCGGGGCGGTGCCGCACTGGAGCGTGCGGGGGTTGAAGTCCGGCAGGCCGTCCTCGTCGCAGGCGATCCCGGCGGCGGCGAGGTCGAGGTCGGACAGGTTCGGCGGGCGCCCGGCGGCGGCGAGCACGCGGGCGAAGGTGCCGCTGGCCTGCTCCCCCGAATCCAGGCGCCAGCTCAGCCGCACCGCGTCGCCGACGATCTCGGCCGCCTCGACGGTGGCGCCGAGGCACAAGTCGATCTCCGCCCCGATCAGCGCCGCGGCGCAGGCCGCGACCTTCGGGTCGCGGATGCCGCCGACGGCGTCGGCCGGGTCGAGGAGCGTCACCCGCACGCCGAGGCGAGCCATCGCCTGCGCGAGCTCGAGCCCGACCGGGCCGGCGCCCAGCACCGCGAGGGATTCCGGCAGCCCCTCGATCTCGAACAGGGTGTCGGTGGTGAGAACGTGGCTCTCGACCGGCCGCAGGGGTGGCGGCAGGGCCGGGGTCGAGCCTGTGGCGATCACCACCGCGCCGGCGACGACGCGGGTATGGTCGTCGACGAGGAGCGTGGTCTGGTCGCAGAAGCGGGCGGTGCCGGACACGCGCAGGTCCGGCGAAATCTCGTCGAGGCCCTCGAACACCGAGGCGACGAAGTCGTCGCGCAGGCGCCGCACCCGGCGCATCACGGCGGCACCGTCGATCCGGACCTCGCCGGCGGCGACGCCGAACGGCTCCGTCCCGCGGGCGTCGTGGGCGGCGCGCGCCGCCTCGATCAGGAGCTTCGAGGGCATGCAGCCGACCCGGGCGCAGGTGGTGCCGCCGGGGCCGCGCTCGATCAGGACGGCGCGGGCGCCGGCCTTGACGGCCGCGCCGTGCGCCGCGATCCCCGCCGTGCCGGCGCCGATGATCGCCACGTCGCAGGCCAGTTCACGCATCGCTGTTCCCTTCGGGCCGACCGGCGCGGCGCGGGCGGCGACGTCGCGGGCTTCACCACCCAGCAACTTCGATCGTGGACGATTCGTTCCGGCGCGTCAGGATTCCGACGTCCCCGACCTACGGCGCCGCGCTCTCGGCGAGCAGCCGGTCCACGAAGCCGGCGAGACCGACCTGGCGCTCGCGGCGCAGGTGCTCGGCGGCGAGGATCGCCTCCAGGGTCTTGAACGAGCGGTCGAGGTCGTCGTTGACCAGCACGTAGTCGTATTCCGACCAGCGCTCGATCTCGGTGCGGGCGTTGAGGAGCCGGCGCTCGATCGTCTCGGCGGAATCCTCGGCCCGGCGCTCGAGGCGGCGGCGCAGCTCGGCCATGCTCGGCGGCAGGATGAAGATCGTGACGACGTCGTCGCGCAGCTTCCCCCGCACCTGGCGGGTGCCCTGGTAGTCGATGTCGAAGATCATGTCGCGGCCGGCGGCGAGCGCCCGCTCCACCGGGCTGCGCGGCGTGCCGTAATAGTTGCCGTGCACCTCGGCCCATTCGAGCAGGTCGTCGCGCTCGCGCAGGTGCTCGAAGGCGTCCCGGTCGATGAAGCGGTAGTGCTGGCCGTCGATCTCCGACGGGCGGCGCGCCCGGGTGGTCACCGAGACGGAGAGTTCGAGGCCCCATTCGGGACGCTGCGCCAGCGCCCGGGTCAGGGTGGTCTTGCCCGCCCCCGAGGGCGAGGAGAGGATCAGCACCAGGCCCCGGCGCGCCACCGGCGAGGTCAGGAGTTCGGAGCCCATGGTCGACACCATCGCGTTGCTTCACCCTGTGGTCGGCACCGCCCGGGAGACCTCGTGCGGCGCGACGCGGACCGGCGCCAGCCGTCCGTTCGATTCGAGACCCATCCCATTGCCGTCCGCCCGGCCGACGCGCAACCGGCGAGATGACGGCGGGACGGGGACAAGTGCCCCCTACTCGACGTTCTGAACCTGCTCGCGGAACTGCTCGACCACCGCCTTGAGGTCGAGGCCGATGCGGGAGAGCGACACGTCGTTGGCCTTGGCGCAGAGCGTGTTGGCCTCGCGGCCGAGCTCCTGGGCCAGGAAGTCGAGCCGGCGCCCGACGGCGCCCCCCGCCGCGAGCAGGTCGCGCGCGGCACCGATATGGGCGCGCAGGCGGTCGATCTCCTCGCGCACGTCGGCGCGGGCGGCGAGCAGCACCGCCTCCTGGTGCAGGCGCGCCGGATCGAGGCTGGCGGCCTCCATCAGGGCCGCGACCTGGGCGGCGAGGCGGGCCTTCACCGCCTCCGGCCGGCGGGCCGGGCAGGCTTCCGCCGCCTCGACGAGGTCGGCCATCGCGGCGAGCTGACCCTCGACCACGTCGAGGAGCGCCCGGCCCTCGGCGCGCCGCCCCTCGGCCAGGGCCTCGACCAGCCGGCCGGCCGCCGCCGAGAGGTCGCGGCGCAGCGCCTCGTCGTCGCCCGTCTCCTCCTCGACCTCGATCACCCCGCGAATGCCGAGGAGACCGTCGACGGAGGGAAGCGTGATGCCGAGCGGCATCGGCACCCGGGTCACCGCCTCGGCCAGGGAGGCGAGGAGCGCCTCGTTGATCCGCACCCGCGGCGTGGCCTCGGCCCGCGACAGGGTCAGGGTGAGGTGGCAGGTGCCGCGGCCGACGCGCTTCTGCACCAGGGCGCGGGCCTCCTCGCCGACGGCGTCGAGACCGGCCGGAACCCGGACCCGGACCTCGAGCCCGCGGCCGTTGACGCTCTTCAGCTCCCAGGCCCAGTGGGCGGGCCCGGTGCTTCCGGCCTCGCGGGCGAAGCCGGTCATGCTGGCGATGGACATCGATGGTGCTCGGAGGGTTGGAGCCTCGTCCGACGAAGCGCAGACCGGTTCGTCGTCGAAAATGCGGCGGAATCTGAGGACCGGGAGCCCCGTCCGATCGCAGCGCGATCGGGCGCCGCTCTAGCGCGAGCCGGGCCCGGCCTTGGGCTGGGACAGGACCGGGACGGTCTTGGGCGAGTTCAGGTCGAAGGTCTTGTTGCGCAGGGGGTCGCGGGCGGTCCCCTCCGAGGCGTCGAAGGCGCGCGAGCGCGCGCCGTTCGCCTCGCTGCCGTCATAGGCGAGCGGCGCGCCGGGCAGGCCGGTGCGCGGCGGCAGCGCCGCCGGATCGGCCTGCGGCGGCGGCTCGACCTTGTCGACGCCGACCGTCGAGCCCGGATCGGACGCGGCCTTCGCCTTCTCGACCTGGCGCCAGCGGGCGACGTTGCGGTTGTGCGCGTCCAGGGTCTCGGCGAAGACGTGGCCGCCGGTGCCGTCGGCGACGAAGAACAGGTCCTTGGTGCGCGAGGGGTTCGCCACCGCCTCGAGCGCCGCGCGGCCCGGATTGGCGATCGGCCCCGGCGGCAGGCCCTCGATCGCGTAGGTGTTGTAGGGCGTCACCCGGTCGATCTCGGAGCGCAGGATGCCGCGCCCGAGGGTGCCGCGCCCGCCGACGAGGCCGTACACGATGGTGGGATCGGATTGCAGCCGCATCCGCTTCTGCAGGCGGTTGACGAACACCCCGGCGACCCGCGGGCGCTCGTCGGCCCGGCCGGTCTCCTTCTCGACGATCGAGGCGAGGGTGACCATCTCCTGGGGCGTGCGCACCGGCACGTCGGGCGAGCGGCGGGCCCAGATCTGGCTCAGGACCTCGCGCTGCTTGGTGCGCATCAGGTTGAGGATCTTCTGGCGGGAATCGCCGCGCTCGAACTTGTAGGTGTCGGGGAGCAGCGAGCCCTCGGGCGGGGTCTCGTTGATGTCGCCCGTGAGCACGTCGTTGTCGTTGAGGCGGGCGACGATCTGCTCGCTCGTCAGGCCCTCCGGGAAGGTGATGGCGTGCTGCACCGGCCGGCCCTGGACCAGCACGTCGACCACGTCGTCGATGCTGGCATGGGCCTTGAAGTTGTACTCGCCGGCCTTCAGCGCCGCCTTGCGGCCGAAGCGGGCGGTGAGCTCGAACAGCATCGGATGGTCGATCACCCCCTCGCGCTTGAGCAGGTCGGCCATCTCGCCGACGCTGGAGCGGGGCACCACCACGACCTTGTCGGCGGGGAGCGGGCCGGCCTCGTTGGTCTGGCGCTCCAGCACGACGAGGCCCAGGATCGCGCCGAGGCCGAGGATGACGAACAGGGTCAGGAAGCCGCTCACCGCCGAGAGCAGGCCGCCGCGCTCGCGCACCGGCTTCTCGGGCGGGGGCGGCGCGGCCGTCGGCTTGATGGCCTCGCTCGGGCTGCGCGGGGCGAGCCGGTTCGGCTGGCTGACCGGCTCCGGCGCGCTCGGCGCCGGGTCCTGCGTCTTCGATCTGCGAAACATGGCGGTCCTGTCGTGGCGCGTCCGGGGAGCCGGCCGGTGGACGCGCGTGCCGGCCCGATAGGGCGGAGAGCGAACGAGACCCTAGCAAGTTTTATGGCGAAATGGAGCCGGACCGTGCCGGGGCCACAGACAAGAAAGCCCCTCCGCGCGAGCGAGAGGGGCTTTCCGAGGTCTCTTCGGCCGGTCGAGAGCCGGGTCGACGACCCGGCACCGGTTTCTAGACCCGCCGCAGGATCAGCGAGGCGTTGGTGCCGCCGAAGCCGAAGGAGTTCGACAGGGCGATGTCGACGGTCCGCTTCTGCGCCTTGTGCGGCACGAGGTCGATCGCGGTCTCGACCGACGGGTTGTCGAGGTTGAGGGTCGGCGGCACGACGCCGTCGCGGATGGCGAGCACGGAGAAGATCGCCTCGATGGCGCCGGCGGCGCCGAGCAGATGGCCGGTGGCGGACTTCGTCGATGACATCGCCACGTCGGTGGCGTTGCCGAGCAGGCGCTCGACGGCCTTCAGCTCGAGCTCGTCGCCGAGCGGCGTCGAGGTGCCGTGGGCGTTGATGTAGTCGATCTCGGACGGGGCGATGCCGGCCCGCTTCACCGCCGCGCTCATGCAGCGGAAGGCGCCGTCGCCGTCCGGCGAGGGCGAGGTGATGTGGTAGGCGTCGCCCGAGAGGCCGTAGCCGATCACCTCGGCGTAGATCTTGGCGCCGCGCGCCTTGGCGTGCTCGTACTCCTCGAGCACCACCACGCCGGCGCCCTCGCCCATCACGAACCCGTCGCGGTCGCGGTCGTAGGGGCGGGAGGCGCGCTGCGGCTCGTCGTTGAAGCCGGTCGAGAGCGCCCGGCAGGCGGCGAAGCCCGCGAGCGAGAGACGGTTGATCGGCGATTCGGCCCCGCCGGCCAGCATCACGTCGGCGTCGCCGAGGGCGACGAGGCGCGCGGCGTCGCCGATGGCGTGGGCGCCGGTGGAGCAGGCCGTCACCACGGCGTGGTTCGGACCTTTCAGGCCGTGGGCGATCGAGACCTGGCCGGAGGCCAGGTTGATGATCCGGCCCGGGATGAAGAACGGCGAGATCCGCCGCGGTCCCTTCTCGAACAGCGTCACCGAGGCATCGTAGATGCCGCCGATGCCGCCGATGCCCGAGCCGATGAGGACGCCGGTGGCGCACTGGTCCTCGTGCGAGGACGGGTGCCAGTCGGCGTCGTCGAGCGCCTGGCCGGCCGCCGCCATCGCGTAGACGATGAAGGGGTCGACCTTGCGCTGCTCCTTGGCCTCCATCCAGGTATCGGGATTGAAGGTGCCGTCGCTGCCGTCGCCGAGGGGGATCGAGCAGGCGATCTTGCACGCCAGATCCGACACGTCGAACGCCTCGACGCGGGCGGCCCCGCTTTGCCCCTCGATGAGGCGGCTCCACGTGACGTCGACGCTGCTGCCCAGCGGCGACACCATCCCGAGGCCCGTGACGACGACTCGACGCATCGCGTTATCCCGACCCGATCCCATGACGGAAGCGTTAACCTTTCAGCGAGACGGAGCCGGGCTTCAGCCGGCGTTCTTCTCGAGGAACTTGATCGCGTCGCCGACCGTCTGGATCGTCTCGGCGGCGTCGTCCGGGATCTCGACGTTGAACTCCTCCTCGAACGCCATCACCAGCTCGACGGTGTCGAGGCTGTCGGCGCCCAGATCGTCGATGAAGTTCGCGTTCGGGGTCACCTTCTCGGGCTCGACGCCCAGGTGATCGACGACGATCTTCTTCACCCGGTCCGCGATATCGCTCATCGTGTAGGTCCTTAAGTTACTGCTCGTGGAACTGTTCGAGGCCGCCGCGTGCGGGCGGAGCCCCGGGGGAGAGTTCGTGATGCGGCCGGGCGTGCCGGTCGCGCATGTCGTGGAAAAGCCGCGGACGGCCGGCCCGTCAATCCCCTTGCACGGCCGGCGGGTGCTTAACACAGGGATTTAGCCCTGGCGAGGGCCGCTTCACCACCGGTTAAGAAACCGTGCCCCCGCCGGGGGAATGGGGCCCGTGCCCTCAGAACATCGCGTTCTCAGGGCATGGCGTTCTCAGAACATGGCCATGCCGCCGTTGACGTGCAGGGTGTGCCCGGTGACGTAGGCCGCCTCGTCGGAGGCGAGGTAGACCGCCGCCGCGGCGATCTCGGCCCCCTCGCCGAGGCGCCCCATCGGCACCGTGGCGAGGATGCCCTCGCGCTGCTTGTCGTTCAGCACGTCGGTCATCGGCGAGGTGATGAAGCCCGGCGCGATGCAGTTCACGGTGATCTTGCGGCTCGCCACCTCGGCGGCGAGCGCCTTCGTCAGGCCGACGAGGCCGGCCTTGGCGGCGGCGTAGTTGCCCTGGCCGGCATTGCCGGTCGCGCCCACCACCGAGCCGACGTTGACGATGCGGCCGTAGCGGCGCTTCATCATGCCCTTCACCGCCGCCCGCGACAGCCGGAACGCCGCCGTCAGGTTCACCGCGATGACGCTGTCCCACTCCTCGTCCTTCATGCGCAGGAAGAGGTTGTCGCGGGTGATGCCGGCATTGTTGACCAGCACGTCGAGCCCGCCGAGCGCGGCCTCCGCCGCCGGCACCAGGGCCTCGACCGCCGCGGTATCGGACAGGTTGGCCTCGAGGATGTGGACCCGCTCGCCGAGCTCGCCCGCGAGCGCCTCCAGGGCCTCGCGCCGGGTGCCGGAGACCGCCACGTGGGCGCCCTGGGCGTGCAGGGCCCGGGCGATGGCGCCGCCGAGGCCGCCGGTGGCGCCGGTGACGAGGGCCTTGCGGCCGCTGAGGTCGAACATGGAGACGGTCTTTCTCAGAGCGTGAAGGCCGCGACCTCGGCCGAGGTCCCGACCGGCGTGGCGGAGCTCCCCGCCGCGATGCGCTTGACGAGGCCCGACAGCACCTTGCCGGTGCCGATCTCGAAGAACGTGTCGACGCCGGCCGCCGCCATGGCGGCGACGCATTCGCGCCAGCGCACGGTGCCGGTCACCTGCTCGACGAGCGCGCTCCGGATCGCCGCCGGGTCGCCGATGGGGGCGGCGAGCACGTTCGCCATCACCGGAACGGCGGCGGGGCGAAGCGCGACGGCGTCGAGCGCCGCGCGCATCGCCTCGGCGGCCGGCGCCATCAGGCTGCAATGGAAGGGCGCGGAGACGTTCAGCATCACCGCCCGCTTGGCGCCGCGGCCCTGCGCGAGGGACACCGCCCGCTCGACGGCGGCACGGGTCCCCGAGACCACCACCTGGCCGGCGCCGTTGTCGTTGGCGACGTCGCAGACATCGCCCTGACGGGCCTCCGCCGCGACCTCGGCCGCCGCCTCGACGTCGAGGCCGAGAAGCGCCGCCATGGCGCCGGAGCCCACCGGCACCGCCTTCTGCATCGCCTCGCCGCGCAGGCGCAGCAGCCGCGCCGTGTCGGCGAGCGACAGGCTGCCGGCGGCGGCGAGCGCGCTGTACTCGCCCAGCGAGTGGCCGGCCACGTACGCCACGTCCCGGGCGAGATCGAGGCCGCGCTCGGCCTCCAGCACCCGCAGGACCGCGAGGCTCGAGGCCATCAGGGCCGGCTGGGCGTTGGCGGTGAGCGTCAGCTCCTCGGCCGGGCCCTCGAACATCAGGCGCGAGAGGTTCTGCCCCAGGGCCTCGTCGACCTCGGCGAAGACCGCCCGGGCGGCGGCGTGATCCTGGGCCAGGGCGGAGCCCATGCCGACGGCCTGGCTGCCCTGGCCCGGAAAGATGAAGGCGCGCGACACGTGCGGGGTGCTTCCTGCCCTGAGAGCTTCGATGCGGCTGCGGGACGCAGCGATTGGGCGGCGCCAGTCGCAGAGCGGATGCCGCTAGTCAAGCGTGGCCGGATCGTAAAAATCCGGCGCACCTCGATGGACGGCGCCGTGGAGTCACGTCCCGCTCTCGTCAGCCCTCGTCGAAGAAGTCGACCTCGCCGGTATCGAGGCTGTAGGCCGCCCCGACGATCCGCAGCCTCTTCTCGGCGAGAGGCGTCAGCAATTCGGGGTCCGAGGCGGTGCGCAGGCGCCGCACGACCCGGCCGACATTCGCCCGCACCGCGTTCTCGACGAGGTCGCCGCCCTTGTCGCGCACGCCGAGCACCGCCGGGACGATCGGCTCGATCATCTGGCCGATGGCGCCCGGAAGGACCGTGTTGTTCCTCACCACGTCCACCGCCGCCTCGACGGCGCCGCAGCGGCTGTGGCCCATCACCAGGATCAGCGGCACGCCGAGCTTGGCCACCGCGTACTCGATCGAGCCGAGCGCCGTGGTGTCGACGGTGTTGCCGGCATTGCGCACGATGAACAACTCGCCCAGGCCCCGGCCGAACAGGATCTCGGGCGAGACGCGGGAATCCGAGCAGCTCACGAGCACGCAGAACGGCGTCTGCCCGAGCGCGATCTCGATGCGCCGCTCGCGGCCCTGGACCGAGCGCACCGGGCTGTCGGTCTTGAACAGCCGGTTGCCCTCCTTCATCGCCTCGAGGGCCTGGTCGGGCGTCATCGTGGTGCGCTTCGTCGACGGGGTCGCCGCCCGGGCGAGGCCGGGCGGCAGCACGGCGGTGGCGGCGATGGCCGCACCCAGGCTGCAGCCGCAGCCGAGCAGGTGGCGCCGGCTCGGACGGTTCGTCATCGGGTCGTCTCCTCAGGCATGGGCCGCCTCCCGCGCCGCCCCTCGGAGGCGGGGACCGGTCGATCAGTTGTCGGGGCGGATCACCCGATGCGCAATCATCCGGAAACATTAGGCCGGGCGGCGCCGGGATCGGCCCGCGCGCCCGTTCGACGCCGGTGCTTGTTGCAAAACGGCATCTCGTGTAGGGAGGCCGCTACTCCGAGATTTTCGTTTGACCAAGGAAGGGGTCGCGCATGGCTCGCGTCACCGTTGAGGACTGCATCGACAAGGTCGAGAACCGCTTCGAGCTGGTTCTGCTCGCCGGCCACCGGGCGCGCCTGCTCTCCTCCGGCGCCCCCCTCACCATCGACCGCGACCGCGACAAGAACCCGGTCGTGGCCCTGCGCGAGATCGCCGACGAGACCATCACGCCGGACGACCTCAAGGAGCAGCTGATCCACTCGCTGCAGAAATACGTCGAGGTCGACGAGCCGGAGGCCGAGACGGTGCCGCTGCTCTCGAGCTCGCCCGCCGCCGCCGCGGTGGCGCCGCAGGGCTCGGGCGACGGCGACGACATCCAGTTCGACCGGATGAGCGAGGAGGACCTGCTGCGCGGCCTCGAGAACCTCGCGCCCCCGACCGAGACCGAGGAAGAGGGCGACTGAACCTTCCGGCTCCACGCTCCGACGCGAACAGGACCCGGCCGAGAGGCCGGGTTTTTTCGTGACCCCGCGCGCGAGCGGGGCTGCCGCGACGTTTAGGGGCTGGCGCGGTCGTCGCTTCGGCTCGATATTGGTCCCCGGACCTCCACCAGCGTCGTCGGCGTTCAGCGCAACCGGCCCTCCGGCACGCCGCGACGCCTCCGCGCCGGCCCCTGGCCGGCGCCCCGTTGCGCGCCCAAGGAGACCAACGGCGGATGATGCGCCAGTACGAGCTCGTCGAGCGGGTCAAGGCCTACAATCCCGGCGCCGACGAGGGGCTGCTGAACCGGGCCTACGTCTACGCGATGCGGGCGCACGGCACGCAGAAGCGCGCCTCGGGGGATCCGTTCTTCGCCCACCCGCTCGAGGTGGCGGCCATCCTCACCGACCTGCGGCTCGACGACGCCACCATCGTGGCGGCGGTGCTGCACGACACGGTCGAGGACACCGCCGCCACCCTCGACGAGATCAACCGGGTCTTCACGCCGGAGATCGGCAAGCTCGTCGACGGGCTCACCAAGATCAAGCGCCTGGATCTCGTCTCGAAGCGCGCGGCTCAAGGAGAGAACTTCCGCAAGCTCCTCCTCGCCATCGCGGCCGACGTGCGGGTGCTGCTGGTCAAGCTCGCCGACCGGCTGCACAACATGCGCACCCTGCAGCACATGCCGGCGGAGAAGCGCGCCCGGATCGCCCAGGAGACCCTCGACATCTACGCGCCCTTGGCCAGCCGCATGGGCATGCAGGAGCTGCGCGAGGAGCTGGAGGACCTCTCCTTCGTCAACCTGAAGCCCGACGTCTACGCGACGATCGCCAAGCGGCTCTCCGACCTCTCGGCCAAGTCCGAGCGGCTGGTCGAGAGCATCGAGCGCGACCTCGTGGCGAAGCTCGCGAATGCCGGCATCACCGCCATCGTCAAGGGGCGGCAGAAGCGCCCCTACTCGATCTGGAGCAAGATGGAGCGCAAGTCGGTCGCGTTCGAGCAGCTCTCCGACATCTTCGGCTTCCGGGTCATCGTCGACACCGTCGATACCTGCTACCGCGCGCTCGGCGTCGTCCACACGACCTGGCCGATGGTGCCGGGGCGCTACAAGGACTACATCTCGACGCCGAAGCAGAACGACTACCGCTCGATCCACACCACGGTGATCGGGCCGAAGAGCCAGCGCGTCGAGCTGCAGATCCGCACCACCGAGATGGACGAGATCGGCGAGTACGGCATCGCCGCCCACGCGCTCTACAAGGACGGCGCGCCGCATCTGGCCACCGAGAGCGGCGCCTACCAGTGGCTGCGCCGCACCATCGAGCTCCTGGCCGAGGGCGACAGCCCGGAGGAGTTCCTCGAGCACACCAAGCTCGAGCTGTTCCAGGACCAGGTGTTCTGCTTCACCCCCAAGGGCCGGCTGATCGCGCTCCCCCGGGGCGCGACCCCGATCGATTTCGCCTACGCCGTCCATACGGATGTCGGCAACACCGCGGTCGGGGCCAAGATCAACGGCCGCATCGCCCCCCTCCTCACCGAGCTGCAGAACGGCGACGAGGTCGAGATCGCGCGCGCCGACGGGCAGACCCCGCCGGCGGCCTGGGAATCCCTCGTCGTCACCGGCAAGGCGCGGGCGGCGATCCGGCGCGCCACCCGCTCGGCGGTGCGGCGGCAATATGCGGGCCTCGGCCGCCAGATCCTCGACCGCGCCTTCGAGCGGGCCGGCAAGAATTTCTCCGACGAGAAGCTGCGCGGCGCCCTGCCGCGGCTCGCCCGCCAATCGACCGAGGACGTGTTCGCGGCGGTGGGCCGGGGCGAGATGTTCTCCGGCGACGTCGTGAAGGCGGTCTATCCCGACTACAAGGACGAGCGCCGCCTCGCCGCGAGCCAGCCCGCTCCCGGGGGCCCGCGCCCGCACGTCAACGGCGCCGGGCGCCTCTCCCTCGACAAGGACCAGACGGTGCGCCTGACCTGGCCGGGCAAGGCCGCCCCCGGCAAGGAGGGCCAGAAGGAGGGCGGCGCCGACAAGGGAACTCCCGACGACGGCGCGATCCCGATCCGCGGCCTCGACCGCGACCTGCCGGTGCGCTTCGCCCCGGACGGCGGCGCCGTGCCGGGCGACCGGATCGTCGGCATCCTCACCCCCGGCGAGGGCGTGACCATCTACCCGATCCAGTCGCCGGCGCTCGCCGCCTTCGACAACGAGCCCGACCGGTGGCTGGACGTGCGCTGGGACGTCGACGGCGCCTCCTTCCAGCGCTTCCCGGCGCGGCTGGCCCTGCAGTCGATCAACGAGCCCGGCAGCTTCGCCCAGATCGCCCAGGTGATCGCCGACCACGACGGCAACATCGACAATATCTCGATGAAGCGCCGGACCCAGGACTTCACCGACGTGACGATCGACCTCGCGGTCTGGGACCTCAAGCACCTCAACGCGATCGTGTCGGAACTCAGGGCCAAGCGCGTGGTGAGCCGGGTGGATCGGGTCAACGGGTAGGATTGCGCGACGGCCGGGGCGCTGCCACAAGCCCCGGCTCAGTGCCGCTCTCGAACGACCACTGAAGGTGCCATGACCTCCGACGACGTCCTCGCCGAATTCCGCTCCGCCGGCGCCCTGCTGGAGGGCCACTTCGTGCTCTCCTCCGGGCTGCACAGCGCGGTGTTCCTGCAGAAGATGGCGATCTTCACCGATCCGGTGCGCACCGCGCGGGTCTGCGGCGCGCTCGCCGAGCGGATCGAGGCGCGCTACGGTCGGGTCGACTACGTCGTCTCGCCGGCGATCGGCGGCATCGTGCCGGGCTACGAGACCGCCCGGGCGCTCGGCGCCAGGGCGATCTTCGTCGAGCGCGACCCGGGCAAGCCCTTCGCCCTGCGCCGCGGCTTCCAGATCCCGAAGGGCGCTCGCGCCGTGATGGTCGAGGACATCGTCACCACCGGCCTGTCCTCCCGCGAGTGCCTGGCGGCGCTGACGGAGGAGCCCGGCGAGGTGGTGGGCGCGGCCTGCCTCATCGACCGCTCGGGCGGCAAGGCCGATCTCGGCATGCCGCTGGTCGCCCTCGTCACCCTCGACATCCCGAACTACCCGGCCGACCAGCTGCCGCCGGAACTCGCCGCGATTCCCGCGGTGAAGCCGGGCAGCCGCGCCCTGCCGGGCGCCTGAGCCCCGGGGGGCCTCCCCGCATCCTCGATGCGCCGCCGCGACCTCGCTTGACAGGCGCCGCGGCGCATCCTTAGCTGCGCGGATTGCGGCCGCTGCCCGGTGTGCGGCACCCGCGCTGATTGCCCCCGCCTGGATACTCAGGGGGCAGTGCTTTGCTCGTAGCGGCTTTTCTCGCAAGTGATTCTTTTCGTGCGGCCGTACCGCATATTCAAGGATAAATGATGCCCAATCCCCCCCGCAGCGCCCTGTTCATCGACGGCGCCAACATCTACGCCACCACCAAGGCCCTCGGTTTCGACATCGATTATCGCAAGCTCCTGGCCGATTTCCGGGCCCGCGAGAACCTTGTCCGCGCCTTCTACTATACTGCACTGATCGAAGACCAGGAATACTCCTCGATCCGGCCGCTGATCGACTGGCTCGACTATAATGGTTACCGCGTCGTCACCAAGCCGGTGAAGGAGTTCACCGACTCCACCGGTCGGCGCAAGATCAAGGGCAACATGGACATCGAGCTGACGATCGATGCCATGGAGTTGAGCCCCTATATCGACCACATGGTGCTGTTCTCGGGCGACGGCGACTTCCGGCCCCTGGTGGCGGCCCTGCAGCGCCGCGGCGTGCGGGTGACCGTGGTCTCGACGGTGCAGACCCAGCCGCCGATGGTGGCCGACGAGCTGCGCCGCCAGGCCGACGACTTCGTCGACATCGTGCAGCTGATCCCCCGCATCGGCCGCGACCAGGGCGAGCGCCCGGTGCGCCCGCCCCGCGCCCTCGGCGCCGACGGCCCGCGCGACGCGGGCTCCCGGGACTACGCTCCCCGGGACGCCGGAGACCGGGCGCCGCGCCCGAGCGTGAACCTCGAGAACCGCTACGGCATCCGCCAGAACGACGAGGACGACGCGGAGGATTGATCCCTCCGTCGCGTCTATCCGGGCCGGCTCAGCCGCCGGCCCGGGCCAGCGCCGCGAGGCCGCCCTTCGTCTCGACCGGCGCGCGCCATCCGAGCGCCTCCAGCCCCGCCGCCCGCGCGACCAGGGAGCCGGCCAGGCGCTCGCGCAGCGCGCCGCGGCCCGTGAGGCGCAGGGCCGCGTCGAGGAGCGCCCCCGGTACCGGCAGCAGGCCGGGCCGGCGACCGAGGCCGGCCCGCAGGGCACCGATCATCTCGGGCACGCTCAGGGCCTCGGCCTCGCTGACGATCAGGGGCCGGCGCAGCGGCGAGGGGGCCCGCAGCACCGCGTCGACGGCGTCGCTCAGGGACTCGACCGAGACGAGGGAGCGCCGGCCGGCAAGCCCCCCGAGGGGGAGCGGGTACGGCGCCCGGGCGAGCCGCATCAGCGCCGCCATGTTGCCCTTCTGGCCCGGCCCGTAGACCAGAACCGGGCGCAGGGCCGCGTAATCGATGTCGATGCCGTCCAGCGCCTCCTCGGCGGCGAGCTTCGAGCGGCCGTAGGGGTCGATCGGCGCCGGGGCGTCGGCCTCGGTGAGGATGCCGCTCGCGGAAGGGCCGGCTTGAGCCCGGATCGAGGACAGGAACACGAAGCGGCGCACCCGGGCGCGGGACGCCGCCTGGGCGAGGCCGCGCGTCGCCTCGGTGTTGAAGGTCCGGTAATCGTCCTCCGGCGCCCCCGACATCGCGTGGGCGAGCCCGGCCGAATGCACCACCGCGTCGGCGCCGGAGAGGGCCGCCGCCATGTTCTGCGGCCGGGCGAGGTCGCCCACCACCGCGCCGCTGATGCCCGGCGGCAGCTCCACCGGGCGGCGCAGCAGCACCCGCACCCGGTAGCCCCGGGCGGCGAGCGCCGCCAGCAGGTGGCGGCCGATGAAGCCGGTCGAGCCCGTGAGGGCGACGAGGGGAGCGGTCATGCGGCGGCCTTCCTGGCGGCGGGCAGGGCGAAGAGCCGGAGCAGGGCGGCGACGAGCGCCGCGCCCAGCGCCAGCGCGGCGAGCGACACCGTCCAGCCCGGCACGGCCAGCGTCGCGGCGGCGAGCAGCGCCAGGGCGAGGTTGAGGGCGAACACCGCCCCGACCACGAACGGCACCGAGCGGCCGTTGGTCGTGGCGCGCTGGTAGAAGTGGCTGCGATGCGCCTGCCACACCGGCTCGCTGGCGAGGGCCCGGCGGCCGAGGGTCAGGGTCGCGTCGGCGAGGTAGTAGAGCGGCAGCAGGATCGCGGCAGCGAGCCCCCCCTCCCCCGAGCCCCCTTCGCGGGCGAGCCGGTAGAGCAGCCAGGCGACGACGAGGCCGATCGGCAGCGAGCCGACATCGCCGAGGAAGAGTTTCGCCACCGGCCGGTTGAACGGCGCGAAGCCGAGGAGCCCGCCCAGCAGCGCCGCCGCCGCCAGGGTCGCGTGTCCCGGCAGGTGCCCGGCGAGGCCGAAGGCCAGGAGGGCGCCGAGCAGCGGCACCATCTCGGCCACCGTCATCCAGTCGAGCCCGTCCATGAAGTTCGTCAGGTTGACGAACCACAGGCCCGCCAGGACCGCGAGGGCGCGCTCGAGCCAGAGCGGCAGCCCGGGGATCAGCTGCCCGCCGGCGGCGGCGAGCACCAGCACCACGGCGGCCGCCTGGAGCGGCAGGCGCAGCGCGACCGGGAGCGGCCGGATGTCGTCGACGGCGCCGACCAGCGCCAGGGCGAGGGTGCCGGCGCACAACGCCGCGATCTCAGGGCTCACCGTCCCGACCAGCGCGAGCAGGACCGCGAGGGCGGCGATCACCACCGCGATACCGCCGCCCTGCGGGGTCGGCACGCGATGGCTCGACCGGGCGTTCGGCCGCGCGAGCGCGTAGCGCTGGAGGAGCGGGCGCAGGGCGACGATCAGCCCGGCCGACAGGGCGGCGGCGAGCGGAACGGCGACGAGGGGGCTGAGCGGCATGCGGCGGGAGGCGGGCTGAACGGGGAGGCCCCCACCCCTACCCCAGCCGCCCCGCCGCAGCCAGACGCCGCCTCACGCCGGCGAGGCCAGCGGCTTGCCCTTCTCGACGATGTAGGTGCTGACGAGGCGCACCGGCTTTGCCCCGCTCTTCGACCCGGCATGGGGCACGCCGGCCGGAACCTGGAAGCCGTCGCCTGCCTTGAGCACGCGGGTCGGCTGGCCCTCGATCGGCAGCTCGATCTCGCCCTCGACGATGTAGCCCGACTCGATCCCCGGATGGGTGTGGCGGCCGACCAGCACGCCGGGCTCGATCTCGACCTCCGCCGTGATGGTGACGTAGCCCGGCGCCGGCCCCTCGGTCTGGCCCAGGACCTTGCGCTTCACCCCCGGCGTAGCGGCGGGCGGCGACTGGGCGCCGGCATCGGTGGCGAGAAAGCCGGTCAGGCTGCAGATCGCGCACGAGGCGAACCCCGCGAAACCGCGGCGCGTCAGCATGGTGTTCCTCCCGTCGTCGCGCTCTGTTGCATTGGCGCGAGTGCAGGGAGTGTGCGCGCGTCCACGGGACAGTCAAGGGAGGGTGATAGACTGGCGGCCGCACGGTCGTGCGCGCGCCCCGAGATGTCGCCACCATCGCCAACACGCAGGGTCATCCCGGGCTCCGCTGTCGCGGCCCCGGGATGACCCGGAGGGTGTGATTCCGTCGAGGGAAGCGAGGCCGGTCCCGTCCCCTCAGAACACCTCTTCCCGCCGGGGCGCCGCGTCCTCCGCCTCGCGCCGTGCGATCGCGCGCTCGACCACCTTGGCGAGGCCGACCATGATCGTGTCGAGGGCGTAGTCCTTCGGGGTGTAGATCGCGGCGACGCCCATGTTCTTGAGCACCAGCTCGTCCTCGGGCGAGATGATGCCGCCGACGACGACCGGGATGTGGTCGAGGCCCTCCTGGCGCAGGCGCGCCCGGACCTCGCGCACCAGCGGCACGTGCGAACCCGACAGGATCGACAGGCCGATGATGTGGGCGTTGCGCTCGCGCGCCTTGGCGACGATCTCGGCCGGGGTCTGGCGGATGCCGTCATAGGTCACGTCGAAGCCGACGTCGCGGGCGCGGAGCGCGATCTGCTCGGCGCCGTTCGAGTGCCCGTCGAGGCCGGGCTTGCCGACGACGAGCTTCGGCGCCTCGCCCAGCCGCTCGCCGAGGTCGGCCACCAGCAGGCGCGCCTCCTCGGCCGCCCCCGAAGTGACGGTCTCGGGGCTGACCCCGGTCGGCGCCCGGTACTCGCCGAAGACCTGGCGCAGGCGCTCGCCCCACTCGCCGGTGGTGACGCCGGCCTTGGCGCAGGCGATCGAGGCCGGCATCACGTTGCGGCCGTCCCGCGCCGCGGCCTCCAGCTCGTCGAGCGCGGACGCGACGGCGCCCGCGTCGCGCTGGCTGCGCCAGGCCTTGATGCGGCCTTGCGCCTCCATCTCGACGGTCTCGGAGACGGTGAAGATCGCGCCGTCGCCGGCGGTGAGCGGCGAGGGCTCGCCGTTCTGGAACTTGTTGACGCCGACCACGACCTGCTCGCCGCGCTCGATCGCGGCGATGCGCCTGGCGTTCGATTCGACCAGGGCCCGCTTCATCAGGCCGGTCTCGATCGCCGCGACGGCCCCGCCGAGCGCCCCGATGCGGGCGAGCTCCGCCCGGGTCTCGGCTTTGAGCGCCTCGACCTTGGCGTCGATGGCGACCGAGCCGTCGAAGATGTCGTCGTATTCGAGGAGATCGGTCTCGAAGGCGAGGATCTGCTGCATCCGCATCGACCATTGCTGGTCCCAGGGCCGCGGCAGGCCGAGCGCCTCGTTCCAGGCCGGCAATTGCACCGCCCGGGCGCGGGCGCGCTTCGAGAGGGTGACGGCCAGCATCTCGATCAGGATGCGGTGGACGTTGTTCTCCGGCTGCTGCTCGGTCAGCCCGAGCGAGTTCACCTGCACGCCGTAGCGGAAGATGCGCTTTCGCGGATCGTCGATGCCGTAGCGGTCGCGGGTGATCTCGTCCCAGAGATCGCTGAAGGCCCGCATCTTGCAGATCTCGGTGACGAAGCGCAGGCCCGCATTGACGAAGAACGAGATCCGCCCGACCACGTCGGCGAAGCTCGCCTCGTCGAAATCGGGATCGTCCCGCACCGTGTCGAGGACCGCGATGGCGACCGCGAGCGCGTAGGACAGCTCCTGGACCGGCGTCGCCCCGGCCTCCTGCAGGTGGTAGGAGCAGACGTTCATCGGGTTCCACTTCGGAACCTGGCTCGTCGTGAACAGGATCACGTCCTTGGTGAGCCGCAGGGACGGCCCCGGCGGGAACACGTAGGTGCCCCGCGACAGGTACTCCTTGATGATGTCGTTCTGGGTCGTGCCTTGCAGCGCCGAGAACGGTGCCCCCTGCTCCTCGGCCACCGCGAGATACAGCGCCAGCAGCCAGGGGGCCGTGGCGTTGATGGTCATCGAGGTGTTCATCTGCGAGAGCGGGATGTCCTGGAACAGGGTCCGCATGTCGCCGAGATGCGCGATCGAGACGCCGACCTTGCCGACCTCGCCGCGGGCGAGCTCGTGGTCGGGATCGTAGCCGGTCTGGGTCGGCAGGTCGAAGGCGACCGAGAGGCCGGTCTGCCCCTTGGCGAGGTTGCCGCGATAGAGCGCGTTCGATTCCGCCGCCGTGGAATGGCCCGCATAGGTGCGGATGATCCACGGCTTGTCGCGCTTGACGTCCGGCTCGCCCATTTGCACCCTCGCCCCTCGTTGCCCGGCATGGCGGGACTTTTCGCCCGCCCGTGCCCGGATCCTAGCCGCGCCCGGTTTAACCGTCACCCTGACCTTGAGGCCGACAAGTCGGCCCCGTCGCCAAAAGGGCTATTGGAGCCCCCTTGGAACGAGGCTAGGATCCACGGTGCAGTGCAATATTTCAAGGGAGGGTCCGCGATGGCAGCGAGCGCCGCGTTGGAGCCGGTGGCAAAGGGTGGGTCCGAGTTGAAGGATCTCTACGACATCGGCGAGATTCCGCCGCTCGGCCACGTCCCGGCGAAGATGTATGCCTGGGCCATCCGCCGCGAGCGCCACGGCCCGCCGGAAACCTCGATGCAGATCGAGGTCCTGCCGACCTGGTCGATCGGCGACGACGAGGTGCTCGTCCTCGTGATGGCCGCCGGCGTCAACTACAACGGCGTCTGGGCCGGCCTCGGCGAGCCGATCTCGCCGTTCGACGTCCACAAGGCGGATTTCCACGTCGCGGGCTCCGACGCCTCGGGCATCGTCTGGGCGGTCGGCGCCAAGGTGAAGCGCTGGAAGGTCGGCGACGAGGTCATCGTCCACTGCAACCAGGACGACGGCGACGACGAGGAGTGCAACGGCGGCGACCCGATGTTCTCGCCGTCCCAGCGCATCTGGGGCTACGAGACCCCGGACGGCTCGTTCGGCCAGTTCTGCCGGGTGCAGTCGCGCCAGCTGATGCACCGGCCCAAGCACCTGACCTGGGAGGAGAGCGCCTGCTACACGCTCACCCTCGCCACCGCCTACCGGATGCTGTTCGGCCACGCGCCGCACACGATCAAGCCGGGACAGAACGTGCTGATCTGGGGCGCGTCCGGCGGCCTCGGCGTATTCGGTGTGCAGCTCTGCGCGGCGGCCGGCGCCAACGCCATCGCGGTGATCTCGGACGAGTCGAAGCGCGACTACGTCATGAGCCTAGGGGCCAAGGGCGTCATCAACCGCAAGGACTTCAACTGCTGGGGCCAGCTGCCGAAGGTGAACTCGCCCGAGTTCAACGAGTGGACCAAGGAGGCCCGCAAGTTCGGCAAGGCGATCTGGGACATCACCGGCAAGGGCAACGACGTCGACATCGTGTTCGAGCACCCGGGCGAGGCGACCTTCCCGGTCTCGGCGCTGGTGGTGAAGCGCGGCGGCATGGTGGTGTTCTGCGCCGGCACGACCGGCTTCAACATCACCTTCGACGCCCGCTACGTCTGGATGCGCCAGAAGCGCATCCAGGGCTCGCACTTCGCCCACCTCAAGCAGGCGGCGGCCGCCAACCAGTTCGTCATCGACCGCCGGGTCGATCCCTGCATGAGCGAGCTGTTCCCCTGGGACAAGATCCCGGAGGCCCACACCAAGATGTGGAAGAACCAGCACGCGCCGGGCAACATGGCGGTGCTGGTGAACTCGCCGCGGGCGGGCCTGCGGACGTTCGACGACGTGCTGGAGCTGTCGGGGTCGCGATAGCGACCCGCGTCCCCGCGCTTCCCGCCGCATCGGCGAGTTGCTAGAACACCTCCGAACTGACGCCGCGCGGGTTTCCTCCGCGCGGCGCGCATCTCGGACGAAGATCAATGGAAAAGTTCACCGTGCTGGAGGGCGTCGCGGCGCCGCTGCCGATCGTCAACGTCGACACCGACCGCATCATCCCCAAGCAGTACCTCAAGACGATCAAGCGCACCGGCCTCGGCAAGGGCCTGTTCTCCGAGATGCGCTACCGCGACGACGGCTCGGAGAACCCGGACTTCGTCCTCAACCAGCCGGCCTACCGCAACGCCAAAATCCTGGTGGCGGGCGACAATTTCGGCTGCGGCTCGTCGCGCGAGCACGCCCCCTGGGCGCTCGCCGATTTCGGCATCCGCTGCATCATCTCGACGAGCTTCGCCGACATCTTCTTCAACAACAGCGCCAAGAACGGCATCCTGCTGATCACGGTGGCGCCGGAAGACCTCGAGAAGCTCCTCGACGACGCCAACCGCGGCGCCAACGCGACGCTGACGATCGACCTCGAGAACCAGCTCATCAAGGGGCCGGACGGCGGCACGCTCCACTTCGACATCGATCCGGGCCGCAAGCACAACCTCATCAACGGCCTCGACGATATCGGCCTGACCCTCGAGAAGGCGTCCTCGATCGACGCCTACGAGCAGACGCTCGCCGAGCGGCCCTGGGCCTGACGGCGAACGGCGACGCTTAATCCCTCCCGGCCGGCGGGCGGTTCGCCGCGGCGACAGCCCCGCCGGTCTCCGGTTCCATCAGGACTTCCTTAACCCTGATGACGCCCCATTCGGGGTTCAGGACCGGGCAAACGGGAGAGACTTCTGCTCATGACGCGGCGCGCGACCCTCAAGGCCGCCACCCTGCTCTGCCTCGCCGGCCTCGGCCTGCCGCAGGCGGCGCTGGCGGATTTCCGCTCCTGCCTCGCCGGCATCGGCCAGGAGGCCGCCGCCCAGGGCGTGTCGCCGGCGGCGTTCCAGGCCGCCACGGCCGGGATCAGCTTCGACGACAAGGTGATCGAGCTGTCCCAGGCCCAGCCCGAGTTCAAGACGCCGATCTGGGACTACATGGCCGCCCTCGTCGACGACGAGCGGGTCGATGACGGCCGCGCCGCCATGCGCCAGCACGCGAGCGCCCTCGCCCAGGCCGAGGCGCGCTACGGCGTCGACCGCTACACCATCGCGGCGGTGTGGGGCGTCGAATCGAATTTCGGCAAGAACCTCGGCAAGATGCCGCTGGTGCAGTCGCTCGCGACGCTCGCCTGCGGCGGCACCCGCCGGCGCGAGTTCTTCAAGACCGAGTTGCTCGCCACCCTCAGGATCATCGCCAAGGGCGACATCGCGCCCGAGCGCCTGACGGGCTCCTGGGCCGGCGCCTTCGGCCAGACGCAGTTCATGCCGACCACCTATCACCGCCTCGCGGTCGACCTCGACGGCGACGGGCGGCGCGACGTGGTCGATTCGGTGCCGGACGCGGTCGGCTCCACCGCGAACTTCCTGCGCGTCGCCAAGTGGCACAACGGCCAGCCCTGGGGCTACGAGGTGCGGCTGCCCTCGGGCTTCAACGTCGCGGCGGCGGGCCGCAAGAACAAGAAGCCGGTGGCGCACTGGGCCTCCCTCGGGGTCACCCGCCTCGACGGGCGACCGCTCTCGGCCGAGGGTCCGGTCGGCATCCTGGCCCCCGCCGGCGCGAACGGCCCGGCCTTCCTGGTGACCAGGAACTTCGACGCGATCTACTCCTACAACGCCGCCGAATCCTACGGCCTCGCCATCGCGGTGCTGTCGGACCGCCTGCGCGGCAAGGCCGGCGTCCAGACCGCCTGGCCGACCGACGACCCGCCGCTGTCGCGCGCCGAGCGCCGCAGCCTGCAGAGCGCGCTCGCCGCCCGCGGCTACGACGTCGGCGAGCCCGACGGCCGGGTCGGATCGAAGACCCGCGAGGCGATCAAGGACATCGAGCGGCGGCTCGGCATGCCGCAGACCGGCCGGCCCGGCGCCAAGGTGCTGGAAGCGCTGCTGCGCGGCAATTGAGGGTCCGGTCCTCGATACCGGCCCTCGCACCCGCCGCGTGATCCCGGATTCTCGCCCTCGGCGAGCACCGGGACGACGCGGAGGGCCGTTCGAGATTCGGTCGCCAAGTCCGACGTGACGACGTCGAACCGACGAAGTCCGGATCACTTCCCGAAATCGACCTTCGCGCCCTTCTCGACGTGCCTGGCCAGATCGCGGGCATCCCAGTTGGTGAGCCGGACGCAGCCGTGCGACTCGGTCTTGCCGACCTTCTCCGGCTCGGGCGTGCCGTGGATGCCGTAGCCGTCATTGCCCGAGAGGTCGATCCAGACCACGCCGACCGGGTTGTTCGGGCCGGGCTTGATGGTGAACTTGCGCTTCGCCTCGACGCCCTTGAACTCGTATTTGGGATTGTAGGTGTAGGTCGGATCGAAGGCGACGCCCTCGACCTTCAGGACGCCGCTCGGCGCCGGCTTCTCCTCGCTGCCGATCGAGGCCGGATAGAGGTGCAGCAGTGCCCCGTCCTCGCCGTAGGCGCGGACCTGGAGCGCGTCCTTGTCGACCTCGATGCGGCTGACCTTCGGCGCCTCGGGCAGTTCCTTGGCGGGGATGCGCCCGGTCTCGAGCCGTGGCACCGCCGCGACGGTGATCGCCGTGCCGGCCTTGGTCAGCGGCTTGTCGGGGTTGAGCGCCTCGAGCAGCGCCTTGCTCATGTGGAAGCGCTCGGCCAGCATCTCGGCCGGCGAGGTGTAGGAGAGCGCCTTGAGGTCGGCCTGCTCCTCCATCTTCGGCGGGATCGTCTCGGCATACGGGCCGGCGACGTCCTCGTCGGTCAGCGTGTACTGCGTCACCGCCGGGTCCTGGCTCATCCCGGACAAGGCCTGCCACAGCGTCGCGTCGAGCGCGCCCGAGAAGGACCGGCCCTTGGCCTTGGCGAAGCCCGCGAGCGCCCCGCGCAGGTTGTCGCCGTCGCGCCCGTCGATGGCGCCGGGCGAGAAGCCGGCCCGGTCGAGCAGAACCTGCGTCCGGATCGTCAGCGGGTCGGGCCGCTTCTCGGCCGTCTTCTTCCCGGCCGCCTTGTCGGCAGCCTTGGCCTTGTCCGCCTTCTCGCCCGGCTTGCCGCCCTCCTCGGGCGCGCCGGCGGCGAACTGAGCCTGGTTGATCGCCTCCGGCGTCAGCGGAGCCTCCGCGGCGCCGGCCGCGCCCGACATCCCCATCATCAGCAGAGCCGTCCCGAGCCTCGCCGCCCTTCGCATCCGCGTGTCTCCCGCTATCCAGCAAGGCCTAAAAGCCGCGGATGCCGTCTCCCGTTCCCGCTCACTGGCACAGGCGGTGCCCGGCCGGGCGTTCGCGCTCGTCGAGGTGGAGATGGTTGGCGTGGGCCGCGTCCGAGCCGGGCCCGAGCACCGTGCGGAAGAAGCCGCAGGCGCGCGCCCGCACGGCGGCCTCGAAGGCGGCCTCCGGCGTACCCTCCCGCGTCGCGCCGACGGCGAGCGGGGCCCGGCCCTCGATCGTGAATCCCATCACGTCGACGCCGTTGGCGTAGGCGTGCTCGCTGAGCTTGGCGCTCGGGTCGTGGTTCTGGCCGCGGCACTCGTAGGAGCCGCCGATCTGGAATTTCTGCGGCGCCTTGCCGAGGGTGCGCTCGGCGATCACCCGCACCTCGGTGCTCCAGCGGGCCAGGGCCTCGGCGGCGGTACAGGTCAGGGTGGCGGCCGGCGCGAGCGTCACGCCGTCCGGCAGCTCGGTCACGCGCAGGGGCCTCGCCGCCCCGCACAGCCCGTCCGACAGCGCCGCCACCGGCTCGGCCCTGGCGCCGAGACGCTCGAGACGGCGCAGGCAGGCGGTGTCGTCGGGCACGATCGTGGCCGGGGTCGGCGCCGGGCCGGAGGGCAGGTCGGCGGGCCGCTCGGGCGGCAGCGGCGCCGGCTCCGGCACCGGCGCGGCCGGCGTTTCCCTGACGGCCTCCTTCGGGACCGGCTCCTTGGCCGTCTGGTCCTTGGCAGCCGGGTCCTTAGCAGCCGGGTCCTTGGCAGCCGGCTCCTTGGCCTCCTCGGGCCGCGGCGGCGGCAGGGGAACCTGATCGGCGGGGACCCGGCTCAGGGGCGGTGAAGCGGCAGGTGCCTGTGCGGCGGCCTGACACGTTGCGAGCGTCGCCCCCATCAGCGCGGCCAGAATCCGCCCGGCGATCCTATCCGGCATGGCCCTCACTCCCATCGCGCGACCCTCGCCGGCCCGGGGGCATCCAGGGAAAGAAGGGACGCGGGATCCCCTCTCCCGGACATCGTGTCGGACGGCCCTCCACAACGGGCGGCCAAGCGTGACCGTTCCCAACCGTGACCGCCGTCCTGCGACCGGCCTTCGCTTGCGCTGCCCGACCCAGGGGCTATCGTCGTCCGCCCATCAGCGAAGAGGACCAGCATGCGCGGCGTCACGGCGGAGCACGAGCCCAACCCTTTCTCCGAGCCGGCATGGACCACGCCGCACGGGCTGCCGCCCTTCGAGCGCATCGCGCCCGCCCATTACGAGCCGGCCTTCGAGCGGGCGTTGGCCCAGCACGTCGCCGAGATCGAGGCGATCGCCGGCAATCCCGAGCCGCCGACCTTCGCCAACACGCTCGAGGCGCTGGAGCGCTCCGGCCAGGGGCTGCGCCGCGTCTCCGCGACCTTCTTCAACCTCACCGGCAGCCACACCAACCCGGATCTCCAGGGGGTGGAGCGGGCGGTGGCGCCGCGGCTCGCGCGCCACGGCAGCGCGATCTACCTCAACCCCGACCTGTGGGCGCGGGTCTCCGCGGTGGCTGAGGACGGCCTGTCCGACGAGCAGAAGCGGGTGCGCGAGCGCTATCGCCTGCGCTTCCGCCGCGCCGGGGCCGAGCTCGATGCCGAGGCCAAGGAGCGCATGGCCGCCATCGCGGCGCGGCTCGCCGAGCTCGGCACCCGGTTCAGCCAGAACCTGCTCGCCGACGAGAGCGCCTTCATGCTGGAGCTCTCCGGCGAGGAGGACCTGGCCGGCCTGCCGCCCTTCCTGCGCGCCGCCGCCAGCCGCGCCGCCGAGGAGCGCGGGCTGAAGGGCCGCCACGTCGTCACCCTGTCGCGCTCGCTGATCGACCCGTTCCTGGTCTTCTCGACCCGGCGCGACCTTCGCGAGCGCGCCTACGCCGCCTGGATCCGCCGCGGCGAGAACGGCGGCGACACCGACAACCGGGCGATCATCACCGAGACCCTGCGCCTGCGCGCCGAGCGGGCGCGCCTGCTCGGCTACGCGAGCTACGCCGATTACCGCCTCGACGACACGATGGCGGGCAGCGCCGACGCCGCGGTCGGGCTCCTGGAGGAGGTCTGGGCCCCGGCCCGCGCCCGGGCCGAGGCCGAGCGCGACCGGCTGCAGGCGCTCGCCCGCGAGGACGGCCAGACCGCACCCCTCGCGCCCCACGACTGGCGCCACTACGCCGAGCGCCTGCGCCGGCGCGAGCACGCCCTCGACGAGGGCGAGATCAAGCCGTACTTGGCTCTCGAGGGCATGATCCAGGCCGCCTTCGACACCGCGCACCGCCTGTTCGGCCTCTCCTTCACCGAATTGCACGACGTGCCGCGCTACCACCCGGAGGTGCGGGCCTGGGAGGTCGCCGACCGCGACGGGCGGCTCGTCGGCCTGTTCCTCGGCGACTACTTCGCGCGCGCCAGCAAGCGCTCGGGCGCCTGGATGAGCGGCTTCCGCTCGCAGGAGCGCCTGAGCGGCGAGGTGACGCCGATCATCGTCAACGTGATGAACTTCGCCAAGGGGGCTGAGGGCGAGCCGGCGCTGCTGTCCTTCGACGACGCCCGCACGCTGTTCCACGAATTCGGCCACGCCCTGCACGGGCTCCTGTCGGACGTGACCTACCCGATGCTCGCCGGGACCGCGGTGGCGGGCGACTTCGTCGAGCTGCCGTCGCAGCTCTACGAGCACTGGCTGGAGCAGCCGGAGGTGCTGCGCTCGCACGCCCGCCACTACCGCACCGGCGAGCCGATGCCCGAGGACCTGCTGGCCCGGCTGCTCGCCGCCCGCACCTTCAACCAGGGCTTCGCCACGGTGGAGTACACGGCCTCGGCCATCGTCGACCTCGACCTGCACCTGTCGGGGGAGGCCGAAGCCGGCATCGATCCCCTCGCCTTCGAGGCCGAGTCCCTGCGCCGCATCGGCATGCCGGCCGAGATCGCGATGCGCCACCGCACGCCGCATTTCCAGCACATCTTCGCCGGCGAGGGGTATGCGGCCGGCTACTACAGCTATCTTTGGTCCGAGGTCCTGGACGCCGACGCCTTCGACGCCTTCCGGGAGGCCGGGAACATCTTCGACCCGGCCACCGCCGAGCGCCTGCGCACCTACGTGTACGGCGCCGGCAACCTGCGCGACGCCCGCAGCGCCTACACGGCCTTCCGCGGCCGGCTGCCGAGCACCGCGCCGCTCCTGCGCAAGCGGGGGCTTGCGGCGGCGTAGGCGCCTATCGGCGCAGCAGCCGGCCCATCCCGGCCGCCGCCGCGAGCCAGCCCGCATCCGCCAGGAAGGCGAGCGCGGCCGCGGCGGCCGAGCCCTGAACCAGCGCCAGGGTGTTCTGGTTCTGCAAACCGACGACGATCGGGGTGCCGAGGGTCTGGGCGCCGGCGAGCGCCCCGATCGCCGCGGTCGCGACCGCCAGCACTAGCACCACCCGCAGGGCCTCCAGGATCGGCCCGGCGGCGAGGGGCAGCTCGACCCGGAGCAGCACCTGCGCCGGGGTGAGCCCCATGGCGGTCGCCGCCCGGCGCACGTCGTCCGGCACGGTGGCGAGCGCCCCGACGGTGCCGCGCATCACCGGCATCAGCCCGTAGGCGGCGAGCGCCAGCAGGATCGGGGCCGCGCCGAAGCCGATCACCGGCAGAGCGAGGGCCACCACCACGAGCGGCGGGACGGCCTGCGCCGCCGCGGCCAGGGTGTCGAGGGTCGGGCGCAGGCGCTCCCCGGCGGCGCGGGTCGCCAGGATGCCCAGCGCGAGCCCGGCCCCGCCGGCGAGGACGAACCCGGCGAGCGCCAGGCCGAGATGCTGGCGGGCGAGCCAGGCGAGGCGCCCGGCCGGCACCGGGGTGCCGGCCTGCAGGCCGAGGACGCGCACCACCAACCCGGCGACCTCCGGCAGGCTCAGCCCCGCGAGGGCGAGGCCGAGGAGGAGCGGCGCCAAAGCGGCACGGTGGGCGGCACGGTCGGCGTCGCGATCGGCGCGGGTCATGCCGCCGTCTCCGTGGTCGATCCCGCGAGGAGCGCGAGCCCGGCATCGACCGCCAGCGCCAGCCCGATCACCGGCAGCGCCCCGAGCAGGATCAGGTCCTGGGCGAACTGCGCCATGCCCTCGAACACCACCGCCCCGAGCCCGCCGGCCCCGACGAGGCCGCCGAGGGTGGCGAGCCCGATGCTCTGCACGGCGGCGACCCGCAGCGCCCCGATCAGCACCGGCGCCCCGAGGGGCAGGCGCACCCGCAGCAGCACCTCGCGGGGCGTGAGGCCCATCGCCCGGGCGGCAGCGAGCACGTCGGGATCCGCCGCCGCGAGGCCGGCCGCGAGGCCGCGCACCAGCGGCAGGCCGAGATAGGCGGCGGTGCCGATCACCGCCGGGGTCGGGCCGATGGCGGAGAGGCCGAGGCCGCGCAGCGCCGGCACCGCGGCGAGCAGGCCCGACAGGCCGGCCACCAGGGCGGCGAACAGCGCCAGCGCCGGCACGACCTGGATCCCGCCGAGGAGCCCGTCGGCGACCCGCGACAGGGCTCCGCCGCGCAGGTGGAGGAGCGCCAGCGGCCCGGAGACCAGGAGGGCGAGCCCGAGCGCGGCTCCGGCGAGCCCGAGATGCTGGAGGATCGCCGTCGTCAGGGCCTCCGCCCGCGCCCGGTACTCGACCGCGAGCGAGAGGGCGTCGAGGAGGCCGGCCCTGGCGGCGAGGCCCGTGAGGCCGAGGAGGAGCAGCGCGGCGACGAACCCGCCGCGGCGCGGCAACACCAATCGAACGGCCTCCGCGACGAGGCCCGCCAGGCCGAGCCCGGCGAGCCAGGCGCCCGAGCCGAGGGCGGCGCGGGCGGCCGGCGGCTGCCCGGCGAGCAGGCCGGCGGCGCCCTGCCCGGCACCGAGGAGCAGGGCGACCCACGCGGCGAGCGCCGCCGCGACGGCGGCGAAGGCCCGCCCGCGCCGCGCCGGGCCCGCGAGCAGCACGGCCGCCAGGATCGCGAAGACCCCCGCCGCGACGCCGGCAAGGCCGCAAGCCACGGGGCTGCCCGGCACGAGGCGGTTCGGCGCCAGGGTGAGGAAGGGCAGGCCGGCGAGCGCCGCGACCGCCAGGGCGGCGAGCGTGGGGGGCAGCCAGGCGGCGGGACGGGGCGCGGCGGGAGCGATCATGAGGCGAGAGCGATCATGGAGAGGACCGCCCCGGCGAGGGGGTCTCCGGCGGAAGGGATTCGAGGTAGCGGCGGGCGACCGCCTCCGGCGTGTCGCCGTCCACGGCGATCCGCGCGTTGAGGCGCCGCAGGGTCGGCAGGTCGAGGCCGCCGAACAGGCGGTCGAGGGCCGGCCCGATCGCCGGGTGGCGGGCGAGGATCGCGCTGCGGATCAGCGGGGCGGGCTCGTAGACGATCTGGGCGCCGGCGGGATCGCTCATCACCGCCACGTCGAGGGCGGCGATCGCCCCGTCGGTGCCGTAGACCATGCCGGCATTGACCCCGCTGATGCCCTGCGCCGCGGCCCGCAGCGTGACCGCCGTGTCGCCGCCCGGCAGCATCACGATCCGCTCCCGCGGCATCGTGAAACCGTAGGCCTGCTCGAAGGACGGCAGCGCGGCGGGGCTCTCGACGAACTCCGCGGAGGCCGCGAGCTCGATCAGGCCGCGCCGGACCGCGCCGGCGAAATCCGCCATCGTGGCGAGGCGCTCGGCCCGGGCGAGGCCGCCCTGCACGGCGATCTGCCAGGTGTTGTTGGCCGGCGCCGCCTTCAGCCAGGTGAGGCCGTTCCTGGCGTCGAAGGCCTTCGCCGCCGCGTAGGCGCTGTCGGCCCGGCGCCAGACCGGATCGGACTCGGTGCCCGAGAAGAAGGCGGCGTTGCCGGTATATTCGGGATAGGCGTCGATCTCGCCGGAGGTCAGCGCGGTGCGCACGATGCGGGTCGGGCCGAGCTGGAGGCGGGCCGAGACCGGCACGCCGAGGCGCTGCAGGATCATGACGATCAGGTGGCCGAGGAGGATGCCCTCCCCGTGGCTCTTCGAGGCCACGATGACGGGCTTGTCGACGGGCGTGTCGGCCCGAGCCCCCGTCGCGACGCCGAGGCCCGCGAGCGCCCCCGCGATCACGGCGCGCCGATTCAAGGGGGGGCGGGCGCAGTGGCGCCGCTGCATCGCGTCCCAGGTCGGTGCGCTTGACATGTCTGCCTTTCCGGGCGACGGCTCACCGGCGCAGGTACTGGGTACCGGCGTGGACTCGCACGGGCTGCGGGCGATTGAAACCCCTGACGGCTTTGCGGTTTCCGCAACGGCAGGGACGAGTCGGTCGAACCCCGGAACGGGGCGTTGAGGGAAAGAATTCCGGCGTGGGCACGGACACAAGCGAAGACCTCCTGAACGGTGCCCGCGTCCTCGTGGTGGAGGACGAAGCGGCGATCTCGATGCTGCTGGAGGACATGCTGCTCGATTTCGGCTGCGAGGTCGTGGGTCCGGCGGCCCGGCTGAGCAAGGCGCTCGAGATGGCCGAGAGCGAGAGCTTCGTGGTCGCGATCCTCGACGTCAACGTCGCCGGCGAGCCGATCTACCCCGTCGCCGAGGCGATCGTGCGCCGCGGCCTGCCGCTGGTCTTCTCCACCGGCTACGGCGGCGCCGGCATCCGCGAGCCTTTTCGCGATCGTCCGGTGGTGCAGAAGCCGTTCAGCCAGCAGGACCTCAAGCGCACCCTGATCGCCGCGATCGCGGCGGCGTCGGGCTGAGTTCTCACAGAGATCGACACCGCTCCGCGTCGTCCCGGGGCGAGCCGCGGGATGACCTGGAGGGGGTGACCGCGTCGCGTGAGCGGCGCATCGAGGCCGCGCCTCAGCGAATCGCCCCGGCCCTGGCCCCGATCGCCCGCCGCTCGGCCGGCTCGCAGCGCTCGGCCGCCTCCTGCGCCTCGACGCGGCGCTTGAACGCACCCCACGCCATCAGCGTGCAGCCGCAGCCGTCGCACTCGATCATGGCGTCGTCGTTCAGGTCGGCCGGCAGGCGGACCGCCGGCGAGCCGCAGGACTCGCATCCGAACCCGCTGCGCATCTCGAGACCTCCCTCTCGCGTTCCGGTCCTGCCCGCAAGCTTAAGTATGCTGCGCTGCACGCAAGATGAACGGAATCGCGAAACGGCTACGCATCCAGCTCGAAGGCGGAGACGACGTGGCGCGGCCAGCGCCCGGGCGCGACGAAGACCGCGTCGGCCCGCAGGGTCAGGCCGGCGCTCCAGGGCGAGCGGGCGATCCAGGCCCGCACCGCGCGGGAGAACAGCCGGCGCTTGCGGGCGTCGATGGCGACGGAGGCCTCGTCGAGCGTCGGCCGCGCCTTGACCTCGACGAAGGCGACGACGCTGCCGCGGCGCACGATCAGGTCGATCTCGCCGCCACCGACCGAGACCCGCCAGGCGAGCGGCCGGTAGCCCTTGGCGATGAGGGCGAGCGCCGCCAGCAGCTCGGCCCGGCGGCCGCGCGCGAAGGTCAGCCGGCGCCGCCGCGCCGCCTCAGGCGTCGCCGGCATCGTCGGCGCGGCGGGCCAGCACCAGGGCGCGGGCATAGACCTCGCGCCGCTTCAGGCCCGTCTCGTCGGCGACGAGGGAGGCGGCGTCCTTGATCGAGTGGCGGGCGAGCGCCGCCTCGAGGCGGGCATCGAGGTCGGCGTCGTGTTCCGGGCCCGGCGCGTCCTCGGGCGCGGTGCCGATCACCACCACCACCTCGCCCTTCGGCGGGCCGGAGGCGGCATACTCGGCGGCGAGCCCGGCGAGGTCGCCCCGGCGCACGGTCTCGAACAGCTTGGTCAGCTCGCGCGCCACCGCGGCGGGCCGGGTGCCGCCCAGCACGTCGGCGGCGTCGGCCAGCATCTCGGGCAGGCGGTGGGGCGCCTCGAACAGGACCAGCGTGCCGGGCACGGCGCCCAGCGTCGCGAGGCGGTTGCGCCGCGCGCCGCTCTTCTGCGGCAGGAAGCCCTCGAAGAAGAACCGGTCGGTCGGCAGGCCCGCGGCGACGAGCGCGGTGATGGCCGCCGAGGGGCCGGGGATCGGCGTCACGGCGAGCCCCGCCTCGATCGCGGCCTGGACCAGCTTGAAGCCGGGATCGGAGACCAGCGGCGTGCCGGCATCCGAGACCAGCGCCAGCGCCTCGCCCGCCTTGATCCGGGCGATCATCCGCTCGCGCACCCCCTCGCCCGAATGCTCGTGATAGGCGACGAGCGGCGTGGTGATGCCGTAATGGGCGAGCAGCGTGCGGGTGACCCGGGTGTCCTCCGCCAGCACCGCGTCGGCGGCGGCGAGCGTCGAGAGCGCCCGGAAGGTCACGTCCTTCAGGTTGCCGATCGGCGTCGCCACCACGTGCAGGCCGGGCGACAGGGGCTCGGCCTCGGCGGCGAGGCCGAAGGCGGTGTAGACCGCCGGGCCCCGGCCGGTCGCGGACCGCTCCGGGGGACGGCGGCGAGGATCGTCGCTGCGCTGGGTCATCGCCCGGGACAGTGCCACGGCGCAACCCCCCAGCGCCATCGCGGCGTGGGCGGGAGCGGTCGTTTACTTTTCGTCGGCAGACTTTATGCACCGGGCATGGATGTTGCTGTCCGGTTGCCGGTGCCGATTCGCGGCGCGGCCGCGGGCGGAGCGGGGGAGCGGGCGATGGGGGGCATCGGCCTCGACACTCTGGGGCGTCTCGGGCGGAGCGCCGCGACGCTCGCGGCCCTTCTGGCGCTCGGCGCCTGCGGCGGGGTCGACAGCCCGGTCGTCGCGACCCGCACCGCACCGGTCGAGGCACCGGCCGCGCCGGCCGGCGACGGGACGGTACTGGGCACCGGCAGCGTCAAGGTCGCGCTGATCCTGCCGCTCTCCGGTCCCGGCGCCGCGGTCGGCGCGGGCCTGCGCAACGCCGCCACCCTCGCCCTCGACGAATCGCAGAGCCCCGATCTCAAGATCCTGGTGAAGGACGACCGCAGCACGCCGGAGGGCGCCCGCGAGGCCGCGGCCGCGGCCCTCGCCGAGGGGGCTGAGCTCGTCATCGGCCCGCTCTTCGCCGCCACGGTGCAGTCCGCCGCCGCCACGGCGCGGCCGGCCGGCAAGCCGGTGATCGCCTTCTCGACCGATGCCAGCGTGGCGGCGCGCGGCGTCTACCTCCTGAGCTTCCTGCCCCAGACCGAGGTCGACCGGATCATCGACGAGACCACGGCGGCCGGGCGGCGCTCCTTCGTGGCGCTGATCCCGGAGACGACCTACGGCAGCGTCGTCGAGGCGCAGTTCCGCGAGGCGGTGGCGCGCCGCGGCGGCCGCGTGGTGGCGATCGAGCGCTACCCCGCCGGCAACCCGGCCGCCGCGATCGGGCGCGTCGCGTCGCTGATCGCCGGCCCGGCGCCGCAGGCCGACGCGCTGTTCCTGCCCGACACGCCGGAGGGCCTCGCCGCCGCGGGCGCGGCGCTCACCCGCGCGGGCTTCAACCCGGCCCGGGTGAAGCCGGTCGGCACCGCGGTCTGGAACGACCCGCGGGTCTTCGCCCTGCCGGCCTTCCAGGGCGGCTGGTTCGCCGCCGCGGATCCCGCCGGCTTCTCCGGCTTCAGCCAGCGCTACCGCGCCCGGTTCGGCTCGGATCCGGTCCGCGTCGCGACGCTCGCCTACGACGCGGTCTCGCTGGCCGCGGCGCTCAACCGGCAATACGGCTCGCAGCGCTTCGCCGACGCCACGCTCACCAACCCGTCGGGCTTCGCCGGGGTCGACGGCACCTTCCGGTTCCGCCCGGAAGGGACCAGCGACCGCACCCTCGCGGTGTTCGAGATCCGCGGGAACGGCGCGACGATCGCCAGCCCGGCGCCGCGGGCGCTCGGGCCGTCGGGGACCTGAATCAGGCCGCGAGCTCGGCCACCACGGCGTTGAGCACCGGCGCCCCCTTCGGGGTCGCCGCGAGGCGATCGTCGGGCCTGCGCGCGACGAGGCCCGCCTCGACGAGGCCGGCGACGCGGTCCGGATCGAGGGAACGCCCCGCGAGCGCGGCGTAGCGCGCCGGATCGATGCCCTCGCGCAGGCGCAGGCCCATCATCAGGAACTCGTCGGCCTGGTCGCCGGGGCTCAAGGCTTCCGTCTCGACGATGCCGTGCCCCTCGCACTCGGCGCGGGCGAGCCAGGCCTCCGGGTTGCGCTCGGTCGAGGTGCCGGTGCGGCCCTCGGGCAGGACCAGGCGGCCATGGGCGCCGGGGCCGATGCCCGCATACTCGCCGTAGCGCCAGTAGAGCAGGTTGTGGCGCGATTCGGCGCCGGGCCGGGCGTGGTTCGAGATCTCGTAGGCCGGCAGGCCGGCGGCCGCGCAGACCTCCTGCGTCACGTCGTAGAGGACCCGCGCCGTGTCGTCGTCCGGCACGGCGAGCTTGCCGGCGGCGGCGAGCCCGTAGAACGGCGTCCCCTCCTCGATGGTGAGCTGGTAGAGCGAGAGGTGCTCCGCCGCCCGGTCGATCGCCCCGCGCAGCTCCGCCGCCCAGGCCTCGGGCGTCTGGTCGGGGCGGGCGTAGATCAGGTCGAAGGAGGTGCGCTCGAAATGCGCCGCGGCGGTCTCGACCGCCCGCAGCGCCTCCGCGGTGCTGTGGAGCCGGCCGAGCTTCCTCAGCGAGGCGTCGTCGAGGGCCTGGACCCCGAGCGAGACCCGGTTGACCCCGGCGGCCCGGTAGCCGCGGAACCGGCCGGCCTCGACGCTGGTGGGGTTGGCTTCCAGCGTCACCTCGACGTCGGGCGCCATGCTCCAGGCTCCCGCCACCGCGTCGAGGAGCGCGCCGACCGTCGCCGGCTCCATCAGCGAGGGCGTGCCGCCGCCGAGGAAGATGCTGGTGACGGTGCGGCCCGGCGCGAGCGCGGCGGCGTGCGCGATCTCCCGCGCGAAGGCGGCGCGCCACCGCGCCTGGTCGATGGCCGCGTGGCGGACGTGGCTGTTGAAGTCGCAGTACGGGCACTTCGCGGCGCAGAAGGGCCAGTGCAGGTAGACCCCGAAGCCGACGTCCCGGGTCGGATGTTCGATCATCCGGCGGATGTGCCGACCTTGGGGCCGCGGCGCAAGGGGCTGCGGCGCCTACACCGGCAGGCCGTGATGCCGCCTTGCGATCAGGCATTCCGGATCGCCGGGCTCGCAGGTGCGGCACACCTCCGGGCGCACCGCGTAGACCTTGCAGGCCACCCGCTCCCCGACGCGGCCCTCGAGGGCCGAGCAGCGCTCGCCCTCGCAACGCATCCGCCCGGCCGGATCGTCGACATACGCCGCCGGGATGCGGGCGATGTCGGCATCGTCCTCGGTGCTGAAGCGCGGCCACTCGGCCGAGTACGCGCAGCAGGCCCCGCATTCCTGGCAGGCGAAGCCGCCCGGGTCGGCGGGGTCGCGCGTCACGGGGTCAGGCCCGGCGCCGCCGGGGGGATCGGGCGCGGGCGGCCGTCGTCGTCGATCGCCACGAAGGTGAACACCCCGACCGTCACCTTCTCGCGGGTCTGGGTGCGGAAGCGCCGGGCCCAGGCCTCGATCTGGATCCGCATCGAGGTGCGCCCGGTGGCCACCACCTGGGTGTAGACGCAGAGCACGTCGCCGACCCGGACCGGCCGCAGGAAGGTCATGCCGTCGACCGCCACCGTGACCACGCGTCCCTGCCCGTGCTCGACCCCGGCGATGCCGCCGGCCTGGTCCATCTGCGACATCACCCAGCCGCCGAAGATGTCGCCGTTGGCGTTGGTGTCGGCGGGCATCGCGATGGTCCGCACCGTGAGGTCGCCCTGCGGGCGCCCGCCCGTGTCCTCGGTCTGCGCCATGATGCCCCAGCCTCCCCCAAGGTCACTCGCACCAGGTCCACTCGCCCCTGGTCTCCCGCGCGAGCATAGGGCATCGAGGCGCCGGAGCGCGAGCGCCCCGAATCGACGGTCCGCGGTTTCTTCCCCCCGCACTCGGCCCTAGGTTCGGCGGCACGCCATCAGCCGGAGGACGCACCATGATCCAGGGCCACCCCACCAGCGGCGCGGAAGCCGACCGCGACTGCCCGGTCCCCCTCGCGACCCTCGGGGAGATCTACCGGGCCGAGCCGGAGGACCTGCCGGACCTCCTCGACGCCCTGCCGGTGGAGACCCGCGCCAAGCTCGCGGGCTACCTCTACGCCAAGAGCCACACCCATAAGCTCGGCCTCACCGTCGCCCGCACCTGCGGCAAGGACGACCTCGTGAAGGCGCTCGGCGAGATCGGCGCCGTGGTCCACGGCCAGGCCCACCTGCCGCCGCCCAAGCCCGTGCAGGCCGCGCCCGCCGCGCCCCAGGCCCGCAAGATCAGCCTCGGCGGCTCGGGGGCGAAGCGCAGCTTCGATTGACAAGGTCCGGGCCCCGACGGGGCCCGCCCCTCAGAGGCTTTCGGTGCCGCACCACTCGGCGACGAACAGGGCCATCGCGGTGGTGATGCGCTTCAGCGAGGCGAGGCTCACCCGCTCGTCGAAGCCGTGGATGTTCTCGCTCTTCGGCCCGTAGCAGAGCGCCGGCACCCGGTCGTAGAGGGCGTGGACCCGGGTATCGAGGTAGCCGGCGGTCATGAAGCTCCTGAGCTGCGCCCCCGTCGCCGCCGCGTGCGCCCGGCCGAGCACGGCCTCGGCCTCCGAGCCCTCCTCCAGCACGTAGCCCTCGGCGAAGAAGCCGTGGAAGCCGACCTGCGGCGGGCTGTTCGACAGGAACGCGTCGTCGCGGGCGAAGGCCTGCACCGCCGCCTCGATCTCGCGGGCGGCCTGCGCCGCGCTGGTGCCCGGATAGATCGCGATGCGGCAGTCGATCCGGCACCAGGCCGGCACCGAGGAGGCCCAGTCGCCGCCCTCGATCCGGCCGATATTGAGGTTGATCGGGTGCGCCTCGCCCTCGAAATGCGGGCGACCGGCCTTGTCGGCGTTCCAGCGCGCCTCGAGTTCCCGCAGCGCCCCGATCACCCGGTAGGCCGCGTCGATGGCGTTCGCGCCCGTGCCCATTTCGCGCACGTGGACCGGCCGGCCCCGGACCTCGACACGGAACCACAGCACGCCGGTATTGGCGCGCACCAGCATCTCCTCCTCGGGCTCGGGGATCAGCACCGCGTCGGCGCGGTAGCCGCGCAGGTGGGTCATCAGGGCGCCGTTGCCGGTCGATTCCTCCTCGACCACCGATTGCAGGGTCACGGTGGCGGCAGGCTGGAGGCCGAGGCTGCGGAGCGCGTCAAGAGCGAACAGGTTGGCGGCGTGCCCGGCCTTCATGTCGGCGCCGCCGCGGCCGTAGAGCCAGTCGCCCTCGACCACCGGCTCGAAGGGCGGGTGGGTCCAGAGGTCGGCGGGGCCCGGCGGCACCACGTCGACATGGGCCTGGAGGATCAGCGAGCGCCCCCGCTCCTCCCGCGGCCGGTGGATGCCGACGACGATCGGCGCCTCGGAATGCTCCGGGCTGAAGCGTGCCCCGCCCGGATGCGCCTCGATCTGCGCCCGGTCCATGGCGAAGCGGTCCATGGCGTAGCCGCGCTCACGGTACTCACGGAACACGAAGTCCTGGATCGCCTGCTCGTCGCCCCGGATCGAGGGGAAGCGCATCAGCGCCTGGGTGTGGGCGATCTGCTCGGAGAAACCGTCGGCGACGGCCGTGATGATGCGGTCGCGCAACGCAGGGTCCAGGGGCATCGGGGGCTCCTCTCAAGGCGCCCCCGTCATAGCCTGGGAAGCGGCGCAGCACCTATGCCCTGGGCACGTGATGCCGTGCGCCGCCGACCAGGCAGTCACGTCGAACCGGGGTCTTCATCGCCAACTCACCGCGCCACTCGCGGGGCCGCGAAAGCGGAGCCCGGGGTGACGCGGCGGATACGACCGGCTTGGAGGAGAGGTCGTCCTGCGGGCGATCGGACGGGAATCGGGGGGACTACGCCCCCAGCCGCCCGATGACGTGATCCGCCACCCTGAGCGAGTTGGCGATGATCGTCAGCGTCGGGTTCACGGCGCCGATCGAGGGAAAGAAGCTCGCGTCGGTGACGTAGAGGTTGTCGAGCTCGTGCGCCTTGCAGTCGAGGTCGAGGACGGATGTCGCCGGGTCGGTGCCGAAGCGCAGCGTGCCGGCCTGGTGGGCGGTGCCGCCGATCGGCACGTCCTTGCCGAGGTAGAGCGAGCGGTCGAACAGGTGCGGGTGGATGTCGAGCTTCGTGCACAGGTCGCGCAGCTTGGCCTTGAGCCGGTGCAGCGCCTCCTCGTTGGTCTGCTTCAGGTCGAGCCGGACCTTCGCCCCGTCGTAGAAGATCCGGTTCTCCGGGATCGGCAGGTCCTCGGTGGTGAGCCAGAAGTCGAGGGAGTGCCTGGCGATCCAGTCGAACGGCTTCTCCGGAAACCATTGCAGGAAGCCCGGCAGGCCCTCGCCGTGGATCTGCACCCCGTCCGACTTGCCGACCATCTGGATGTGGCCCAGCGGAAACTCCCAGTCGTCGGCGCCGAAGTAGAAGTCGTTGAGGCCGAGGGTCTTCTGGAACTTCGTCGGGTTCGGGGTGCGCGAGATCGCGAGCACCGTCGAGTTGTTGTGCCGCATGTAGTTGCGGCCGACCTGCCCCGAGCGGTTCGCGAGCCCGTGCGGGTGGGCGTCGTTGGCGGATCGCAGCATCAGGAGCGCGGAGGAGAGCGCGCCGCAGGCGACCACCACGATGTCGCCGGTGAACACCTCGGTGGCGTCGCCGCGCTTCACCTCGACGCCGGTGACCGTCCGCCCGGCCGGATCGGTCAGGAGCCGGTCGACGTAGGCGTTCGTCATCAGCGTGAGGTTGTCGTGCGCCGCCAGCGCCGGGTCGACGCAGGTGATCTGCGCGTCGGCCTTGCCGTTGGTGATGCAGGGATAGCCGTCGAAGGCGTCGCAGCGGATGCAGGCCGAGTGCGGCAGCGGCTTGCCGTCGCGCTCCTCCAGCCGCACGCCGACCGGCAGGTGGAACGGGTGGTGCCCCTCACGCTTGAGCCCGTCGAACAGCTCCTGGATCCGGGGCTCGTGGGTGATCGGCGGGTAGGCGTAGGGTTTCGAGGACGGCGGCTCGGTCGGGTCCTCGCCGCGCAGGCCGTGGACGTAGTAGAGCTCCTCCGCCGCCTGGTAGTAGGGCTCGAACACGTCGTACTTCAGCGGCCATTCCGGCGAGATGCCGTCCGGATGTCGGATTTGATAAAAGTCCTTCTCGCGCAGGCGGAGCAGGACCGAGCCGTAGACCTTGCTGTTGCCGCCGACGAAGTAGTGCAGGCCGGGATGGAAGCTCGACCCGTCGGCGCCGTACCAGGTCTCCGGCGCCTGGTAGCGCGCGTCGACGAAGACCGCCTGGCTGTCCCAGTTCTCCCGCTCGCGCGGCAGGTAGTCGCCGCGCTCGAGCAGCAGGATGCGCTTGCCGGTCTGGGCCAGCCGCCACGCCATGGTGCCGCCGCCCGGCCCCGAGCCGATGATGACGACGTCGTAGTGCCGGTTCTCGCTCATCGACGGTGTCTCTTCTCAACGAAAGCCGCGGGATGACGCAGGGCCCCTCGGCCGTGCGGGGGCATATGGCGGGGCTGGCCCGAACGTCGATCCGCTCCAGTTAGCTTTTCGCAACGCAAACCGGGCAGCGGGGTTCGCAGGTCGATGGCCACCTTCAGCATCGCGGTCGCCTTCGGGGTCAGGCTCCTCCTGGTGATGCTGTTCCTGCCGTTCAGCGCGCTGGACAAGATCCTGAACTTCCGCGGTGCGGTGGGGCAGGCGAGGCAGGCGGTGCACGCCACCGCGCCGGCGACGATGCTGATCCTCGCCGGCCTGTTCGTCGAGATCGTGATGTCGCTCGGGGTCCTCACCGGCATCGCCGACCGCTTCGCCGCGCTCATCCTCGCCGGCTATTGCGGCGTGACGGCCCTCCTGTGGAAGCAGTTCTGGAAGCCGGGCGATTTCTGGTCCGGCGGCAAGGGCCGCGAGCTTTTCTGGGATTTCTGGAAGAACCTCGCGCTCGCCGGCGGGTTTCTGCTCGTCACCTTCGGCACCGGGGCGAGCACCGTGGAGACGTTCTTCTCACACCCCTTCGCCTCGTCGAAGCCCTACAGCGTCAGCGAGACCGCCCGATGAGCGACGAGAAGCCCACCATCCCCTACTGGCACCTCTGGGCCGACGCGGACGGGATCAGCCACCAGACCCGGTGCGCCTTCACCGAGTTCGAGCAGAAATCGATGTCGCCGCCGGCCCCGCCGCAATGGCAGGGCCAGAAGACCCATGACGGCGCGACCGTGTTCGTGACCGTGCAGCCGGTCGGCTGGACCGGAGACTGGCACCCGAACCCGAAGCCGCAATGGATCATCCCGCTCTCGGGCCGCTGGTTCGTCGAATCGATGGACGGCACGAGGGTCGAGATGGGCCCGGGCGAGATCTCCTTCGGCGAGGACCAGAACGTGCGCGAGGTCGACGGCAGGAAGGGCCACCGCTCCGGCACCATCGGCGACGAACCCGCCGTGCTGATGATCGTGCAGGTCGACAAGCCCCCGACCACCGGGTCGGCCTGCCGGTTCCGGTGATTCCATGAACGGGTTCGAGATCCACGACGAGCGCTTCGCGCACTACATCCTGGGCAACGCGCCCCTGGAGGAGCTGGGCTCCGGCTTCCGCTGGATCGAGGGCCCGGTCTGGATGGGCGACGCCGATTGCCTGCTGTTCCAGGACCTGCCGCGCAACCGCACCATGCGGTGGATCGAGGGCGCGGGCTTCTCGGTCTACCGCGCGCCCTCGAACTACGCCAACGGCCAGACCCGCGACCGGGAGGGCCGGCTGATCGCCTGCTCGCATCGCGGCCGCTGCCTGTATCGGACGGAGCACGACGGCACGGTCACGACGCTCGTCGAGCGCCACGCCGGCAAGCGCCTGAACTCGCCGAACGACGTGGTGGTGAAGTCCGACGGCACGATCTGGTTCAGCGACCCGGTCTACGGTATTTCCAACGATTACGAGGGCGGACGCCAGCAATCCGAGCAGCCCCCGGCCCTCTACCGCTTCGATCCGCGGACGAGCGAGATCCGGGCGATGGCCGGCGACTTCGACGGGCCGAACGGCCTCGCCTTCTCGCCCGACGAGCGCCGGCTCTACGTCGCCGAGACCGGCGACCAGTCGAAGCCGAACCCGCGCCAGTATATCCGCGTGTTCGACGTCGCACCCGACGGCGCGCTGTCGGGCGGCGACGTCTTCCACACGATCTCGCCGGGCTATTGCGACGGGATGCGGGTCGACGAGGACGGCAACGTCTGGTCGAGTGCGGCGGACGGCGTCCACTGCATCAGCCCGGAGGGCAAGCTGATGGGCAAGATCCTGGTGCCGCACCGGGTCTCGAACATCGCCTTCGGGGGTCCGGCCAAGAACCGGCTGTTCATCGGCGGCTCGCACACACTCTACGCGATCTTCCTCGACCGGCGCGGGGTGCAGACCCCGTGAGCGCCGCTCGCCCGCGCGCCCGTCGCCTCGTCCGGTTCGGCCTCAATTCCGCCGATCCGGAGCGGCTCGCGGGCTTCTACCGGACGGCGCTCGGCTTCGTCGACGCCGAGGCATCGGCGGAGCCGGACCTCGCCGCCATCGCCGGGTTCACGGCCGCTCGCGCCGTACCCTTGCGCCTCGGCGATCAGCGCCTCGACCTCACGGCGGTGACGCCGGCGGGCCGGCCCTATCCGGGCGACGTGCCGGGATTCAGTCCGCTGTTCCAGCACTGCGCGATCATCGTCGCCGACATGGCCGCGGCCCATGCCCGCCTGTCGGCGCATCCGGGCTGGCGCCCGATCTCGACCGACGGCCCGGTGCGGCTCCCCGCCTCGTCCGGCGGCGTGACCGCGTTCAAGTTCCGCGACCCCGAGGGCCATCCCCTCGAATTGCTGTCCTTCCCGGCGGATGCCGTACCGGAGGCGTGGCGCGGGCGGGGCGCCGGCGATGTCTGCCTCGGCCTCGACCACTCGGCGATCTCGGTCGCCGATACCGCCCGCAGCGCCGCGTTCTACGAATCGCTCGGGCTCGCCGTGACGTCGCGCTCGCTCAATACGGGACCCGAACAGGCGCGCCTCGACGCCGTCCCCGAGCCGACCGTCGAGGTGACCGGCCTCGGCTTCCCGGACGGACGGCCGCCGCATGTCGAGCTGCTGTGCTACCGCGATGCTCCTCCGCAGCCCGCTTCAAACCTCGCGGTCGGCGACGTCGCGGCGACCCGGCTCGTGATCGCGATGATGGACGAGGAGGCGTTGCGGGCGGCGTGCGCGGCCCATGCCGAGCGGCTCGTCTCGCCCGGACCGGTGCCACGGACCCGGGGTGGCGCCGACGCGCTCCTGCGCGACCCGGACGGACATCTGGTGTGGCTGACGGCGGGGTGATGCAAGGCTCGCGTCGGATATCCAACGCGGCACGACGTCCGGTGCGGATCGTCTCTCACCCGGGGCCATCCCGAGGTGCTGCGCGCAGGTCCGAGCGGGTACCGGTCGGCCCTCACGTCAGCGCGCGACAACGACGACGTCAGGCCGCCAGGCCCGGCCGGGTGCGCGGCGGCGGGACGGGCTGGCCGCCGAGGCGCTGCAGCGCGATCTCGGCGCCGCGGCGCGACTGCTTGAGGGCGACGAGGGCCGACCAGCGCATCGTCACCTCGTGCCGAGCGACGAACCGGCCGGCGGCGTCGTAACGGCGCCAGCCGCAGCGCTCGCGGCCGGCCTCGTCGGTCTCGTCGTAGGTCTCGTAGCGGGCCACCAGGGCGCCGGCGGCGTCGAACTCGTCGTGGTACCAGCACACGCCGTCCATCGGGGCGCCGCGGCTGCGCGAGCCCCGGATCACCAGCCGATGCGCGACGGGCGTGCGGAAGATCGTCTCGAACACGGGCGGCTGGAACAGCATGACCGTCGATCCCTCCCGTCGCCGTATCGTCACCGAAACGCTTCCAGGTGACAGGGTGCGTTGCAGCATAGCCGGCGTCAAGGGCGTGAAGCCGCGGCGGACGGAGCGTTTCCGGCCCGGACGGGTGCTCCTTTGGTCCAAGATGCCCTAGCTTTCACCTCGGGACTGCTGCCCCGTGCCGGCAGCGTTCCCACCGATTGCCGCTCCTCCCGGTCGCCGAGGATGACAATGCCCTGCTGCGGCCCGCCCGTGAGCGTCACCCACCTCCACCGCCGCGCCGAACCCCGATCCGCACGTCCCGCCCGATCCGCACATCCCGAAGCGAACGCGAGCAAGGAGCGCCCGATGCGCCGCCACCGCCACGCCAAGATCGTCGCCACCGTCGGCCCGGCCAGCAACACGCCGGAGCGATTGAAGGCCCTGTTCCTCGCCGGGGTCGACACCTTCCGGCTCAACTTCTCCCACGGCACCCACGACGACCACGCCAAGGTGCACGCGGCGATCCGGGCGCTCGAGCAGGAGACCGGCCGGCCGATCGGCATCCTGCAGGACCTGCAGGGGCCGAAGATCCGCATCGGCACCCTGCGGGGCGGCAAGGCGGAGCTTGCCACCGGGGATCGGATCCGCTTCGTGCGCGAGGGCCGGGAGGGCGGCACCGACGCGATCCCCCTGCCCCATCCCGAGATCTTCGCCGCGGTGGCGCCGGGCCAGGATCTCCTGATCGACGACGGCCGGGTCCGGGTGCGGGTCGTCGGCGTCGACGACGCGGCGATCGACGCCGACGTGGTGGTGGGCGGGCCGATCTCCGACCGCAAGGGCGTCAACGTGCCGGGCTCGGTGCTCGCCCTCTCGCCGCTCACCGAGAAGGACCGGCGCGACCTCGCCTTCGGGCTCGAGCTCGGCGTCGACTGGGTCGCACTGTCCTTCGTCCAGACCCCCTCCGACGTGATGGAGGCGCGCGGGCTGATCGCCGGCCGGGCCGGGCTGATCGCCAAGATCGAGAAGCCCTCGGCGCTCGACCACATCGAGGACATCATCCGGATCGCCGACGGCATCATGGTGGCCCGCGGCGACCTCGGCGTCGAATTGCCGCCCGAGGACGTGCCGGGGCGCCAGAAGGAACTCGTGCGCGCCTGCCGCCGGGCGGTGAAGCCGGTGATCGTGGCGACCCAGATGCTCGAATCGATGGTCGCGGCGCCCTCGCCCACCCGGGCCGAGGCCTCGGACGTCGCGACCGCCGTCTATGACGGCGCCGACGCGGTGATGCTCTCGGCCGAATCGGCGGCGGGCCGGTACCCGATCGAGGCGGTCTCGATCATGGACCGCATCATCCGCCGCACCGAGCAGCACCGGCTCTACCGCTCGCTCGTCCGGGCGAGCGAGCCGGAGGTCGAGGACAGCCCGCCCCACGCGGTCGCCGCCGCCGCCGCGACCCTCGCCGACGCGATCGAGGCGGCGGCGATCGTCGCCTTCACGTCGAGCGGCACCACCGCCGCCCGCATCGCCCGCAAGCGCCCCAACGTGCCAATCCTCGCCGCGACCTCCGACGCCGCGGTGTCGCGCCGCCTCAGCCTGTACTGGGGCGCCCATTCGGTGCTCGGGCCCGAGATCGAATCCTACGAGGCCATGGTCGCCCGCGCCGCCGAGGTCGCCGCCCAGGAGGGGTTCGCGCAGGCGCCGGACCTCGTCGTGGCGGTGGCCGGCATCCCGTTCGGCCAGCCCGGTACCACCAACAACCTGCGGGTGGTCGAGCTGGGGCGCAGGGCGAGCGGGGTGTAGGCACCGCCGGCCCTTGTTAGATCAAAGTGCAGTCGACTTGAGGTTGTGCGCGCGGACCGGGCTTGCTACGCTGCGGCATCGGCAAAAGACTGTTTTCCGGGAGGGCCCGGCCCGTGCGCACCCTCGTCGCCCTGATGACCCTGCTCTGCGTCGGCCAGGTCACCTTCGACCAGGGTGCCCTCGCGGCCGGCGACGGCGACCGGGATGCGGCCCGTGCGGTGATCCTGCGCCAGCAGGACGCCTTCCGGCACGACGACGCGGCGGCGGCCTATGCCGAGGCCGCCCCGGCGATCCGGTCGATCTTTCCCAGCGCCGAGACCTTCCTCGGCATGGTGCGCCAGGGTTACGCCCCGGTCTACCGCAATCGCCGCTTCGAGTTCGGGACCGGCGAGGCGCTGCCGGACGGCAGCCTCGCGCAGGGCGTGACCATCCAGGACCAGGACGGGACCGACTGGGAGGCGCTCTACACCCTGGAGCGCGGGACGGACGGGGCGTGGCGGATCACCGGCTGCCGCCTGCGCAAGGCCCCGGGCACGAGCGCCTGACCGGCCCCGCGCAGGCCCCGGCTGACGCGAGCCCCGGATTCGTGTAGGGCCTCGCGTCAGCCTCAGGACTGATCACCGTGCTCCATGTCTCGACCCGCGGCAGCGCCGCGCCGCTGACCTTCACCGACGCCCTCCTCGCCGGGCTCGCCCGCGACGGCGGCCTCTACATCCCGCAGGCCTGGCCGCAGATCGCGCCCGGGACCATCGCGGGCCTCGCCGGCAAGCCTTACGCCGAGGCCGCCAAGACCGTGCTGTCGCCCCTCGTCGACGGCGAGATCCCACAGGCCGACCTCGACCGCATGATCGACGCGGCCTACGCCTCGTTTCGCCATCCGGCCGTCTGCCCGCTGACCCAGCTCGGCGACAACCTCTTCCTGCTCGAACTGCATCACGGCCCGACGCTGGCCTTCAAGGACGTGGCGATGCAGCTGCTCGGCCGGCTGATGGACCACGCGCTGAAGGCCAAGGGCAGCCGCGCCACCATCGTGGGCGCCACCTCGGGCGATACCGGCAGCGCCGCCGTCGAGGCCTTCCGCGGCCTCGACAACGTCGACGTGTTCATCCTCTACCCGCACGGCCGGGTGTCGGAGGTGCAGCGCCGGCAGATGACCACGGTGGATGCGGGCAACATTCACGCGCTCGCGGTCGAGGGCACCTTCGACGACTGCCAGGCGATCGTGAAGGCCTTGTTCCAGCACCCGCACTTCGCCGAGGACGTGCGGCTGTCGGGCGTGAACTCGATCAACTGGGCCCGCGTCGCGGCCCAGGCCGTGTACTACTTCACCAGCGCGGTGGCGTTGGGGAGCCCGCACCGGCCGGTCTCGTTCTCGGTGCCGACGGGCAATTTCGGTGACATCCTCGCCGGCTGGGCGGCCAAGCGCATGGGGCTGCCGGTCGGGCGGCTGATGGTCGCGACGAACGCCAACGACATCCTGGCCCGGACGCTTGCGAGCGGGTCGTACGAGGTGCGGGGCGTGGCGCCGACCACCTCGCCGTCGATGGACATCCAGGTCTCGTCGAACTTCGAGCGCCTGCTGTTCGAGGCGCTCGACCGCGACGCCGACGCGGTGAACCGGCTGATGGCCGGCTTGAAGCAGTCGGGCGCGTTCACGCTCGACGCCCGCACCCTGGAACGGATCCGCTCCGAGTTCGACGCGGCCGCGGTGCCGGAGGAGGAGGTCGTCTCGGAGATCCGCGACGTCTACGCCGGCACGGGCCAGATCATCGATCCCCACAGCGCGATCGGGGTGCGCGCCGCCCGCAAGCTGCTCGAGCGGGATCCCGCGACGCCGGTCGTGGCGCTGGCGACCGCGCACGCGGCGAAGTTCCCGGACGCGGTCGAGACCGCGACGGGCGTGCGTCCCGCCCTGCCGCCGCATCTGTCGGATCTCCTAGAGCGGCGCGAGCGGTTCACGGTCCTGCCGAACGACGAGGCGGCGGTGGAGCGGGCGATCCGCGAGCGCGCCCGCATCCTGAGGAGCGCCGCGTGAACCAGCATTTCGCGACGCTCGGCGCCTCGCCCGACCTCAAGATCACCCGGCTGCAAAACGGCCTCACCGTCGCCACCGAGGCGATGCCGGGCGTCGCCACCGCGACCCTCGGGGTCTGGGTCGGCGCCGGCTCGCGCAACGAGCGGCCGGAGGAGCACGGGCTCAGCCACCTCATCGAGCACATGGCGTTCAAGGGCACGGCCTCGCGCACGGCCCGCCAGATCGCCGAGGACATCGAGAATGTCGGCGGCGAGATCAACGCCGCCACGAGCGTCGAGCAGACGAGCTACACCGCCCGGGTCCTGGGCGAGGATGCCGAGGTCGCCCTCGACGTGCTCGGCGACATCCTGACCCGCTCGACCTTCGAGGCCGGCGAGCTCGCCCGCGAGAAGGGCGTGATCCTGCAGGAATACGCCGCCGTCGAGGACACGCCGGACGACGTCGTCTACGACGCCTTCACCGAGGCCGCCTTCCCCGACCAGCCGATCGGCCGGCCGATCCTCGGGCGCCCGGAGACGATCAAGAGCTTCGATCGTGCGGCGATCGAGGCCTATCTCGCCCGGGAATACACGCCGGGCAAGATGGTGCTGGCCGCCGCCGGCGCGGTCGAGCACGACGCCATCGTGGCGGCGGCCGAGAAGCATTTCGGGTCGATGCCGGCCGGCGAGACGCCGGAGCTGGTGCCCGGCCAGTATCGCGGCGGCGAGCGCCGGATGCCGCGCAAGCTCGAACAGGCCAACCTGGTGCTCGGCCTGCCCGGCCTGTCGTTCCGCGACGAATCCTACTACGCCGCGCACCTCTTCGCGCAGGTGCTCGGCGGCGGGCTGACCTCGCGGCTCTGGCACGAGGTGCGCGAGACCCGCGGGCTGGCCTACGAGATCCACGCCTTCCACTGGCCGTTCAGCGATTGCGGCCTGTTCGGCATCGGCGCCGGCACCGCGGGCGCCGACCTGCCGGGCCTCGTCGAGGTGACGCTCGCCTGCCTGCGCGAGGCCGCCGACACGGTCGACGCGGCCGAGCTCGCCCGGGCCAAGGCCCAGCTCAAGGTGGCGCTGCTGTCCGCGCTGGAGACGCCGGGCGGGCGCATCGAGCGCACGGCGCGCCAGCTGCTGGCCTGGGGCCGGGTCATCCCCGCCGCCGAGGTCATCGCCAAGGTCGACGCCGTCACCCCGGACGACGTGCGGGCGGCCGGCCGCGCGCTGATCGCCGGCGCCCCGACCCTCGCGGCGATCGGGCCGATCAAGAAGCTGCAGAGCCTCGAGTCGGTGGACCGGGCGCTGAAGCAGGCGTGATGCGCGGGTGAACCCTCCCCCCACTGCGGGGGAGGGTGGCGAACGAAGTGAGCCGGGAGAGGGGACGCCGCTTCCGGATATGACCGAACCGTTCTGACAGGCGCCCTCTGAATCAGCGTCGCGCTGCCCCTCTCCCGACCCGGCCTCACGGCCGGGCCACCCTCCCCCGCAGAGGGGGGAGGGCTCAGGTGGCGGAACCTTCCGCAGAGACCCGACCTCCGCCGACAATCGAACCGACAGCGTCCCGCGCGACGCGAGATCGCTCGTCTGCCGCCCCACTCGCCTGAACTAGGCCGAACGGTCGAGTGTCGAGCCTCGCCCAGTCTCCGTAGAACCGACCTGCAATCGAGCGCGCGAGCACTCGACGGCGAGGCCTGCGCGGCGCCAAGGTCCGGGGACGAGGAGACTGGCCGATCGGCCGTCCCGCCCACGGAACACCCGCACCGGCCCCAGGGGAACAGCAGACGACGGCCGTCGCGGACGGCCGGCGGAACGGTCGGGCGGAAGCGATGGGGCTCGAGGGCGGCGCGCACTCGGCGGACGAAGAGTCGTGCGAGGCGACGCTCGGGCGGAGCGTGTCGGTGCGCGGGCCCGGGCTGCATACCGGCCGGAGCGCCCGCGTCACCCTGGCGCCAGCGCCGGCCGGCCACGGCATCCGCTTCGCGGTGCGCTGCCCCCGCAGCGGCGCCCGCGCCGAGGTGCCGGCCGGCACCGCGGCCTGGGTCGCGAGCCGGATGAGCACCGCCCTCGACATCGGCCAGGGGCGCAAGCTGCGCACCATCGAGCACCTGATGGCGAGCCTCTCGGCCTCCCGCATCGACAACGCCGCGATCACCGTGGAGGGGACCGAGATCCCGATCCTCGACGGCTCGGCGTCGCGCTGGTGCGCGCTCATCGACGAGGCCGGGCGGGTCGCGCAGGCGCGGCCGCGCGAGGTCTTGCGGATCCGCGCGCCCTTCCAGGTCGACGGCCTGCACGGCTTCCTGCGCGCCGAGCCGGCCGAAGGGTTCAGCGTCGACGTCAGCACCGATCGGCTGCCGGGTTTCGGCGTGCTGCGCTGGTCGGGCCCGATCGATCCGGCCTCGTTCCGCGCCGCCATCGCCCCGAGCCGCAGCTTCGGCAACGCCTCGCTGATCTGGCGCACCGTGCTGAAGACCCGGCTTGCCCGCACCCTGCTGCCGCCGGCCGCGCGCGAGCGGCTCTGGGCGCGCTCGTTCGCGGCGCAGACCGTGTGCGGCGCCGGCCTCGCGCCCACGTCGGGCCGGCCGGACTGCCGGCGCCCGATCGGCCCGGAGACGGAGGGGCGGATGCATCCGCGCGACCGCGAGCCGCTCCTGCGCGGCGCGCGCCCCGGACGGGTCGCGATCCTGCTCGGCGGCCGGGTGCTCGGCGGCGCCCGCTTCCCCGACGAGCCGGTACGGCACAAGATCCTCGACCTCGTCGGCGACCTGGGCCTCGCCGGCCGGCCGATCCTCGGGCGCATCGTGGCGAACTGCCCGACCCACGCCCTCACCTTCGCGTTCCTGAACGAGCTGATGCGCCATCCCGAATGCTGGGAGGTCGTCGCGGTCTCGGAGGCCGCCTCCCGCTCACTCCCTTGAGCGACCGGCACGGCCCGCGACGCGATCCGCACAACTTGATTTGGCCGCAAAGCGGAGCGATCGAAGCCCGTCGACGGCCGCGCTCGCGGACGGCAGGGGAGATCCGGGGCCTCCGCCTTGCTCGGAAGCTTGGGCGTCAGTACGGTCCGGCACCCTCCCCTCAGCCGCCCCCGTGGCCGTGGCCGCCCCCGTCCGGTCGGAAGACCCCGAAGCTTGCGCACGTACTCACTCGTCCTCGCCTGCCTCGTCGCCCTCGCCGGGCTGATCCTGTCCGTGCCGCAGGCCCGGGCGGTCGAGGCCGTGCGCGTCACACTCGACTCGCAGGCCATCGATCTCACCCCGGCGATCGAGCGCTACCGCTCGGACGGCGACCTGATCCAGATCTCGACCGCCCCGGGCAAGGACGGCATCGTGCGCCGCATCGCCGTCAAGGCGCGCGAGACCGGCGCGCGGCCGGACTGGATGGTGTTCGCGCTCACCAACGACACCGACGAGCAGATCGACCGCCTGCTCGTCGCCCCGCATTTCCGCCTCGTCGGATCCGGGGTGGTCTGGCCCGATCTCGGCGGCTCGCGCATCGCCGCGATCACGGCGAGCCAGGGCATCCGCCCCGAGCGCGACGAGAGCCCCGACGCCGACCAGTTCGTCATCACGCTCGATCCCGGCACCACCGTCACCTTCGTGGCGGAGCTGCGCACCCCGACCGTGCCGCAGGTCTACCTCTGGGACCAGGACGCCTACCGCAAGAAGGCGACCGGGCTCACCCTCTACAAGGGCATCATCATCGGCATCGCCGGGCTGCTCGCCCTGTTCCTGACCATCGTGTTCGTGGTCAAGGGCGCGATCATCTTTCCGGCCGCGGCGGCGCTGGCCTGGGCGGTGCTGGCCTATGCCTGCATCGATTTCGGGTTCTTCCAGCGCATCTTTCCCGTCACGGAAGTCGCCGAGCGGATCTACCGCGCCTCGGCGGAGGCGGTGCTCGGCGCCACCTTGCTGGTGTTCCTCTTCGCCTACCTCAACCTCGCCCGCTGGCACGTGCGCTACAGCCACGTCGCGCTGATCTGGCTCCTGTTCCTCGGCGGCCTCGTCGGCCTCGCGGTCATCGACCCGCCGGTGGCGGCGGGCGTCGCCCGGATCTCGATCGCGACGGTCGCGGGCATCGGCCTGCTGCTCGTCGTCTACCTCGCGATCCACAACGGCTACGACCGGGCAATCCTGCTGATCCCGACCTGGCTGCTGCTGCTCGCCTGGGTGGTCGCGGCGGGCTTCGCCATCACGGGCCAGCTCCACAACGACCTCGTCCAGCCGGCGCTGATCGGCGGCCTCGTCCTGATCGTGATGCTGATCGGCTTCACGGTGCTCCAGCACGCCTTCGCGGGCGGGGGCCTCGGCAACAGCCTCGTCTCCGACACCGAGCGCCGGGCGCTGGCGCTGACGGGCGCGGGCGACGTGGTGTTCGACTGGGACGTGCCGGGCGACCGGGTCTTCGCAGGACCCGAGATCGAGGGGCAGCTCGGCCTCAAGCGCGGGGCGCTGGAGGGGCCGCAGGCGAACTGGCTCTCGCTCCTCCATCCCTTCGACGTCGAGCGCTACTCGGCGGCCCTCGACACCGTGATCGAGGAGCGCCGCGGCCGCATCTCCCAGGATTTCCGCCTGCGCTCGGCGGCCGGTCCCTATTACTGGTTCCGCCTCAAGGCGCGGCCCGTCATCGGCACCGACGGCGAGGTGGTGCGCATCGTCGGCACCATCGCGGACGTGACCGAGGCGAAGATCGCCGAGGAGCGGCTGCTGCACGACGCCGTGCACGACAACCTCACCGGCCTGCCCAACCGCGAATTGTTCAACGACCGGCTCGATGCGGCACTCGCCCTCGCGAGCCAGGACCCGCGCCTCAAGCCCACCCTGTTCGTCGTCGACATCGACCGCTTCAAGCAGGTCAATGATGCGATCGGGCTCTCGGCCGGCGATTCGATCCTGCTGACGCTGTCGCGCCGCCTCAACCGGCTCCTGCGGCCGCAGGACACGCTCGCCCGCGTCGCCGGCGACGAGTTCGCGGTCATCCTGCTCTCCGAGCGCGACCCCGACCGGATCATCGCCTTCGCCGACAGCATCCGCCGGGCGATCACCACGCCGATCACCTACGCCGACCGGGAGATCTTCCTCACGCCCTCGATCGGCGTCGCCCTGCACGAGGCCGGCGCGGTGGTGAAGCGCGACGACGTGATCAAGAACGCCGAGCTCGCGATGATCAACGGCAAGCGCCAGGGCGGCGACCGGATCGAGGTCTACCGCCCGACCATGCGCTCCGACCGCGGCGAGCGGATGATGCTCGAGAGCGACCTGCGCCGGGCGCTGGAGCGCAACGAGATCAAGGTGCTGTTCCAGCCGATCGTGCGGCTCGAAGACCGCACGGTCGCGGGCTTCGAGACGGTGCTGCGCTGGGACCACCCGCGGCTCGGCCGCATCGCCCCCCAGGTCTTCCTGCCGATCGCCGAGGAATCCGGCCTCATCGTCAATCTCGGCGTCTTCGCGCTCGAGCGCACCGCCGCGGAACTCGCCGCTTGGCAGCAGGCGCTCGTGGTCGAGCCGCCGATCTTCGCCTCCGTCAACCTGTCCTCGCGCCAGCTCCTGCGCCACGACCTCCTGCACGACGTGAAGACCGTGCTCGCCCGCACCGGCGTCGTCCCCGGCTCGCTCAAGCTCGAGCTGACCGAGGCCCTGGTGATGGAGAACCCGGAATACGCCGCCCAGATGCTGGCGCGCATCCACGAGCTCGGCGCGGGCCTCTGCCTCGACGATTTCGGCACCGGCTACTCGGCGCTGACCTACATGCAGCGCTTCCCCTTCGACACGATCAAGATCGACCAGTCCTTCGTGCGCCAGATGGCGAGCGGCCGCTCCGGCATCCTGCGCTCGATCGTCCGGATGGCGCAGGAACTCGGCCTCGAGATCATCGCCGAGGGCGCCGAGTCGGAGGCCGATGCGCTCGCGCTCTCCGAGATCGGCTGCGACTACGCGCAAGGCTTCGCCTTCGGCGAGCCGATGTCGATCCTGCAGGCGCGCCAGCTGGTGGGGGCGGCGCCGGAGGCGGCGTGACGCCACCCGCTCACGCCGCCTGCGCCTCACGGGCCACCCCGCCCCCGGCGGCCGCGCATGTAGGCCCGGGGCGTCGATCCCAGGACGGTGCGGAACGCGTAGACGAAGGCCGACGTCGAGCCGTATCCGAGTTCGAGGGCGGTGCGGGTGACGTCGAGGCCGCCGCCCATCAGCTCGATCGCCTTGAACAGCCGCAGGCGCTGCCGCCAGCCGCGGAAGCTCAGCCCGAGCTCGGCCTCGAAGCGCCGCGACAGCGTCCGCGCCGACAGGCCGAGCTCCCGCGCCCAGGCGTCGAGGCCGCGGGCATCGGCCGGGTCGGCGTAGACCGCCTCGCACAGGGTCGCGATCGGGCCGCCGCGCGGCCATGCGAGCGCGCCCGGCAGCGGCTCGGCCCGCCGCAGCTGGTCGAGGATCAGCGCCGTCACCCGCCCGGCATAGCCGTCGGGCGACGCTTCCACCGCCGCCCCGCGCTCGAGCGCCGCCGCCTCGACGATCAGTTCCCGCAGCAGCGGCGACACCCGGAACACGCACGCCGCCGCGGGCAGGTCGCGGCTCGCGCTCGCCGCGATCCAGAGCGAGCGGAACTCGGCGCCGAGGAGCGAGCCGACCCGGTGCCGCGCGCCCACGGGCAGCCACACCGCCTGCTCGGGGGAGATCACCAGGTTCTGCCGGTCGGCGGAGACGGTCAGGACCCCGGCGACCGCGTAGACGACCTGCCCCCAGGCATGGGCGTGCTCGACGAAGGCGTGCCGGGCGGGGATGCCCTGCGCCCGGACCGTCAGCGGGTCGGGCGGGCGGGCATCGGTCGGGGTCTCGACGGTCTGCCAGGTCACGCGCGCCTCCGATTGGCGTCTCGTCGATGCAATTTGGCATTTCATCGAGAGACAGTCGATCCGTGACGGATTACGACGCGTGTCATCCGTCACGACCACGCGAACGCGCCATGGCCCATCTCGACAGCCGAGGCCTGCCGATCTCGACCCGCTCCGACGCGGCCGCCGCGCTCTACCGCGACGGCGTCGCCCTCCTGCTGTCGGCGTGGCCGGGCGCCGCGGAGACGCTCGACGCGGCCATCGCGGCCGATCCCGAATTCGGCCTCGCCCGCGCGGCGCGGGCGAGGATGCACGCGATCCGCGGCGAGGGCGCCGCGGCCCGGGCGGCGATCGAGACCGCCGGCGCGCTCGTCGCCCGGGACGGCACGGCGCGCGAGCGCGGCCATGTCGGCGTCGTCGCCCTCGCGGTGACCGGCCGCTCGGCGGACGCGCTCGACGCCGCCTACGCCCATCTCGACGCCTGGCCGCGCGACGTCCTCGTCATGGCGCTGCCGCTCGGCGCGTTCGGGCTCCTGGCCTTCTCGGGCATGTCCGGCCACGACCAGGCCCGGGTCGACCTCGTCGAGCGCCACGCCCACCATTTCGCGGACGACGACTGGTGGTTCCTCAGCTCCCGAGGCTGGGCGCATGCCGAGAACGGCGCCGTCCGCCGCGGGCGCGACCTCGCGCAACGCGGCTTCGAACTGCGGCGCGAGAACGCCAACGGCGCCCACGCGCTCTCGCACGCGATGTTCGAGGACGGCGACGGCGACGGCGCCGAGGCGCTGATCGCCGGATGGCTGCCCGGCTACGACCGCTCCGGCATCCTGCACGGGCACATCGCCTGGCACGCGGCGCTGTCGGCGCTCGAGCGCGGCGACGCGCAGGGCGCGCTCGGGATCTACGCCGCGCACGTGCGGCCCTCGGCGAGCCTGGGCCTGCCCCTCAACGTCGTGACCGATGCCGTCTCGCTGCTGTGGCGCCTGAAGGCGTACGGCCACGAGGTCCCGGCCGGCCTGTGGGAGGAGGCCCGAGCCTACGCGTCGGGCACCTTCGCCAGGGCCGGCTTCTCCTTCGCCGACGCCCATATGGGCATCCTGGCCGCCGCGACCGGCGACGAGGCCGCGGCGGCGGCGCGGATCGCGGACCTGACCGCGCTCGTGGAGGCCGGCACGCTCGCCGCCGGCCCGGTCGTCCCGGCGATCTGCCGCGCCGCGCTCGCCTTCGCGGCCGAGGATTTCGCCGGCTGCGCGCGCCTCCTCGAACCCGTCGCGGCCGAGGTCGTGCGCATCGGCGGCAGCGGCGCCCAGCGCGAGATGATCGAGGACACGCTCCTCGTCGCGCTCATGCGCGGCGGCGAGGCCGCCAAGGCCCGCACCCTGCTCGACCGCCGCCTCCACCGTCGGCCCTCGCCGCGCGACGCGCGCTGGCACGGCCTGCTCGCGAGCGCCTGACATGACCGATTCGCCGATCAGCACCCCGGCCCCGGGTCCCGACGCCGGCACGGGCAACATCCTCCGGCTCGCCGCCGCCCAGGCGCTCGCCGGGGCGAACTCGACGGTGCTCTTCGCCACCGGCGCCGTCGTCGGCAACATGCTCGCCCCGAGCCCGGTGCTCGCGACGCTGCCGATCTCGATCTACGTGGTCGGGATGACGGCCTGCGCCATCCCGGCCGGCTTCGTCGCGCGCCGCCACGGGCGCCAGGCCGTCTTCATGATCGGCACGGGGAGCGGCGTGGTCACCGGCCTCCTGTCCACCCTCGCGGTCCTCGCCGGCTCGTTCTGGCTCTTCTGCCTGGCGGCGTTCTTCGGCGGCGCCTACGCGGCCGTGGTGTTCACGTTCCGCTTCGCGGCGGCCGATTGCGTCGGCCCGGACCGGCGGGCGCGGGCCCTGTCCGCCGTGATGGCGGGCGGGGTCGCCTCGGGGGTGATCGGGCCGCAGCTCGTCACCCACACGATGAACCTCTGGCCGCCGACGCTGTTCGCCGCGACCTTCCTCGCCCAGGCCGCCGTCGCCGCACTCTCGGCCGTGATCCTCGCCGGCGTCCGGCTGCCGCGGCCGACCGCGCAGGACGCGAGCGGCGGGCGCCCGCTCGCGACGATCCTGCGCCAGCCCCGCTTCGTCACGGCGGTGGTCTGCGGGGCCGTGTCGTACCTGCTGATGAACTTCCTGATGACGTCGGCCCCCCTGGCGATGCGCCTGTGCGGGCTCGGCCAGGAGGACGCCAATCTCGGGCTGCAGTGGCACGTCATCGCCATGTACGGGCCGAGCTTCTTCACCGGGCGGTGGATCGCGCGGTTCGGCGCGTCGCGCGTCGTCGCCGCCGGGCTCGCCCTCACGGCCGCCGCGGCGGCGACGGGGCTCGCGGGCGTCGACGTCGCGCATTTCTGGGTCACGCTGATCCTGCTCGGGCTCGGCTGGAACCTCGGCTTCCTCGGGGCGTCGGCCCTGGTGCTCGAATGCCACCGCCCGGAGGAGCGCACCCGCGTGCAGGCGTTCAACGACTTCGCGGTGTTCGGCTGCGTCGCGCTCGGCTCGTTCTCGTCGGGTGGGCTCCTCGCCGGCTACGGCTGGGACGCGGTGCTGCGGATCTCGTTCGCGCCGGTGCTGGTGGCCGCCGCCGCGCTCGCCTGGTCGGCGATGCGGCGCGGCGGCGAGGCCCGGCCGCGGACGGCCTGAACGGGGACGGCCCGGACCGGGGGCAGGCCTTCGCGGCGGCCCTACCCGCGCCCGCCGACCGGCTCGGCGCACAGGGCGTTCAGCGCCTCGACCAGCCGATCCGGGTTCAGGGGCTTCCTCAGCATCGGCAGGTCCGGCCACATCAGCCGCATGGCGCGGGGCAGCACGCCGCCGGTGCAGATCAGGACCGGCACGCCCTTGGCGATCAGGCACTCGGCAGTCGGCGTCGCCTCGCCGTCGGCGAGGTTGAGGTCGAGGATCGCGACGTCGATCTCCTCGAAATCGATGAGCGCCAGGGCCTCGCGGTTCGTGCGGGCCGGGCCGACGGCGTGGGCGTTCGAGCCGGTCACGATCTCGGTCAGCTCCAGGGCGACCAGCGCCTCGTCCTCGACGATCAGCACCCGTCGTCCGTCCAGCATCGCGATCTCCGTGGGTTCCGGAACCTGGCGAATCGGCGCCCGATCCCGGTGTTGGGGCGAGAGTGTGTCGGCGCATCCGCCCGGTCAATCACGCGAATGCGACGGTGCCGCTTAAACGCTCCTTAACCATGACGACAGCATCGTCAGCCGGCCGTGAGCGGATGCGGCGCACCCGTCGGGGTGCGGTCCGGACGGCCGGGACGAGGCGCGGAGAGGCGGCGATGGGCGAGGCGGCGTTTGACATCGCGGGCCAGGATCGGGAGGAGCGCAGCGGCCCGGATTTCGATCTGGTGCGGCGCCTGCTGCTTCCGCCGGGCTGGCTCGGGCCGCGGCCCTACCGGCTGCCCCCGCCCGAGGAGGCCGAGGCCGAGGAGCTCGACGACCTCGTCGCGAAGCTCGAGGCCGAGAACAAGGTGATGAAGGCGGTGCTGCGCTCCGAGCGCGAGGCCGCCGCGGAGCTGCGCGCCCAGGTGGCGGCCCTGTCGAGCCAGCAGAGCCTGGACGGGACGACGCAGGAGGACCTGCGCGCCGACCGCGACCGCTGGGCCGGCCTGGTCGAGCGCCTGCTGTTCGCCTCCCGCTAGAGCCGCGCACGATCGCCGCGCCTCACTCCCCCGCAGTCGCACGGAGACGGCCATGAGCCCCCGCTGCTCGCTCGTCGTCAACGGCAAGCCCGTCCGTGTGGCGACCGGCGACACGCCCCTCGACGCCGCCCTGCCCCGGACCATCGCCGCCGGCCGCGACGGCGTGGTCCAGGATTCGCTCCTGGAGGCGCGCCACCCCGACGCCCTGCCGCGCCTGCGCAACACCAGCCGCGCCCGGCCCCGCCTCGGCGACGGCGCCGCCACCCGCCCGGGCCCGGCCCCCTCGCCTCTCGCGGTCCTGCGCACCGCCAAGCGCGCCGGCACGCTGCTCTCGGCCACCCCGCTCTCGGGCGCGGTGATCGAGGTGGTGGTCACGGTCTCGCGCGCCCTCGAGGTCGCCCCCGGCCAGGCGGTCGAGGTCGCCTTCGCGGGGCTGCCGGCGCGGCCCTACTGCCCGACCCAGCGCATCGACGGCAACACCGAGCTCAACGAGCTCGTGTTCCACCTGCGCCGCGACACCGGCGCCCTCGGCCCCGCCCTCGGCGAGGCCGTGCAACCCGGCCACGCAGTGCGGATCAAGGGACCGGCCGGCGGCACGCCCTACCGCCCCGGCCCCGGCCGCCTGATCCTCGTCTCGGCCGAGACCGGCTTCGCGCCGATCTGGGCCATCGCCCGGGCGGCGCGCCACCTCGAGACCGGCCGCGAGATGGTGGTGGTGGCGGGTGCGGCCGACGCCGACGACCTCTACATGCGCCCCGGCCTCGACTGGCTGCGCGGCACCGGCGTGCCGCAGATCACGCTGGCGGCGAGCCGCGAGCGCCGCGGCCGGGCCGACGTGCGCCACGGTCCGGTCACCGCCCACCTGCCGACCCTGCGGGGCAGCGACATCGTCCACGTCGCCGGCCCGCCGGACATCGTGCGCGCCGTCGAACGGCTCTGCGACAGCGTCGGCGCGACCTGCGCCGCCCTGCCCTTCCTGCCCTCCCGCAGCCGGGCCCGGAGTCTCGTCACGCCCGGGGATACGGGCGCGCAGTTCGGGTTGTGAGGGGACGAACCGGAGGGTTCGAGACGAATCACGCCGTCCGGTCCGGGTCCGGCATCCCGTCAGCCACCAGGGCGGCGAGCCTGCTCGCCTCGCTGCGCGACCGGATCACCAGGGTCGGGACGCGCGGGCCGTGAGCCTCGAGGCCGCGGGCGATGGCGGGGGTGGTGTCCCGCTCGAAGTTCCAGATGTAGCTCAGGAATTCCCGGTCCGGCAGGCGCTCCGGGCAACCCGGCGCCATGTCGGGCCGGGTCCGGCCGCGATGGGCGATCCCGCGGCGGATCACGCCGGCAAGGCAGGTCAGCCGCGGCGGGCGCAGCCAGACCACGAGATCGGTCCGCGGCAGGCGCAGATCGAGGCTCGAGGGAAAGCTGCCATCCATGATCCAGCGCTCCTCCGCGACGGCGGCGGCGATCAGCGCGCGGGTCTCGTCCCGGGGCCGGACCACCCAGCCGGGAAGCCAGCAGAACTCCCGGTCCATGGAGAGGTACGGAAGGTCGAGGTGACGCGCGAGGGCCGAGGCGAGCGTCGACTTCCCGGCGCCGGAGCTGCCGACGACGAGGACGCGTCCGGCGCCGCGGAGCAGGCGGCCCGCCTCGTGCAATCCGATCCAGTCCGGCATCGCGAGCCCCGGCGTCGATGGAGTTCGCCACGCCGTCACGGCACCGGATCCGTGCCGGCAAGGCGCCGATGGCGGCCGGGGCGCAAGGTCCCTCACGTCAGCCCGGCGACCGGCACGGGGTAGGCGTGCGGCCGCCCGACCAGCATCGCGTCGATGAGGGCCAGCACCTCGCCGCGCCCGACATTCGCCGCCTGCTCGAACGGCGTCCAGGTCTGGTGGAAGTCGAGGGCGGCGAAGACCTCGCGGTAGCGGGCGAGTTCCCGGTGCGTCAGCGGCACGCCGCGCACGAAGGCCTTGTGGGCCGAGATCGTCAGCGCCTCGCGCGGGTTCTCCGGGGCGAGCTCGAACTTCAGCGCGTCGCCGCAGAACACGATCCCGCGGGCGCGGTCGTGCAGCACCGCGTGGCCGTCGAAATGGCCGGCGGTGCGGTGGAGGGTCAGCCCCGGCAGCGGCTCCAGCACGTCGTCGTAGGGCCAGGAGACCTGGAGCCCGGCGCTCCAGGTGAAGTCCGCCGCCGGCAGGCACAGCTCGGGATCGAAGCGGTCCTGGAGCTGGGGCAGCGCGCCGTAGCTGTGGGGGTGCGACGCCGACAGGATCGTCATGCCGCCCAACGCCGCGATGTGGTCGAGCGCCGCCTCGCTGAAGACCGGGCAGCCCTCGAAGCCCATGTTGCCGTCCGGCGTCACGATCAGGTAGGCGCTCGGCCCGATGCCGGTGACCGGCTCGTTCCAGAACTTCCACACCCCCGGCTCGACCTCCGCCCAGTGGCAGGGGAACGAGGCTTGCGCCTCCGCCACATCGCGGAAGCGCCAGCCGTCCTGCGGCACGACGTGCCGGGCGTCGAGGCAGAGGGGGCAGCTCGGCGGGGCCGCGAAGTGGCGCTGCCAGAAGCCGCAATTGTCGCAGACGAAGGCGGGAAGCTTGAGGGCGCCCGCGAAGGGCAGGTAACCGGGCACGCGCGACACCTGATCGAAGCCGAAGTGCCGCCGGATATAGGTGCGGCGGCGGGGCCGTCGATGGAGGGAGCCGTACGGGCCGCCTGGCACGTCGCCCGCGACGGTCGCCCCCGGACCTGCCGGAGAGGCAGCACCTCCCACGGATCGCAGAACGGCCCCGCTGCCGCCCCGCCCCATGCGGGACCCGACTATTTATTCCGTCACCTCGCGTGCGCCGGAGCACGTCACGGCGGTTTTCCATCCCCTATATTCGGATCATCGAGAGTGATGCAGAACAGATGCATCGTTCGCCAAGAGACGTCAACAGAGATATCGAAGGAACAACCGATGAAGAACCGTCTTACGAACGGCCGTCTTGCCGCCGCCGTGACCGCGCTCGCCCTCGTCGCCGCTCCGGTCTCGTCCGCCCTGGCGTTCGGCGCGAACGCCCCCGCCCACCCGTTCTGGCCGCGCGACGTCGAGACCACCGGCTCGATCGGCGGCTCCCCCAACACCAGCGTGCCGTTCTACGGCGCCTGCCCGATGAGCTCGGCCTCGGAGGGCAACGCCCGGCAGCAGAACTTCCCGGTCAAGCAGTACGGCCAGACCTCCGGCGGCTACCGCTGCTGACCCGCAACTCTTCCGCCGACTTCCCTCGCCCGCCCCCTTTCGACACCGGAGAATCCCACGATGAGCGACATGAAGCTCCTGCGCGCCGTGTCCTACGGCATGATCGGTGTCCTGGCCGGCGGCCTCGCCATGACGGTGTTCGGCACCGCCAACGCCCTGATCGGCCTGTGATCGACGATCGACGAACCCGAGGATCGACCGAAGGACCGTCCCCCGGGCGGTCCTTCTCGCGTCGCGCGCCGCTCCCCGCACCGTCACCCGAAATACACACCCCCGGCCGAACCGCGGGCATACCCGGAAATCGCCGCAAACCACCGTCAGGTCTTGGCCGGCGGCGCGAGGCTTTCGTCGGTCCCGGGCCGTGCCGTCCGGCGCTCGTCCGGGCGGCAAGCTTGGCACTTCGTTAAGCACTCACTCGCATTCTCGCGCCAACACCTTCGGGAGACCCTCAGCGTGCGCGCTCTGACCTCTAACGGCCTTCCGCGCCTCGGCGCGGGCGCGGCGCTCGCCGCCGCCCTCTTCGTCACCGCAGCGCCCCAGGCCCAGGCCCGCGACAACGTCGGCGCGGCGATCCTCGGCGGCGCGGCGGCCGGCGTGCTCGGCGGCGTCGCGGCCGGCGCCATCCTCAACGGCGCCCAGGCGGCGCCCCCGCCGCCGCCGGCCTACGTCGTGCCGCCGCCGCGCCGGGTCTACGTCGAGGAGCCCGAGACCGTGATCGTGCGCCCGCGCCGCGGCCCGATCTGCCACTTCGAGCGCCGCAAGGTGTGGCTCGACGACGAGTCCTTCACCTACAAGCGCGTCGAGGTCTGCGAGTAAGCCTCGCAGGCATCGCAAGGCTTCGGAGGGCCGGCACCCGGGGACGGGGCCGGCCCTTTCTCATGGGTCACCCTGTGGGCATCACCCCGTCCTTCACCAGGATCCAGTCCTCGATCACCACGGCGTCGAGCCCGGTGGTGGAGAACATCAGGATCGCGTCCTCGGCGGTGTGGAGGATCGGCTTGCCCATCACGTTGAAGCTGGTGTTGAGCAGGATCGGCACGCCGGTCCGCTCCGCGAAGGCCCGGATGAGGGCGGCGTAGGCCGGGTTGCGCTCGTCGGTCACGCTCTGAAGGCGCCCGGTGCCGTCCTCGTGCACCACCGCCGGGACGCGGGCCCGCATCTCGGGCCGCCACACCAGGGTGCGCTCCATGTAGGGGCTGTCCTGGTAATCCTCGAACCAGTCCGGCCCGGCCTCGGCCAGGATCGAGGGCGCGAAGGGGCGGAACGCCTCGCGGTACTTCACCTTGCCGTTGAGGATCGCCTTGGCGTCGGCCGGGCGCGGATCGGCCAGGATCGAGCGGTTGCCGAGCGCGCGCGGCCCGAACTCCGCCCGCCCCTGCACCCAGCCGACGAGGCCGCCGGCGGCCAGGATCCCGGCCGCGGCCCGCGTCACCCCGTCATGGCCGAGATGCTTGAGGCGCGGCTCCCAGCCGACCATCCGCTCCAGGGGCTCGGTCGAGACGCGCGAGCCGAGATACGGGGTGGCGAGCCGGCCCGGCCCGGTCCAGCCCGGGTTGTCCTCCCCGTACGCGAGCCAGGCCGCACCCAGCGCGTTGCCGTCGTCGGCGGGCGCGGAGGGGACGTGCAGGCGCTCGAAGTCGCAGCGCCCGAGCAGCCGGCCGTTGTAGGACGAGTTGAGCGCGCAGCCGCCGGTGACGACGAGGTTCTCGTGGGGAGCGAGACGCCAGGCCTCGGCGACCAGCACGTCCATCATCTCGCCGAACACCGCCTGGCCGCAGGCGGAGAGGTCGGCCCAGCCGTCCTCGTCGGCCTGCGCCGGGCGGCGGGCGCGGATCTCGCCGGCCACCGCCTGCACGGTGGCGGCGTCGGAGAAGCGCAGGCGCCCGCCCTCGACCCGGTAGAGCCGGCGCAGAAGCGCCATCAGGTCGGGGTCCTGCCGCCCGTAGGGGGCGAGCCCCATGATCTTCCATTCCTCGCCCTTGGCCTGGTCGAAGCCGGCGAGGTCGGTGACGAGGCCGAAGAAGAAGCCGATCGATTCGCGGCCGCGGTGGCGCTTCACCTCCGCGAGGCGCCCCGCCTCCATCCGGTAGACCGCCGAGGCGCCGGTCTCGCCCATCCCGTCGACGACGAGGCAGGTGGCGTCCCGGAACGGCGAACCCCACAGCCCGTAGGCCGCGTGCGTCAGGTGGTGGGGGTAGCGCTTGAGACCGGCGATCGTCGAGCGCCCGCCATGCGCCCGGTCGAGGCCGAGCAGCGTGCCGTAGCCGGCCCGCCCCTGCGCGAGCGCCAGCTCGGCGATGAAGGTGCGCTCCGCGCGCTCCGGCACCAGCGAGCGGTTGAGGGCGGGGGAATGGCCCTTGAGCGTCTCGAGCCCGAAGGCGCCGGTCGTCGCCTGGTCGGCGAGGTAGCGGCTGAATTCGGGGCCCCACGTCGTGGCGATCACCAATTCGGCGCCGGGCGGCAGGTGGGCCTTGAGCAGGCCCGCCATGCGGGGCGCCGAATCTGGCTCGCAGTTCGGGGCGCGCTTGTACTGCAGGTAGCGCTCCGTCGCCTCGGCGAAGAGCACCGTGCCGTCCGGCCCGACCAGGGCGAGGGCCGGGTCGTGGAAGGTGGTGGCAAGCCCGAGATAGTAGCGCATCGGATCCGTCGATCTGGTCACGCAGCCGCTCTAACAGTGTCGGCCCCCCCTGTCAGGCCGGGCCGCGGCGTTGCGCGGGCGCATCGGGGGGCGGCTCTCGCTGCGTGATCCGGCCGGATTTCGCCCGCGTGTCCGATGCCGATATGCTAGCGCTGTCATCGGGGTACGGCCCGTCGGGCCGTCGGACGAACATGAGGCGGCGCTCTCCTCGCGGGGCGGCACGGACGGCTTAAGGTGCGCGACATCCTGACCGCCCTGGCGGGCCTCGTCATCCTGATCCTCGCCGCGGCCCTCGTCGCGCCGCCCTTCGTCCCGTGGGAATCCTACCGCCAGGCCGTCGATGCGGCGCTCGGCCGCTCGCTCGGCGTCGAGGCCCGCAGCGACGGCCGGCTCGAGATCCGCCTCCTGCCCTCGCCGCGCCTGCGCATCGACCACCTGGTGCTCGCGACCGGGCGCGACCGGCCCGCCCTCGACGCGCGCTTCGTCAAGGCCGAGATCGCCCTGACGCCGCTCCTCTCCGGCGAGATCCGCTTCACCGAGACCCGCATCGGCCGCGGCGAGGTCACCCTGCCGATGACCGAGGCCGGCAGCTTCCTGCCGCTGCCGAGCCTCGGGGACCACCGCGATCTGGCGATCGAGGACCTGCGGGTGTCCCAGCTCCTCGTCACCACCCGGGTGGCGGCGACCGGGCGCACCGACCAGGTCTACGCCGAGGACGTCCGGCTCTCCGCGCCGAGCCTCGCGGGGCCGTGGCGGGCGGAGGGCCAGGTCGAGGCGGTGCCGTTCCGCCTCACCACCGGGGCGCCGGGCCCGGACGGGACGGTGCCGGTCAAGCTCGGCGCCGGCGGCGACACCGTGCCCCGGCTCGATCTCGACGCCCGGGTGAGCCTCTCGGCCGGTCCGGACGGCGGCGGGGTGCCGGAGGCCGCCGGCACTGCCCGCCTGGTGGTGGGACCGCCGGCCCAGGCCGCGGGCGCCGCCCTGCCGGTTTCGCTGCAGGGCGGGTTCAAGGCCAAGGGGCGCTTCGCCACCGTCGAGACGCTGAGCGTCGAGGTGCCGGGCGAGGCGCCCCTGCGCCTCACCGGCCGCGGCAGCCTCGACCTCGCGGCCGCCCGGGCGACGATGAGCCTCGAGGCGCGCCGCCTCGACCTCGACGGCTTCCTGACGAGCGCCACCGGCCAGACCCTGCTCGGCCGGGGCCTCACTCCCGCCGCGCTCCCCGGCCCCCTCGCCGGCACCCTCGCCCTCGAGGTCGCGGCCGACAGCCTCACGCTCGCCCGCGAGGAATGGACCGGCGCGGGGCTGAGCGCCGTCCTCAGGCCCTCCGGCGCCGTCACCCTGCGGCGCCTGTCCGGCAGGGCGGCCGGCGGGCTCAAGCTCTCGCTCGGGGGCGACGTGACGCCGAGCGGCGGGTTCTCCGGCCACGCCGCCCTCGACGCCCCGGCCTCGGACCGGCTCGCGCGGCTCCTCGACCGGCTCGGCCTCGGCGGCCCCCTCGTCGGGCTCCTCGACGGCCGGCCGTTCTCGGCCGAGGCCGACGTGGCGGCGGCCCTGCCGGTGCTGTCGCTGCGCAACGCCCGGGTGGCTCTAGGAAGCGCGAAGATCACGGGATCGGCCCGCTACAGCCCGGCAGGCCCCGACCAGGCGCGCCCGCGCTTCGACGCCCAGGTCATCGCCGACGGGCTCGACGTGGCGGAGCTGCCGCCGATGCGCGGAGCGATCGCCGCCCTGCACGACCACGATGTCGGCCTGACGCTGCTGGCCCGCGACCTGCGCTACGGACCGACCGGCACGAAGACCGGCGAGATCGCCGCCAGCCTGCAATCCGAGGGCGCGGCGCTCCGCCTCGACAGCCTGGAGGTGCGCGACCTCGCCGGGGCCCGGGCCAGCCTCTCGGGCCGGATCGGCGCCGACGGGGCCGGGCGCATCGCCGGCCGGGTGAGCGCCCCGGTGGCCGCCCCCCTGATCGACCTTCTGTCGCGCACCTTCGTCGACGAGGCGCGGGGGCTGCCGGGCTTCCTGCGCGACGGCCCGGTCGCCCTCGACGTGGCGCTGGAGCGGGGTCCGGGATCCGAGGAGGGCGTCCTGCGGGGGACGGCGGGCGGCAGCGCCGCCGGCGGCCGCCTCGCCCTGTCGCTCGCCGCCCGGGCCGGGCGGCTCGACGGGCTCGACGCGCGGCTCGACGGCGTGGCCTCCGGTCGCTGGCTCGGCCGGCCGGCCGATCTGGCCCTGTCGGCCCCGGCGAGCCTGCACCTTACCGGACGCCGCGACGGGGCGGAGGGCCCGTTGCGCCTGAGCCTCGAGGCCGGCATCGCCGGGGCGACCGTCGGCACGGCGAGGCCGCTCCTGCTGCCCGCCTCCGGCGGTCCGTTCCAGGACGGCGCGCTGACCGTCGCCTCGCCCGACCTGCGGCCGCTCGCCGGCCTCCTCGGCCGGGCCGCCGCCCCGCTCGATCCGGTGCCGGCGCGGCTGACCCTCGGCTTCGCGCGCACCGGCGACGTGCCGCGGCTCGCCGTCTCCGGCACCCTGGCCGGCTCGGCGGTGGAGGCGACCCTGACCCGGCCGGCGGGCGGCGAGGTCGCCGGCAGCCTGTCGCTCGAGCGGCTGTCCCTGCCCTGGCTCGCCGACGCGCTGGTGCTGAACGCCGGGGCGGCGCCGGGCGGCCCGGAGGCCTGGCCCGCCGCCCGCTTCGGCCCGGCCGCGGCGCCGCCCGTCGCGGGCCGCGTCGCCGTGACGGCGCGGCGCCTCGATCTCGGCCGCGGCCTCGCGGCGGACTGGGCGCGGTTCGAGCTCGGGCTCGGGCCGGACGGCCTCTCCTTGCGCGACTTCGCCGGCACCCTCGCGGGCGGGCGGCTCGCCGGCAGCGCCACCCTGGCGCGCCAGGGCGCCCAGGCCACGCTCGCCGCGGAGGGCAGCCTGACCGCGGCCGCGCTGCCCGCGCTCACCGGCGGCGACGCGATGCGGGGCCAGGTCTCGCTGCGGCTGCGCCTCGGCGCGGCGGGCGACAGCCCGGCTGCCCTCGTCGGCAACCTCGCCGGCAGCGGCACCCTCGAACTCGCCGGGCTGACCCTGCGCGACCTCGACCCGGCGGCGGTGCAGCGGGCGCTGGCCCGGCTCCTCGCCGAGGAGGACCCGCTGCGGGCCGGCCGCGTCGAGCGGGTGGTGTCGGAGGAGTTCGACCGCGGGCCGCTGGTGCTGGCGGGCCCCGTCTCGGTGCCGGCCTCGATGGTCGGCGGGACCCTGCGCACCGGGGGCCTCACCCTCGATCTCGGCCCCGCCACCTGGGCCGGCCTGGTGCAGGTGGACGCGAAGTCCCTGCGCCTGGACGCCCGCGGCACGCTCACCACCACCGCGACGCCCCGGGCCTGGACCGCACCGGCGCCGACCCTCGGCCTGGCGCTCGTCGGCCCCCTGGCGAAGCCGCAGCGCGAGCTCGACGTCGTCCCGCTCGGCAACGTGCTGGCGGCGGTGGTGCTGCAGCGCGAGCTCGACAAGATCGAGACGGTGGAATCCGACCGCAACGAGCTCGCCCGCCGCCGCAGCCGCCTGGAGATGGACCGCGCCCGCGCGGCCGAGGATGCGCGCCAGCGCGCGGAAGAGGCGCGCCAGCGCGTAGAAGAGGCGGCGCGCCAGCGCGCGGAAGAGGCCGCGCGGCAGGCAAGGCAGCGGGCGGAGGATGCGGCGCGGGCGGAAGCCGCCAGGGCCGCCGAGGCCGCGCGCGCGGCGGAGGCGGCTCGTGCTGTGGAGGCGGCGCGCATGGCGGAAGCCGCGCGGGCGGCGGAGGCGGCGCGCCGGAAGGCCGAGGAGGAGGCGCACCGGCAGGGCGCCGCGGCTCCGGAGACGAGCAATCCGTAGCAGGCCCGAGCGGGACGCTCCGCGTGGCGGCGCGCTCCTCCTTGCCTTGGGCACCATACCGTTTCCGCCCGATCCGTTCCGAGACAAGTCAGGCGTGGAATCCCCTCTCCGGGCGATCCCGGGCTTGCCCGGTACCGCCCGGAGAGGGGAGATGTGCTCTACATTTGCGAGAGCGGATCGAGCGGACGCCGCATCGCTGCCCGAGGATGCCGGTCATCCCGCCGCGACGGCGAGCCGGGCCCCGTGGGTGAGCCGGAGGTCGAGGTCGCCGGAAGCCGCCGCCCCCCGGAACACCGCGGCGACCGGGCCCTCGCCCCGTGAAGCCAGCGCCTCCGCCAGCGCCCCGTCCGGCCCCGCCGGGCTCGCGAGCGTGACGGTGGTGGCGGGCCCGAGCGGCAGGGTCACGGCGCGGGCCGGGCTGCCGAGGATCTCCGCCTCCACGACGGGCGCGTCCGCGCCGGTGCCGAGCAGGGCGGCGTAGCGGGCCCGCGAGGCCTCGACGTCGCGCACCGCCACCGTCAGCGACTGGACCCCGGTGACGCCGTTGTCGTGGCGGCGCACGTCGCCCTCCTGCACCCGAAGGGAGCGGGGCGTGACGTCGCCGCACAGGAACGGCACGTCGGAGCCGGGCGCCCGGGCGGTCTTCCAGTCGAGGCGGGCGCCGTCCGGCCGGAAGCGGCCACCCGCGACCGGATCGGCGATGTCGAGGCCGCGCGCTTGCGCCGCCTTCACGTCGGCGTCGATGTCGCCGGGCAGGAGCGCGTGGTCGAGGAAGCCCTCGCCGGCGCGGTGATAGACCTCGGACCAGCGGTTGCCGGGCTCGGGCTTCTTGAAGGCGATCAGCTCGAGGTAGGCGCCGTCCTCCAGCACCACCAGGACGTTGTGGGTGATGCCGTTCTGGTGCTCGCCGCCGCGGATCACCGTGAAGCCGAGGCTGGAATAGTCGGCGAAGGCGGCGTCGAGGTCGGCGACCGCGATGACGAGGTGGTCGAGGGTGAGGGGCATGGGGTGTCCTCTTCGGTCGGCGGGCAATCGGGCGGCGGGAACGTGCTCAGGCCGCGGGCGCTTGCGGGCGCACCGGAATCCAGGAGCGGCCGGGCACCGCCTCCAGGAGGGCGCGGGTATAGGCGGCCTGCGGGGCGGCGAAGACCTCGGCGGTCGGGCCGGCCTCGACGACGGCGCCGTCCTTCATCACGGCGATGCGGTCGCAGATCTGGCCGGCGACCCGCAGGTCGTGGGTGATGAACAGCATCGAGAGCCCGAGCCGGTCGCGCAGGGAATCGAGCAGCGCCAGCACCTGGGCCTGGACCGAAACGTCGAGGGCCGAGACCGGCTCGTCGGCGACCAGCACCTCGGGCTCCAGCGCCAGCGCCCGGGCAAGGCCGATGCGCTGGCGCTGGCCGCCGGAGAATTCGTGCGGCAGACGGTCCATCGCCGCCGGATCGAGCCCGACGAGGGCGAACAGCTCGCGGGCCTTCGCCATCGCGTCGCGGCGGGAGACGCCCTGGAGCATCGGCCCCTGGGCCACCAGCTCGCCGGCGCGGCGGCGCGGGTTGAGCGAGGCGAAGGGGTCCTGGAACACCATCTGGACCCGGCGCGCTTCGGCCCGCATCGCGCGGCGCGACAGGGCCGCGAGGTCGGTGTCGCCGAGGCGGATCGTGCCGGCGTCGGGATCGAGCAGGCGCACGATGCAGCGGGCGAGCGTCGATTTGCCGGAGCCGGATTCGCCGACGATGCCGAGCGTCGTGCCCCGGGGCAGCGACAGGCTCACCTCCCTGACGGCGTGGGTGACCCGGGCCCGGCCGGGAATGAGCCCGCCGCCCTTGCGGTAGGTCTTCGAGACGCGATCGAGCGCGAGGATCGCCGGCGCCTCGGTGGCGGCGCGCGCGCGGGGCAGGAGTGGCGGCACCGCGGCGATCAGCGCCCGGGTGTAGGGCGCCCGCGGGCGGTTCAGCACGGCATCGGCCGGTCCCTCCTCGACGAGGCGCCCGGACTGCATCACCGCGACCCGGTCGGCGATCTCCGCCACCACGCCGAAATCGTGGGTGATGAACAGCACGCCCATGCCGCGCCGGGCCTGGATCTCGCGGATCAACGCCAGTATGCGCCCTTGCGTCGTCACGTCGAGGGCCGTGGTCGGCTCGTCGGCGATGAGGAGCGCCGGCTCCAGCGCCAGCGCCATGGCGATCATCACCCGCTGGCGCTGCCCGCCCGACAATTCGTGCGGGTAGGCCCGGAGCGCCGCCTGCGGATCCGGCATCCGCACCTCGGCGAGCAGCGCCAGGGTCTTCTCGCGGATCTCGCGGGCGCTCAAGCCGGTGTGGATGCGGAAGGTCTCGGCGATCTGGTCGCCGGCCCGGCGCAAGGGGTTCAGGGCCGTCATCGGCTCCTGGAAGATCATGCCGATCGCGGCGCCCCGCAGGCGCCGCATCTCGGCCTCGGAGGCAGCGACGAGGTCGCGGCCCTGGAACAGCACCGCGCCGGCATCGGGCCGCACCCCCGGGGGTAGAAGCCGCATCACCGTGTTGGCGAGCACCGACTTGCCCGAGCCCGACTCGCCGACGACGCACAGGATCTCGTTTTCCGCCAGCGCCAGCGAGACGTCGGTGAGCGCGTGGCTGCGGTCGGCCCCCGGCGGCAGGCGGACCGAGAGGTTCTTCACCGAGAGGAGTTCGGTCATGGCGCGGCCTTCACCGGGGCGGGGCCGCGCAGGCGCGGGTTGAGGGCGTCGTTGAGGCCCTGGCCGACCAGCGACACGGCGAGCACCGTCACCAGGATCGCGACACCCGGAATCGCCGAGACGTACCACTGGGTGCGCAGCACCCCGCGCCCGGCCCCGATCAGGTTGCCCCAGGAGGCGACGTTCGGATCGGACAGGTTGAGGAAGGCGAGCGCGCTCTCGAGCAGGATCGCCACCGCCATCACCACGCTGGCGTAGACGATCACCGGCGGGAGCGCGTTGGGCAGGATCTCCCGGGCGATGATGCGGATGTCGCCCATGCCGAGGACCCGGCAGGCCTGGACGAATTCGCGGTTGCGCAAGGTGAGGAACTCCGCCCGCGTCAGCCGGGCCGGGGCGGGCCAGGAGACGAGGCCGATCGCCACCGTGACGGTGGTGATGTCCGAGCCGAACACCGCCACCAGGACGAGGAGGAGCAGGAAGTTCGGCAGGGTCTGGAAGGCCTCCGTGATCCGCATCAGGACGTCGTCGACGATCCCGCCGTAGAAGCCCGCGACCGCACCCACCGCGATGCCGATCGCGATGGCGATCACCGTCGCGACGAGGCCGATCAGCAGCGACACCCGGGCGCCGTGGAAGACCTGGGCGGCGATGTCGCGCCCGCTGGAATCGGTGCCGAGCCAGACCTTCGGGTTGACGAAGGGCCATTGCAGCGGCCGCCCGGCGAGGCCGAGCGGGTCCTTGGGGAACAGCACCGGCGCGGCGAGCGCCACCGCGATCACCGTGACGAGGAGAACGGCGCCCAGCACCGCCGCCGGGTTGCGCCAGTAGCGCGAGAGAGCCGCCATGGTCAGCGCCCCGCCGCGATGCGCGGATCGAGCCGGCCGTAGATCAGGTCGACCGCGAAATTGACCGTGATGACGAGGAGCGCCGAGACGAACACGATGCCGAGCAGCGTGTTGAGGTCGCGCTGCACCACCGATTCGTAGGCCAGACGCCCGAGGCCGGGCAGCGCGAACACGCTCTCTACCACCACCGAGCCGCCGAGCATCGTGCCGGCCTGCAGGCCCACCAGGGTCACCATTGGCAGGAGCGCGTTGCGCAGCGCATGGTGCACGATGACGCCGGTCTCGCCCAGGCCCTTCGCCCGGGCGGTGCGGACGTAGTCGAGGCTCATCACTTCCAGCATCGAGGCGCGCATGATCCGCAGGTAGGTGGCGAGGAAGACGAGCGCGAGCGTCAGGGTCGGAAGCACCATGTGGCGGGCGATGTCGAGGATTCGGGCGAGCCCGGCATGGCCGGCGCCGACTTCCTCGAAGCCGCCGGCCGGCAGCCAGCCGAGATGGATCGCGAACAGCACGATCCCCATCAGGCCGAACCAGAACGAGGGCGTGGCGTAGAACATCAGGCCCAGCGTCGAGATCAGGGTGTCGGGCCACTGCCCGATCCGCCGCGCCGCGAGCACGCCGAGCACGATCCCGCCCGCGAAGGCGAGGGTGAGGGACGCCCCCATCAGCAGGAGCGTCACCGGCAGCCGCTCGGCGATCACGGTCGCGACCGGCTTGCCGTAGATCGCCGACTGGCCGAGGTCGAGCTGCACCAGCCGCCACAGGTAGCGGGCGAGCTGGGCCGCCGCCGGCAGGTCGAGCCCGTAATAGCGGCGCAGCTCCTCGGCGGTCGCCGGATCGCCGCCGCCCATCTGAGCCATGAGGGCGTCCACGGTGTCGCCGGGGGCGAGCTGGAGCAGCAGGAAGAGCCCCGCCAGGATGACGAGGAGCGTCGGCAGGCTGGCGGCGAGGCGGCGCAGCGCCAGGAGGAGGATGGTCATGAGCTAGGGCCGTCCTGCGTCCAGGCTGGCGCGGGTAATCCTCCCCCCTGCGGGGGAGGGTTACGCGTCGCGGGCGTCATCAAGGATGCCCTCACGCCTCGATCCACGCGTCGTGCCAGTCGGCCGAGCCCCAGCGCGGGGTGTTGTGGTCGCCGTGCACGCGCTTGCTCGTCGCCGACAGGAAGGTGCGCTCGGTCATCATCCAGACCGGGATCTCGTCGTTCACCGCCCCCACCCATTGGGCGTAGAGGGCTTTCCGCTTGCCGGGATCGAGCTCGCTCGCCGCCTCGTCGGTGAGGCGGTCGACGAGGTCGGATTGCCAGCCGTACTGGTTGGTCCAGGGGGCGCCCTTCGGCGAGCCGGAGCGGTACCACACGGTCGTCGAGACCGCGGGGTCGCCGCGATACTGGTGCCAGCCGGTGGCGAGATCGAAGTTCCAGTCGCGGTAGACGGTGGAGAGCGCGCCCGCCGTGTCGAGGTTGACGATGTCGACCTTGATCCCGACCGCCTGCAGCGATTGCTGGATGAAGGTGGCGAGCAGCGGCACGTCCTCGCCGTTCATGATCGGCACGAGCTTCAGCGAGAAGCGCGTGCCGCCGGCGCCGCGCTTGTACCCGGCCTCGTCGAGGAGCGCCGCCGCCTTCTTCGCGTCGAAGGGATAGGGGGGCGGGTTGTTCGGGTAGAAGGCGGTCGAGGAGGACGGGATCGGCCCGGTCGCCGGCTTGCCGAGGCCGTAGATGAAGTTCTCGATGAAGAACGGCACGTCGATGGCGTGCGCGATCGCCCGGCGCACCCGGACATCCGCCAGTTCCTTGCGGCGGGTGTTGAACTCGAGCGTGTTGTTGAAGGCGTTGGCCTCCAGGCCCCTGCTCGACACGGTGAAGTGCGGATCCGACTTCAGCCGGTCGAGGTCGGCGAGCGCGAGCGCGTTGTAGGTCGAGAGCTGGACCTGGCCGGTCTCGAGCGCGGCGGAGGCCGCCGCCTTGTCGGTGATGAAGCGCCAGACGATCCGGTCGAGATAGGGGAAGCCCTCGCGCCAGTAGCTCGGGTTGCGCTCCGCGATGACGTGCTGGCCGCGCTCGTAAGCGACGAACTTGAACGGGCCGGTGCCGATCGGCGCGGTGTTGGCCGGGTTCTCGAGCACGTTCGTGCCCGCGAAGACGTGCCGGGGGGCGACGTAGCCGAGGTCGCAGAGCGCCCGCAGCAGGAGGTCCAGCGGCATCGGCCGGGAGTAGCGGAACACGGCCGTCCCGGCGTCGGGCGTGTCGACCGCTTCCAGGTATTGCTGGAGCTGCGTGCCGTAGTTCAGGTACTTCTTCCAAAGCTCCATCGCGGTGTACTGGACGTCCGCGGAGGTGAACGGCTTGCCGTCGTGCCAGGTCACGCCCGGGCGCAGGCGGAAGGTCACGGTCTTGCCGTCGGGCGCCGCCTCCCAGGACGTCGCGAGGACGCCGGCGGGCTTGCCGTCCTGGTCGAGATCGACCAGCGGCTCGACGATCTTCGAGGTGATGACGTAGACCCCGGTCGAGGCGCGGATCGCCGGATTGAGCACCCGCTGCTCGCCGTTGAGCTGCACCGTCAGCACGCCGCCGCGCCGGGGTGCCTGCGCGGAACCTTGCGCCAGCGCGCGCGTCAGGGCCGCCGGGCTCCAGGCCGCGGTGCCGAGCGCGAGGAGGCCGGCCCGCTTGAGGGCGTCGCGGCGGTCGATGATCATCCTTGGGTCCCCGTCGTGTTGCGGGCGCCATCCTTGCTGCAACGCAGCGCCGGCGCAATGGACGAAGCGCGGCAATTTCCACTTCATCCGGAGAGACTTCGTCTCCCGGAGGCGCCGTCCGGAGATATTTGTCGTCGCTTGCTCGCCCTGCGCGAGGGGACGGGCCCCGCGGCCGACCCCGGCGGGCATCGCGTCGCGGGCCGACCGGGACGCGCGAGGAAACATCGGGCGCAACCTGGCGTTCTGGCCTCGATCGTGTTCATCCCCTCCGAGAGGCAACCGATGACGTTCCCCGCCCGCACTGCCGCCGCCGCCCTCCTGCTGACCGCCCTGACCGGCGGGGCCCGCGCCGCCAACGACCTGCCGCCGCCCAAGACCGACGCGATGCCCCCGGTCGAGGTGACGATCACCGCCGAGAACGGCGTGCCGCGCTGCGCCCCCGCCGAGCTGCGCCTGCCGGCCCAGACCAACGTCGACCTTCACGTGACCAACCAGTCGAACGAGCAGATCTCGCTCACCGCGCCGCAGATCTTCCAGAACAAGAACGTGCTGCACCACGACGGCGACGTGGTCCACGTGGCGAGCAACGACGCCTACCTGATCAAGGCCAACGGCAAGGGCGAGATCCGCCTGCGCACCATCGCGCCGGGCGAGTACAAGTACGGCTGCACCGCCGTCTCGAAGCAGGACAAGCCGTTCGAGGGCAAGCTGACGCTGGTCGATCCGACGAAGTGAGGGGTCGGGGAGGCACGGAAGCTTTTCTCCCCGTTCCTCTCGCCCTCCTCGGTGATCCCGGGGCCGCGAAAGCGGAACCCGGGACGACCGAGGAGGGGTTCGGAGGCGCCGAGGAGATCCGACGGGCCCCTGAGGCCACCCTCACCGGAACGTCTTTCGCGGATCGAACGCGTCCCGCACCGCCTCGCCGGCGAAGATCAGGAGGCTCAAGGTCACGGCGATCACCGCGAAGCCGGTCAGCCCGAGCCACGGCGCCTGCAGGTTGGCTTTCCCTTGAGCCAGCATCTCGCCGAGCGACGGCGAGCCCGGCGGCAGGCCGAAGCCGAGGAAGTCGAGGGAGGTGAGCGTCGTGATCGAGCCGTTCAGCACGAAGGGCAGAAAGGTCAGCGTCGCCACCATGGCGTTCGGCAGGAGGTGGCGGAACATGATGCGGGCGTTCGAGAGCCCGAGCGCGCGGGCGGCGCGCACGTACTCGAAGTTGCGCGCGCGCAGGAACTCCGCCCGCACCACGCCGACCAGCGACACCCAGGAGAACAGGAGCAGGATCCCGAGCAGCACGAAGAAGCTCGGCGTGATGATCGACGAGATGATGATGAGCAGGTAGAGCGACGGGATCGCGGTCCAGATCTCGATCACCCGCTGGAACACGAGATCGACCCAGCCGCCGAAATAGCCCTGCACCGCGCCGGCGAGCACGCCGATGACGGACGAGACGATCGCCAGGGTGAGGCCGAACAGCACCGAGAGGCGGAAGCCGTAGAGCAGCCGGGCGACGACGTCGCGACCCTGGTCGTCGGTGCCGAGCCAGTTCCACTCGATGTCGCGGCAGGTCGCGCCGCCGGTCTTCTCCGCCACCGTCTTGCACTGCGCGTCGGTGAGGAGCCAGGTCGGCGGGGCGGGGGCCGGCACCGGCAGGTCGAGGTTGTGGGTGTTGTAGGAGAAGCGGATCGGCGGCCAGACCGCCCAGCCGTTCTGGGCGATCTCCTTGGCGATCACCGGGTCGCGGTAGTCGGTGCGGGCGAGGAAGCCGCCGAACGTCTCCTCCGGATAGTCGACGACGATCGGGAACAGAATCTCCCCTTTGTAGGAGACGACGATCGGCCGGTCGTTGGCGATGAACTCGGCGAAGAGGCTCGTGACGAAGAGCAGGCAGAACAGCACGAACGACCAGTAGCCGCGGCGGTTCGCCTTGAAGTTCGCGAGCCGCCGGCGGTTGAGCGGCGACAGCCGTCCGGTCCCGGCGGGACCCGGAAGCGGCAGGCTCACCGGACCCGCCGCCGGGGAGGTGACGGGGACCGCGTCGAGTTCCGGCGTCGGGGGGCGCTGGTTCATGCGGCGTCCCCCGGTCGGGCGGTCGTCAGTCGAGGCGCGTGGCGGTGACGTCGATCACACTGGGCTTCAGCGCTCCGCTGCGCTCCAGGTGGCGGCGCAGCAACTGCACGTTGCGGCGGTTGGCCTTGAAGGCGGCGTCGAACAGGTCGCCGACCAGCGGCACCGCACCGACCACGCCGTCGATCGCCACGTTCGCCGCCATCCGGGCGATCAGCCAGCGCGGCGCGCCGAGGCGCCGGGCCTCCCAGACGATGTATGACGAGATCGCCGTGGTGACCACGTCGCCGATCACCGGGATCAGGCCGACGATCGCGTCGAGGCCGATGCGCCGGTTGCCCGGCAGCAGGATCGCGGTGTCGAGGACGTGCGCCAGCAGGTCGAGCCGCGCCATCACCTGCTCGGGAGTCGAGCCGGCCATCGCCTGGCCGGCCTTGGCGCGAAGGCCGAGCGTGTCGTCCTGCGAGAAGCGGGAGTCGTTGAACCCGTTCCCTTTGAACTCGTTCCCTTTGAACTCGTTCCCTTGCCCGAACGCCCCGGCCCCGAAGGGCGGGACGCGGCCGGCCGTCTGCGAAGAGGTCATCCCGGGGCTCCGGAGCGGGTGCGTGGTGCTCATGCTCCAGGATGTGGCCCCGCCCCCCCGGTCCGACAAGGAGGCGCCGCATCAGGCGGCGCGCCCGGGCGCGAGGCCGCCGAGGCGCTCGAGGGCGCGGTCCAGGGTGTCGTCGCGCTTGGCGAAGCAGAACCGCACGATGGTGCGCACCGGCCGGTGGGCGTAGAAGGCGCTCACGGGAATCGCCGCGACGCCGTGCCGGCGCACCAGCCGCTCGCAGAAGGCGACGTCGTCGCCTTCGCCCAAGGGGGCGATGTCGACGTTGAGGAAGTAGGTGCCGGCGGAAGGCAGCACGCTGAAGCCGAGATCGGTCAGGCCTGACGCGAAGCGGTCGCGCGCCCGGGCGAACGCGGCGCGCATCCCCTCGTAATAGGCGTCGTCCTTCGCGAGGCCGTAGGCCACCGCCGCCTGGAGGTTCGGCGGCGTGGTGAAGGTGAGGAACTGGTGCGCCTTGGCGAGCCCCCGCATCAGGTGAGGCGGCGCCATGACGAAGCCGACCTTCCAGCCGGTGAGGGAGAAGATCTTGCCGGCCGAGCCGATCTTCACCGTGCGCTCGCGCATGCCGGGGAACGCCATCAGCGGCGTGTGGCGGCGGCCGTCGAAGACGACGTGCTCCCAGACCTCGTCGCAGAGCGCCACGGCGTCGAAGCGCCGGCAGAAGCCGGCGAGCAGCGCCAGGTCCTCGTCGGGAAAGATCGTGGCGGAGGGGTTGAGCGGGTTGTTGAGCAGCACGACCTTCGTGCGCGGCGAGAAGGCGGCGGCCAGCGCCTCTTCGGTCAGCCGGAAGTGCGGCGGGGTCAGGGTGACGAAGCGCGGCACGCCGCCGGCCCGGCGCACCAGCGGCAGGTAGGCGTCGTACATCGGCTCGAACAGCACGACCTCGTCGCCGGGCTCGATCAGGGCCATCAAGGCGCCGGCCAGCGCCTCGGTGGCGCCCGAGGTCACCATCACCTCGGTGTCGGGATCGAGGTCGAGCCCCTGCCACCGGGCGTAGTGCGCGGCGATGCTCCGGCGCAGTTCCGGCAGGCCCATCATCGGCGGGTACTGGTTCCAGCCCTCCACCACCGCCTCGGCGGCCTTGGCGCGCACGTCGGCCGGGCCCGGATCGTCCGGGAAGCCCTGGCCGAGATTCACGGCGCCGGTCTCCCGGGCGAGCGCCGACATCACCTCGAACACGGTGGTCGGCAGGTCGGCGAAGATGGGGTTCATGCGGGAACGCGGGTTCGAGGGCGGATCGGCGCCTCGCTACCACGCCGGGGAGCCGGACGGAACCGAGCCGGCCTGCCGGCCGCGGCGCGGCCCGGAAGTCCACCCGGGAGCCGGTCGACGCAGGTCGACGGGAAATCTGGGCGACGGGGCGGGCGGCGGCGGCCCGTGAGCGCGACCGGTGCCGTGACGCCGTTGGCGCGCGACACCCTATATCGGGACGGGCGCGGGTTCCGGCACGCCTCGACGGCGGGCCGGGACGATCCGCACCCCTCGAAGCCCCGCGCGGTGCGGCGCCGACCGCCCCACGCCCGCCCCGATCACGGAATGCTTCCCTCCACCGATCCGTCCCAGGTCGATTCGACCGCCCACATCATCCAAGTGGCGCTGACGCCGGTCTTCCTGCTCTCCGGCATCGCGACGCTGCTCAACGTCTTCTCGACCCGCCACGCCCGCATCGCCGACCAGGTCGAGAAGCTCTCCGACCGCATCGCCGAGCGGCCCGGCGACCGGGCGAAGCTGCGCGACCTGCGCCGGCGCAGCCTCGCCCTCGACGTGGCGGTGGTGATCGCGGCGCTGGGCGGGGTCGCGATCTGCGGCGCGGTGCTGACGCTGTTCCTCGGCACCCTGCGCGACGCCGCGGTGGCGAGCGTGCTGTTCCTGCTGTTCGGCGCCGCGATCGTCTGCACCCTCGCCTCGCTGACCGCCTTCGCGGCCGAGATGATGCTGGCGAGCCGCACCGTGCGGACCGAGGTCGACGAGCAGCAGCAGGAGTCGCGCGAGCAAGAGGCGGCCGGGGAGGACGCCGCGGCGCGCTGAGCGCGGAACCGTCGCCGGGCCGGTCGGTTCCCGGAGGAGAGCCCTTCCCTCTCACCCCGGAGGCCGCATGCCGACCGAACTTCCCAACGAGCGCCCCTTGCGCGAGCCGGGCACGATGGAACTCGATCCGTCGGGCGACGGCATCGCCCTCGACGAGACCCGCCGGCTGATCGCCTCGAACAAGGTCGAGGGCACCGCGGTCTACGACCGCAAGGGCGAGCATCTCGGCAGCGTCTACAACTTCATGGTCGACAAGGTGTCGGGGCAGGTCGCCTACGCGGTCCTGTCCTTCGGCGGCTTCCTCGGCTTCGGCGAGAGCCACCACCCGGTGCCGTGGAAGGCCCTGACCTACGACGTGCGGCTCGGCGGCTACGTCATCGACATCGACGCCGGCACCCTCGCGGAGGCGCCGCGGCACGGCCCGGGCGAGGATCCGTTCGCCGATCCGGCCTACGGCGGGCGCCTCGACGACTATTACGGCGGCCGCGCCCCGACGATCTGAGGCGGAGATGGGCGAGGCGGAGCAGGACGCACCCGGGGTGGCGGCGGCGCCGGCCGGCGAGGTCGCCCGCGGGGCCGGCTTCGCGGTGGCGCCCGGCACCGCCAAGCGCCCGGGCGTGCTGGTGGCGATGCCGTTCGACCGCGCCCTGCTCGCCCGCTTCAAGGAAAATTTTCCGACCGCCCGCTGGCGGCGCAAGCTGCGGCGCTGGTTCGTGCCCGGCACCACCGCCGAGCAGCGGGCGGATGCCTGGATCGCCCGGGAGATCTCGGCGCTGGACGCCTACGGCGACGACAAGGGCCGCGACGCCTACGCCTTCGAGCCCCTGGAGAGCCCCTATCTCGAGGCCGGCCGCGACGCGCTCGTGGTCCGCACCCCCTACTCGCGCACGGTCGTGGACAGCTTGCGGGGAATCCCGTTCGCCGCCTGGGCGCCGGAGATCCGGGCCTGGCGGGTGCCCTGGCGCTCCTACGAGGCGCTGAAGGAGGTCTGGGCGGTGATCGAGGAGGCGGCGCGGCTGAGCGAGCCGGCGGCGCGGCGGGCCCGGCGCGAGGCCGCCCGCAACCCCGCCGCCGAGGCGGAGCGCCGGCGCCGGCGCCACCCGGTGCCGCGCGGCGATCCCCCGCCGCTCGGGGCGGCGGTGGAGGTGGCCGACGCCGGGATCGTGGTGTTCGAGGCCCTCGACGACGCCCCGATCGCCGAGACCGAGGCGCTGGCGCACTATCCCGGCATCACCGCACCGGGGCCGCTGGTCTGGGGCTGGTGGCGCATCCCGACCTTCTCGGAGATCGCCGAGGCGGTGCCGGCGGCAGCCCCCGACGCCCCCGGACGCGGCTGGTGGCCGGCGACCCGCGCCGGCCTGGAGGAGCGCCTGCGGCGCCTGCGCGAGACCGCCCGGGCGCAGGAGACCCGCGCCGGGAAGGCGCGCGCGAAGCGCGCCGCGGAGGCCGAGCCGCGCGGACCCGGCGCCGCCTAGACATCGCCGTTCGGAGCTTGCGGCTCAGACCTTGCGGCTCAGAACTTGCCGCCGAGCCCGACCGTGCCGCCCGATCCGATCGAGGGCGACATGCCGCCGCTGCCGCTGCCGCTCGCGCCGCCCTCGCCCTCGATCTCCTCGCGGCGGATGCGCCGGGGCGCGGCGCTCAGGGTGTCGCTGCCGCGGGTGCTCGACGGGACGTTGAGGCGGCGGGTCGGCTCGGTCGCCGCCTGGGCGAGGTCGCCGTTGCTGCGGGCCGGCAGCTTCACGTCGCCGCGCAGGGAGGGCGGCGGGCCGACATCGCCCGCCGGGAGCACGCCGCCGACCTGGCCGAGGGGATTTTGGATGCAGCCGCCCGCGAGCGCGGCCACGGCCACGACGAGGCAGGCTCTGGACAGGACGGACATCGGCATTTTCCACGCTTTCACGAAGACCGCCCCGCCTGCCGGCGGGGAACGGCGTTGATGAACCTCTAACGGCCAAGGCGCCCGAAGGCCAGCCGCGCGGCCCACCGCGCGGGGAACCCCGGCGCTTTGGCCGGCTTTCGTGCCTGGCTGCAACAGACGAGGCCCCGCCATGATCCGCAACCTGATCTTCGACATCGACGGGACCCTGCTCGACAGCGTCGACCTGCACGCCGCGGCCTGGGCGGAGGCCTTCCGGGCCTTCGGCATCGACGTGCCGGAAGGCGAGATCCGCAGCCAGATCGGCAAGGGCGGCGACCAGCTGATGCCGGTCTTCGTCCCCCGGGACCGCCTGGAGCGCGAGGGCGAGGCGATCGAGACCTTCCGCTCGGACCTGTTCAAGCGCGAGTACCTGTCGAAGGTCAGGCCGCTCCCCGGGGTGCGGGCGCTGTTCGAGCGGCTGAAGGCGGAAGGGCACGTGCTGGCGCTGGCCTCCTCCGGCAAGGCCGAGGAGGTCGAGCGCTACCAGGAGATCGCCGGCATCCGCGACCTCGTCGACGTCGCGACCAATTCCGACGAGGCCGAGCGCTCGAAGCCGCATCCCGACATCTTCGAGGCGGCGCTCGCCCGGCTCGGCCACCCGCCCCGGGGCCAGGCGGTGGTGATCGGCGATTCGCCCTACGACGCCGAGGCCGCCGTCAAGGCCGGGCTGCCGGTGATCGGCGTCCTGTGCGGCGGCTTTCCCGAGGCGGGCCTGAGCGAGGCCGGCTGCGGCGCGATCTACCGCGACCCCCAGGACCTCCTCGACGGCTACGACAGCTCGCCCCTGCGGCGCGGCCTTCCGTAAGCCGACGGCGGCGTCTTGCCGGATGACGGGCGGCGTGCGAATCGTGCGGGGATTCTCAGCGATCAGGATGACCGTCCCGTGCCCGGCCAGCACCGCTTCGCCGCCCTGCTCCTGGCCGCCGCGCTGCCGGCGACCGCCCTCGCGCAGCAGACGGCGCCCCCGAATGCCGACGCCTCGGACTTCGCCCGCCTCGAAGCGGCCCAGAACGCCGCCAACGCCAAGCCCGGGCCCCGCACCGTGCCGGGCCGGCGCATCCCGGTGCCGGAGACGGTCAGCCCCGAATTCCAGGCGGCGATCGCCGCGCCCTACCGCACCCCGGCCTGGAACGCCGATCCGGGCAGCGCGGCGGAATGGAAGGCGCTCGTCGCCAAGCTCGCGGCCCAGACCGCCGCGCCCCTGCCGGCCCTGCGCGAGCGCCTCGGCGTCGTCTCGACCCCGGAGGTGATCGGCGGCGTCAAGGCCTGGATCATCGCCCCCAAGGAGGTGCCGGAGCGCAACCGGCACCGGCTGCTGGTCCACATCCACGGCGGCGGCTACGTCTACAATCCGGGCGAGGCCGGCACGCTCGAAGCGGTGCTGATGGCGGCCTTCGGCGGCTTCACGGTGATCTCGTTCGACTACCGCATGCCGCCCGACGCGCCCTACCCGTCCGCGATGGACGACGCCATGGCGGTGTGGAAGGCGGCGCTCGCCCTGCAGCCGGCCGAGAACATGGCGGTGTTCGGCACCTCGACCGGCGGCGGAATGACGCTGGCGCTGATGCTGCGGGCCCGTCGCGAGGGCGTGCCGCTCCCGGCCGCCATCGCCCCCGGGACCCCGTGGTCCGACCTGACCGAGACCGGCGACAGCTACAAGGCCAACGAGTGGCTGGACAACGTGCTGGTCTCCTACGACGGGTACCTCACCCGGGCAGCGACGCTCTACGCCGCCGGCCACGACCTGCGCGACCCCCAGCTCTCGCCGATCTACGGCGACCTGCGCGGCCTGCCGCCCACCATCCTCACCACCGGCACCCGCGACCTCTTCCTGTCGAACACCGTGCGCACCCACCGCAAGCTGCGCCAGGCCGGGGTCGAGGCCTCGCTCCAGGTGTTCGAAGGCATGAGCCACGCCCAGTACCTGTTCAACCCGGACGCACCGGAGACCCGCGAGGCCTTCGCGGAGATCGCGGGCTTCCTCGACAAGCACCTGGGGATTGCGGCGAAGAAGCCGTGAGGGCGCAAGCGCCTGTTCGACCCGAACTCTCGGATCCGAGACCTTATCTGGTCAACCCGGGGCCGCGATAGCGGAGACCGGGGTGCCGGGAGGCACGCCCGGAACCGCCGGAGGTGCAGGAAAAAGCGAACAGCGTTCCACTTCTTCCTGGACCAACCGAGCGTCTGGTTTCCGGGCTCCGCTTCGCGGCCCCGGAATCACGCACAGGTCGCCAAGTGCGTCGGGAGAAGGCAAGTGCGTCGGGAGAAGGAATGACAGACCGACCTCGAGCGAGGACGTCGCGGACGCGCTCTGCGCGCGGCCGCTTCCCCGCGGAACGTCAATCCCGGCAGGTGATCCGGATCGGGCGGTCGGAGGTCTTCACGGCCGGGGCCGCCTCGATCGCGCCGGTATACTCGTCCTGGGCGGCGATGCCGTAGGAGGCCGACTTGGCGTAGCCCTGCGACTCGCACCAGGCATCCGCCACCACCTGCCCGCACTCGCCGCCGGTGGTCAGGCACTCGGCGACACCGTAGCCGTCGCTGGAGGGGATCAGGAAGGTCTTCTCCACGCCGGCCGCCTGCGACGCGGCCAGCGCCGGCACGGCGGCGGAGACCAGGACACCGAGGACGCTGAGGACGGCGAGGGTGCGACGCATGGGGCAAACCTTCTGATCGGAGCCGTCGGCATCCGGCTCCGGCCCGACACTGGGCGTGGGTGGTAAACAATCTCTCTACGCATCGTGTGCGTGCACCGATTACGCAGGGTCCGGCGGGGGCTTGGCGCCCGCGGTGCCTGGCGTCTCGAATTGCTCGCGGAATTGGGCTAACCCAGATCGGTCCTCCGCGGCGTCTCACCCGTGCAACAGGCGGCGCTCCCGTCGCCCGCGCCCGGCGCGCCCGGGGATCGGCTTGGCCGGGCCCGAAGCCCGTCCCGGCAACGACTTAGAACCTCGGCCGGAGCGCCCGACGGCGACCCGGCCCGACCTCCTCCCGCAGGTGTTTCATGGCCTCGCTGTTGCGCCTCTACAACACGCTCTCCCGGGCCAAGGAGCCGCTCCGGCCGATCGATTCGGGCAGGGTGCGGATGTATGCCTGCGGCCCGACCGTCTACGACGCCGCCCATATCGGCAACGCCCGGCCGCTGATCGTCTTCGACCTCCTGTTCCGGCTCCTGCGCCACCTCTACGGGGCGGAGGCGGTCACCTATGCCCGCAACGTCACGGACGTCGACGACAAGATCAACGCGCGGGCGGCCGAGCGCGGCATCACCATCCGCGAGCTGACCGACGGGACGCTGGCGCAGTTCCACGACGACATCCGCCGCCTCGGCATCCTGATGCCCGGGGACGTGAACGTGCCGGGCAAAGCCCCGGCGATGATCGAGCCGCGGGCGACCGACCACATCCTCGAGATGACGGCGCTGATCGACCGGCTGGTGGCCGCCGGCCACGCCTACGTCGCCGAGGACCACGTGCTGTTCGACGTGCCCTCGATGCCCGATTACGGCGCGCTGTCGCGCCGCCCCCTCGACGAGATGGAGGCCGGCGCCCGGGTCGACGTGGCGCCCTACAAGCGCTCGCCCCTCGATTTCGTGCTGTGGAAGCCCTCGAAGCCGGCCGAGCCGTCCTGGCCCTCGCCCGGCGGGATCGCGGTCCCGGGGCGGCCGGGCTGGCACATCGAGTGCTCGGCGATGGCCTGGAAGCACCTCGGCGAGACCTTCGACATCCATGCCGGCGGCATCGACCTGGTGTTCCCCCACCACGAGAACGAGGTGGCCCAGTCGCGCTGCTGCTTCGACACGCCGGTGATGGCGAACATCTGGCTCCACAACGGCTTCCTGCAGGTCGAGGGGGACAAGATGTCGAAGTCCCTCGGCAACTTCGTCACCCTACGCGAGGTGCTGGCGGACTGGCCGGGCGAGGTCGTGCGCCTCGCCATGCTGCGCACCCATTACCGCCAGCCGATCGACTGGACCCTGCGCGGCCTGGAGGAGGCGAGCCGCACCCTGGAGCGCTGGTACGAGGCCGCCGGCGACGCCGCCCCGGGCCCCGCGCCGGAGGCGGTGCTCGCGCCGCTCCTCGACGACCTCAACACCCCGGCGGCGCTCGGCGAGGTGCACCGCCTCGACGATCCGGCCCTGCTCAGGGCCGGCGCCGGCCTGCTCGGGCTGCTCGGCCGGACCAAGACCGAGCGCGACCGCGCCGCGGTGGCGGCCTCCGGCGTCGACGCGGCGGCGGTGGAAGGGCTGATCGCCGAGCGCAAAGCGGCGCGCGCCCGCAAGGACTGGGCCGAATCCGACCGCCTCCGCGGCGCGCTCGCGGCGCTCGGGGTGACCGTGAAGGACAACAAGGACGGGACGACGACCTGGACGGTGAACCCGTAGGGAGGCGCCGACGCCGGTGATGTTCGCCGGTTCGGCCGAGGGGCGGCACGCCGCCTCTCGGCCGCCCCTACTCCACGACGACCGACGGCCAGACCACCGCCTGCGCCACGATCACGTCCGTGCCGTTGAAGGTGCAGGAGGGCGAGCCGTAGAGACGGTAGCCCAGCGCCAAGGCCTCCGAGATCCGGCGGCAGAAATTGGCGTCGTCCTTACCGGTGATCAGGCGGTAGGGGAGCATGTCGTTCGGGGGCTTGGTGTCCAAGATCGGGTCCTCGCGATCCGCGGGCGTTGATGTGCCCTGCGTCGTGACAGTCCCGTGCTGTCATCACAAGAGCGACCGAACGCGGTCGGGGGTTAGGCCACCGTCCGCGTCGACCCCGCGCATGGACTCACCTCGCCGGTGGCCGTCCTACCTGTGCGCGTTCGGCCAGATGGCGAGCACCGTCGGGAGCGCGGCGATCCTGCCCAGTTCCTTGCCCGTCGCCTCCAGGATGAAGGAACGGGACGAGGCCAGGAACTTGCCGGGCTGGCGCCCGAGCGCATCCGTCAGGGCGTGGCGGATCTCGGCGAGCCGCGCCTCCAGGGCCGTGCCGGAGGTGGGCGACGGCAGGATGCTGATCCGGGTCGGTTGCGCGCCGAAGCGGTTGCCGCCCGAGACGGCGACCTGCGGCACCGGCAGATCGACCTCGACGATCACGGTCGTCGGCTCGACATCGGCCTGCCGGGCGTGATCGCGCAGCTCGTCGGAGCGGATCTTGCGCAGGGCGGCTGGCATTGCCTCGAACTCATCTCCATCTGTGTTTCCGTCGAAAATGCAATCCGCGCCCCGTACGTTCTTGCTCCCAATCCATGAAAAAACCTTGAGCCACGGCCTGGTTCCGTCCGTCAATAGCCGAGGTCCTTGGCAAAGCCGATCGCCCGCAGGACATCGAGGCGGCCGAATCCGAAACGATGATCCTGCCCTGCCTCACCGAGTTCTTCGGCTGAACCGGTCAGGAGATCTTGAATGACGAAAGCTCGTTCGTGGAGTTTGACGCTATCCTTGATATTGGTGGCGCTCAGCAGAAGTGGAAGGACATCCCGCGGGGAGGTCGAGAGGCTGCGCCTCTGAAGGGCCTGCGCGACCGTCGTCACCAGTTGCTGGTCGTGGATGTCCGGCAGTCCTGCCTTGATGATGACTTCGTGAACCTCCTCGTCGCTGTTCCGACGAACGAAGTCGATCTGGTCCCTGACATAAGCGCGCCGATCGGAATCCCTTGCCAATTGCTCCTTCCGCCGCGCGCCCTGCCGATCCATCGACGGGTCAGATCTCCTGACTGCCTGTCATAGGATCGGTCATTGCGGAAAGTCCAGGGATTTTCCAGTGAAAATGTCTTTTCTGAATTTATGTATATTGCCGGTATCCGTAAATTAAAAAATCTTATCCAGAATATTACATTCGCAATTACAGAGTCCAAGGCGGCGACAGCCTGATGAGCCAATATTTCCAAGTATTAAATCTGATATTCTTTGACGTCTTTTCTCCCCGGATCTTCGCGCGAAACCTGCGCTTTGGATGCACGGCGAGGCGACCGGATCGCCGGGTTCGCCTCGCCGTGCATCGACGGTCCCGGGATCCGGGACGCCGGGCGGTTCCTCAGAACTTCTCGTCGATCAGCGCTTCCGCCTCCGGCCGCGGCTCCGATCGCCGGATCGCCGCGCGCAGCATCGGCACGACCTGCTCGGGGTCTTCCGCGACGAGGTAGCTGAGGTCGAGCCCCTCGCGGATGAATCCGGTGCGGCGCATGTGGTCGAGGAGGCCGAGGAAGGGCGCCCAGAAATCCGCCACCGAGAGCAGCAGGATCGGCTTGGCGTGCTGGCCGAGCTGCGACCAGGTCATCTGCTCGACCAGTTCCTCCAGGGTGCCGATGCCGCCCGGCATCGCCACGAAGGCGTCCGAGCGGTCGAACATCAGCTTCTTGCGGGTGTGCATGTCGGAGACCACGACCGTCTCCTGCACGTCGTCGAGCATGCGCTCGCGCGACTTCAGGAAGTCCGGGATGATACCGGTGACGTGGCCGCCATGGTCGAGCACCGCCCGCGCCACCGTGCCCATCAGCCCGACATTGCCGCCGCCATAGACCAGGGCGATGCCGGCCTCCGCCAGGTGGCGGCCGAGCGCCCGCGCCGCCGCCTCGAAGACCGGATCGGTGCCGAACCCCGAGCCGCAATACACGCAAACCGTCCGCATCGAGTCTCCGCACCGTTCGCGGCCGAAGCCGGCCATCCCGATTACTGCCTTGCGGTACGCAAGTTTCCGGCCGAACCGCGCGATTCGCGCCGCGTGGTCTCGCCCCGCCAGTCCTGTTAATATGAGGGCGATGGCGCGGGCGTGTCGACCGGAGGCGAAAGGTCGCGCGGCCTCGGACGACGCCGGGAGACGCCATCGTATCCGGGGGGACCCCGTGAGCGGGAGTGTTGCGCCATGACGACCGAGTTGCGGACGTCCGAGCTGCGCAGGGGCATCGTCCTCGCGGCCGTCGGCCTCGTCGCCGGGTTCGTGCTCATCGGCGTCGCGGCGAGCGGTACGCGCCTGTTCTCGCTGGCCGCGCCGGACGCCCCGCCATCCGAGACCGCCCCGACGCCGCTCGCCGCCCTGCCGGCCGGGCCCGGAGCCTCGCCGGCCAAGCCCGGAGCCCTGACGACGGGGCCCGAGGCCGCGCCGGTCACGTCCAGGCCGCAGGCCGCGGGCGACGCGCCGTCCTTCGACGTCGTCCGGGTCGAGCCCGACGGGGCGAGCGTCGTCGCCGGGCGCAGCCGCCCGGGCGCCGAGGTCGAGCTGCTGCGCGACGGCCAGCCCTTCGCCCGCACCACGGCCGATGCCGCCGGCAACTTCGCCCTGGTGCCGCCGACGCTGCCGCCGGGCAGCCACGAGATCACCCTGCGCAGCACCGCGCCCGACGGCACCGTCGCGACCGGGCGGGCGAGCGCCGTGGTGGTGGTGGCGCAGGACCGCCGCGCCAAGCCCCTCGTCGCCGTGACGGCCCCCGGCCAGCCGACCGCGGTGCTCTCGCTGCCGGAGACCGCCAGACCGCCGGAGGCCGGCAAACTTGCGGAGGCCGCCAAGCTTGCGGAAGCCGCCAAGCCGGCCGAGTCCGGCCGCACCGCGCCCGCGTCCCCCGCGCCGCCGGTCAAGGTCGTCGGCGTCGATGCCGAGCCGGGCGGGCGGCTCTACGTCACCGCGCAGGGCGCCCCGAGGGCCGACCTTCGCCTCTACCTCAACGACACGCTCGTGGCCCCCGGCCGGGCGGCGCCGGACGGCCGCATCGCCTTCACGATCGGCAGCGGGGTCAAGCCCGGCGACTACCGGGTGCGGATCGACCAGGTCGATCCCGCCTCCGGCGCGGTCAAGGCCCGCGCCGAGACCGCCTTCGCCGTGCCGCCGACCCTCGAGCGGCCGGCGCCCGCCGAGGCGTCGGGCCGCCTCGCCCGCCAGTCCCCGCCGACGCCCGCGGGGGCTCCGTCCCCGGCCGTTCCTCCGGGGGCTGCGACGGCGGCCGCCCCGGAGGCCGCGCGGGCGCCGGGTGCGCAGGCGCTCCTCGCCCCCGCCGACCGGCCTTCCGCCGACCACGCCGCCGCCGACCACGCCGCCGCCGATCCCGGCGCGGTGTTCGTGCCCGGCATCAGCACCGCGAAGGTCATCCGCGGCGACAACCTGTGGAGCATCAGCCGTCGGGCCTACGGCCGCGGCCTGCGCTATACGGTGATCTTCGACGCCAACCAGGGCCAGATCCGCGATCCGAACCGCATCTATCCCGGCCAGGTCTTCGTGCTGCCCGGCGAGGCGTCGCAGGGACAGCGGCAGATGCCCGAGAGCCCGGGCTGACCGCCGTCACCTCGCCCGCTGGATCAGCGTCGCGTCGAGCAGGTTGTCGAAGCCGCGCTCCTTGAGGCCGATCACGAGGGCGTCCTCCCGCTCCTCGACCAGCCGCATCAGCCAGGACGGCGCCGCGTAGCTGCCGCCGTAGCTCTGGCCGTAGAGCCTGGTCCAGCTGCGCACCTCGGTGTAGCCGAAGCCGTGCCGGGCGTAGTCGTCCTCCAGCACGCGCAGGCGGTCGGAGCCCTTCGGCCCGCCGAGGAGCGCCCGGGCCGCCCGCCACCAGCGCAGCGGCACCAGCCCCTTGTCCCGGTCCTCGGTCCGCGAGAGCGCGGCCCAGTTGCGCCCCGCCGAGGTCAGGACCAGCACGCCGCCGGGAGCGAGCGCGTCGATCATCACGTTCACCGCCCGGGCGAAGAGCGGCGCGTCGAAATGCGTCACCAGCGAGCCGACGAAGATCAGGTCGTAGGCGCCGGGCAGCGGAGCGGAGAAGTCCTTGCTGCCCGCAATCTCGGTCACGCCGAACTGCGCCACCACGTCCGCCACCTTGCGGGCGTCGAGGTCGGCGACCGCGACCTCGGCCTCGGGGAAGAACTTGACGAGGTGGCGCGTCACGCGGCCCCCGCCGCAGGGCAGGTCGAGGATGCGCCCGGGGTCCGTGCGCCCGGTGAGCAGCATCGCCTCGGTGATCAGCCGCAGGGCCGAGAGGCCCACGTCGCGGTAATGCGCCCGGCCCTCCGGGGTGTCGACCAGCATGTCGTCGTGCGGCGACACCGCCGGGTCGACGGTCTGCGCCTCGTAGCGGCGCCAGAGGTCGAGGCAGCGTTCGAGCACGGCCCTCGTCGAGGCGCTGTCCCAGGACGGGGGCGCGTGCACGGGCAGCAGGGCCGGCCCGGTGCGCGGGCGCCGAACATCGCGGGATGGAGGGAGCAGCATGGACGATCCGGGCATCACGAGAGGGACGGGGACGCGCGAGGCCGGCGCGGCCGGAGCGCCGCCGTTCTAGGCGGGTTTCGCCGGCGTGTCGCGCGGGTTTCCCCCGGATGGCCGCCGCGGCGCCGTCCCGGCCGCGGGGCCGGGCCGCGTCGGGCGCGCTGTCTCTCCGTTCTATCCTGGCCTATATGCGGCGCCGATCCCGTCCGGAACCGGTTCCTTGTTCACGACCCAGATCCCACCGGCCGAGCCCGAGCGGCCCGGCCTCGTCGCGACCTACCGCCGCCTCTGGCCCTATCTCTGGCCCCATGGCCGGCCGGACCTGCAGCGCCGCGTCTTCGTCGCCTTCGGCCTGCTGCTCGTCGCGAAGGTCGTCACCCTGGCGATGCCGTTCACCTTCAAGTGGGCGACCGACGCGCTGGTGGCGGTGGTGGGGGGTAAAGGCGAGACGGTGCCGACCGGGATCTGGGCCGTGCCGGCCCTGATGATCCTGCTCTATGGCGTCGCCCGGATCGCCATGGCGCTGCTGACCCAGGTGCGCGACGGCCTGTTCGCCAAGGTGGCGATGCACGCGGTGCGGCGCCTGGCGCTCCAGACCTTCCAGCACATGCACCAGCTGTCCCTGCGCTTCCACCTCGAGCGCAAGACCGGCGGCCTGACGCGGGTGCTGGAGCGGGGCCGCAACGGCATCGAGGAACTCTCGCGCCTGATGGTGCTGACGCTGGTGCCGACCATCGTCGAGTTCCTCTTGGTGCTCGGCACCCTCGCCTACGAGTTCAGCCTGTCCTACTCGGCTGTCGTGCTGGTCATGGTGGCGGCCTATCTCGGCTACACCTACAAGGCCACGGAATGGCGCATCGCCATCCGCCGGCGGATGAACGATTCCGACACCGACGCCAACACCAAGGCGGTCGATTCGCTGCTCAACTACGAGACGGTGAAGTATTTCGGCGCGGAAAGCCGCGAGACCGCCCGCTACGATCAGTCGATGGCCCGCTACGAGAAGGCTTCGACCCAGACCTACGTCTCGCTCGCGGTGCTGAACGCCGGCCAGGCGGTGATCTTCACGATCGGCATGAGCGTGGTGATGTGGCTGGCTGCCCGCGACATCATGGCCGGGCGGGCGACGATCGGCGGGTTCGTGCTGGTCAACACCATGCTGGTGCAGCTCTCGATGCCGCTCAACTTCATGGGCATGATCTACCGCGAGATCAAGCAGGCCCTGATCGACATCGACGACATGTTCAAGATCCTGCACCGCAACCCGGAGATCGCCGACCGGCCGGGCGCCGCTCCGCTCGCGATCCGTGACGCAGTGGTGCGGTTCGAGGACGTGCACTTCGCCTACGTGCCGGAGCGGCCGATCCTGCGCGGCATCAGCTTCACGGTGCCGGCGGGGCGCACCGTCGCGATCGTCGGGCCGTCGGGGGCCGGGAAATCCACCCTGTCGCGCCTGCTGTTCCGGTTCTACGAGCCGCAATCCGGCCGCATCACGATCGACGGGCAGGACATCGCGGCCGTGCAGCAGGACAGTTTGCGCGCCGCCATCGGCATGGTGCCGCAGGATACGGTGCTGTTCAACGACACGATCGGCTACAACGTCCGCTACGGCCGCTGGGAGGCCTCCGAGGAGGAGGTGCGGGAAGCCGCCCGCCTCGCCCAGATCGACCGCTTCATCGCCGCCCTGCCGGAGGGCTACGACACGCCGGTCGGCGAGCGCGGCCTGAAGCTCTCGGGCGGCGAGAAGCAGCGCGTCGCCATCGCCCGCACCATCCTGAAAGCGCCGCCGATCCTCGTCCTCGACGAGGCGACCTCGGCGCTCGACTCCTTCACCGAGCGCGAGATCCAGGACGCCCTCGACCGGGTGAGCCGCGGCCGCACCACGCTCGTCATCGCCCACCGCCTCTCGACGGTGGTGGGCGCCGACGAGATCATCGTCCTCGACCAGGGCCGCATCGCCGAGCGCGGCACCCACGGGGCGCTGCTGGCCCAGGGCGGCGTCTACGCGGCGATGTGGAACCGCCAGCGCGAGGCGGACGCCGCCCGCGAGGCGCTGAAGCGGGCGGAATCCGAGGAAGGCGAGAGCCTGCGCACGCACCTGGAGCCGGGCGAGCTTCCCGGACCCGTGGCGAAGGCGCCCGAGCCCGCCGCGGTCTCGTGAAGGCGTCCCCGCGCCGATCGGACGATTGACGCCGAGCCACGCGCCTGCCATCCGCGGGCGCTGGCCGGCTGCGTTCGCGGCCGGCCTGGGGCCCGAGGACCGATCCGAGGACTTATGACCGACCTGTTCGAGACGATCCGCCGCGTGCTGGTGCCGATCCACAAGGAGGGCTATCCCTTCATCGCGATCGGCATCGTGCTGACGGTGCTCGCCGGCACCTTCGTGCAGTTCCTCGGCTGGATCTTCCTGCTGCTGACGCTGTGGGTCTGCTACTTCTTCCGCGACCCCGAGCGCATCGTGCCGGTCGGCGACGGCCTGGTGATCTCGCCGGCGGACGGGCGGGTGAACCTCATCAGCACCGTGCTGCCCCCGGCCGAGCTCGACCTGCCCTCCGAGCCGATGCTGCGGATCTCGGTGTTCATGAACGTGTTCGACTGCCACGTGAACCGCGTGCCGGTCACCGGCCGGATCGACCAGGTGCACTACACCCCGGGCCTGTTCCTCAATGCCGAGCTCGACAAGGCGAGCGAGGACAACGAGCGCAACGGCCTCGTGATCGAGACCCGGCAGAACGGCGAGACCGTGCGGATCGGCGTCGTGCAGATCGCCGGCCTCGTGGCGCGCCGCATCGTCGACTGGATCAAGCCCGGCGACGACCTCACCGTCGGCGACCGCTTCGGCCTGATCCGCTTCGGCTCGCGGGTCGACGTCTACCTGCCGGCGGGCACGCGGGTGCTGGTCGGCCTCGGCCAGAAGGCGGTGGCCGGCGAGACCGTGCTCGCCGACCTGCGCGGGACCGGCCCGGTGCGGCAGTTCCGCCGCGTCTGACAGGGAAGGCCCCGCCATGGACGACCTCTTCCCGCCCTTCGCGCCGGAGCCGAACGAGCCCAAATCGGCCGAGCCCAGATCCGCCGATACGCGGTCGCGCCGCTTCAAGGCGGTGCCGGTGCGGATGATCATCCCCAACATGATCACCCTGATGGCGGTCTGCCTCGGGCTCACCGCCGTGCGCCTCGCCTTCGAGGGCAAGTTCGAGCCGGCGGTGATCGCGATCGTCGCCGCCGCGGTGCTCGACGGCGTCGACGGCCGGGTGGCGCGCCTGCTCAAGGGCACCTCGCGCTTCGGCGCCGAGCTCGATTCCCTCGCCGACTTCGTCAATTTCGGCTGCGCCCCGGCGCTGATCCTCTACAGCTTCGTGCTGCACAACCTGAAGTCGCTGGGCTGGATCGTCGCCCTGATCTTCGCCATCGCGATGGCGCTGCGGCTCGCCCGCTTCAACGTGATGCTGGACGATCCCAACCGGCCGGAATGGAAGAAGGACTTCTTCGTCGGCATGCCGGCCCCGGCCGGCGCGCTGACCGTGATGCTGCCGCTCTACCTGCACTTCCTCGGCTTCGAGCTCAGCCCGAGCCTCGCGCCGGTCGCGCTGGTCTACATGCTGGTGATCGCCCTCATGGTGATCTCCACCGTGCCGACCTTCTCGGGCAAGACCGTCGGCAAGCGCGTGCCGCGGGAATACGTGCTGCCGATCTTCGTCGTCACGGTGGCGGCGTTCGGGCTCTTGATCAGCTTCCCGTTCGAGATCCTGGCGCTCCTGAGCCTCGGCTATCTCGGCGCGATCCCGATCGGCGCCAACCAGTACCGGCGCCGGCTCAAGGCCGAGGCGGCCGAGGCCCCGGCCCATCCGCGCGACGAGGCGCCGGCGGCCTGACGGCGGCGGGTCAGGCCCGCCGCGCCACCAGGAACAGCCGCGGGAACGGCAGCAGCACCCGCCCGTCTTCCTGCATCGGATAGGCCTCGCGTAGTGCCGCCTCGTAGCGGGCGAGGTAGGCGGCCTGCGCCTCCGGATCGAGGGGGGTGAGGAACGGGCGCAAGCCCGTCGAGCGCACCCATTCGACGATGCCGCGATGGCCGGCGAGCGGGTGGATATAGGTGGTGCGCCACAGATCGACGGTGCAGCCCGCCCGCGACAGCCACGCGTCGTAGTCCCGGACGGTGCCGAGCGTGGTGCGCGCGCCCGCGGCCCCGGCGAGGCGGGCGCGGAACGGGGCCTCCTCGGCCACCTCGCGCATCAGCCGGTGCGACGGCTCGTCGAGGTTGTCCGGCATCTGCACGGCGAGGCAGCCGCCCGGGGCCAGGAAGCCGGCGAGGCGCGGCAGCAGGGCGGCGTGGTCGGGCAGCCAGTGCAGCACGGCGTTGGCGAAGATCAGGTCCGGCGCGGCGTCGGGCGCCCAGGCGGCGATGTCGGCCTCCCGGAAGCTCCGGCCCGGCAGGGCCCGGCGCGCCTCCTCCAGCATCGCGGGCGAGGAATCGAGGCCGGTGATCGCCGCGTCGGGAAAGCGCGCCGCGATGAGCGCGGTGCTGTTGCCCGGCCCGCAGCCGAGATCGACCGCGCGGGCCGGCGCGGCGAGCGTCACCCGCGCCAGCAGGTCGGCCGCCGGCCGGGTGCGCTCGTCGGCGAATTTCAGGTACTGGCCCGCATCCCAATCCGCCATCGGACGACTCCCCTCCGCGCGTGTCCGCTCCAGCTTAATCCAGGTTGGTTCGCTCGCGTGACGCCGTGTCGCGCGGAGCAGACCTTCGCCGGGCGGCCGGCGCCCGCAACGGAGAGATCCTGCATGCTCGAGGAATTCAAGAAGTTCGCGCTGCGCGGCAACGTCGTCGACCTTGCGGTCGGCGTGGTGATCGGCGCGGCCTTCGGCGCCATCGTCACCTCGCTGGTGCAGGACGTGATCATGCCGGCGGTCGGCGCGATCACGGGCGGGCTCGACTTCTCGAACTACTACCTGCCGCTGTCCTCGACGGTGCAGAGCGGCCTGCCCTACGCCGAGGCCAAGAAGCAGGGCGCGGTGATCGGCTACGGCCAGTTCGTCACCGTGGCGCTGAACTTCCTGATCGTCGCCTTCGTGCTGTTCCTGGTGATCCGCGCCATGAACCAGCTGCAGCGGCGCGAGGAGGTGACGAAGGAGGATCCCGCCGACGTGAAGCTCCTGACCGAGATCCGCGACCTGCTGGCGGCGCGGCGGTGAGGGGCGCCACCCGCGCGGGGAGCCGCCCTGCCAGGAGCCGGGCGACCTCCCCCGGGCCGTCCGGGACCCTACATCCCGGGAACGCTCCCGGCTCCGGGCCCGGGAGGCCGCGGCCCGCGAGCGGGCTCCCGGTACGAGGTCGCCGATGGGGTAGGATCGATCCGCCGTGCTGTGTCGCCTTCCCCATCGAAACAGGGCCTGAGATGTCGGACGACCGCCTGCTCGTCATCGTCGAGGACGACGACCGCTTCGCCGCCACCCTGACCCGCTCGTTCGAGCGGCGCGGCTACACCGTGGTGAGCCTGCCCGGCCTCGCCCCGCTCGAGGCGCTGCTCGCCGCGCGCACCCCGACCTACGCGGTGGTCGACCTGAAGCTCAACGGCGAATCGGGCCTCGCTTGCGTCAAGGCCCTGCACGACCACGATCCGGGCATCCTGACCGTGGTGCTGACCGGCTATGCTAGCATCGCGACCGCGGTCGAGGCGATCAAGCTCGGGGCCTGCCACTATCTCGCCAAGCCCGCCAACACCGACGACATCGAGGCGGCCTTCTCCAAGGCGGAAGGCGACACCGCCATCGCCCTCGACGGGCGTCCGACCTCGATCAAGACGCTCGAATGGGAGCGCATCCACCAGACCCTGGTCGAGACCGACTTCAACATCTCGGAGACCGCACGGCGCCTCGGGATGCACCGGCGGACGCTGGCCCGCAAGCTCGACAAGCAGCAGGTCAAGTAATCCTGCCTCGTTTCCGCATGGCTGGCGCGTGCGGAATGCGGTTTCGCATCCTGGCGGAGGCGGCGCACCCGGGGTAACGTCCCGCCCGAAATGCAAGGAGGAGACGCCATGAACGCCCCGTCCGCCGCGGCCGCGACCCAGACCAACCTGACCCCGGTGAAGCCCAACGAGGGCACCCGCGGCGCGTTCCGGTGGGACGATCCGTTCCTGCTCGACGACCAGCTCACCGACGACGAGCGCCTGATCCGCGACTCGGCCCGCAGCTTCGCCCAGGAGCGGCTGCTGCCCGGCATCGTCGAGGCCTATGCCGAGGAGAAGACCGACCGCGCGCTGTTCAACGCCATGGGCGAACTGGGTCTCCTCGGCGTCACCCTGCCGGAGGAGTACGGCTGCGCCGGAGCGAGCTACGTCGCCTACGGCCTCGTCGCCCGCGAGGTCGAGCGGGTCGATTCCGGCTACCGCTCGATGATGAGCGTGCAGTCGTCGCTCGTCATGTACCCGATCTACGCCTACGGCGACGAGACCCAGCGGAAAAAGTACCTGCCGAAGCTCGCCACGGGCGAGTTCGTCGGCTGCTTCGGCCTGACCGAGCCGGATGCCGGCTCGGATCCCGCCGGCATGAAGACCCGCGCCGACAAGATCGACGGCGGCTACCGCCTCTCGGGCGCCAAGACCTGGATCTCGAATGCTCCCATCGCCGACGTGTTCGTGGTCTGGGCGAAGTCGCCGGCCCACGACAACCAGATCCGCGGCTTCATCCTCGAGAAGGGGATGAAGGGGCTGTCGGCGCCGAAGATCAAGGGCAAGCTGTCCTTGCGCGCCTCGGTCACCGGCGAGATCGTCATGGACGGCGTCGAGGTGCCGGAGAGCGCGCTGCTGCCGAACGTCTCGGGCCTCAAGGGTCCGTTCGGCTGCCTCAACCGGGCGCGCTACGGCATCTCCTGGGGGGCGCTGGGCGCGGCCGAGGATTGCTGGCACCGGGCGCGGCAATACACGCTCGACCGCAAGCAGTTCGACCGGCCGCTCGCCCAGACCCAGCTGGTGCAGAAGAAGCTCGCCGACATGCAGACCGAGATCGCTCTCGGCCTCCAGGGTAGCTTGCGCGTCGGTCGGCTGTTCGACGAGGGCCGGATGGCGCCGGAGATGATCTCGCTCGTCAAGCGCAACAATTGCGGCAAGGCGCTCGCCATCGCCCGCGAGGCGCGCGACATGCACGGCGGCAACGGCATCATGGGCGAGTACCACGTGATGCGCCACGCCCAGAACCTCGAGACGGTGAACACCTACGAGGGCACCCACGACGTCCACGCCCTGATCCTGGGCCGGGCGCAGACCGGGCTGCAGGCGTTCTTCTAGCCCACGGCCCGCCGCCAGTAATCCAGGCTCCCCGGATTCACCGGGGAGCCTGCCGCATCGTTGAGGCGCAGGACGGCGTCGTGGAAGGCCCGGGCCTCCTCCGGCCCGGCGAGGTCGCGCAGGGCCGTCAGGATGCGGGTGATGCGCAGGTGGTTGTGGTCGAAGGCCGTGAGCCACCCGTCGGTCGCGGCGTAGAACCGCTGCATCCGGTCGCGGGCGGCCAGCAGCCCGGCCCGCGCCGCCGGATCGGCCCGGATCGCCTCCGCCTCCGCAGGTCCGAGCACCGGCGCCCCCGGCACCGCCCGGCTCGCCTCGGCGAGCGGGAACAGCCACTGGATGAAGTCGTGCACGCCCTCGATGCGGGCGTCGTCGAAGGCCAGCACGTCGGCGAGGCCGCGGCCGCGTCCGTCGCGCCCGCGCCCGGCGAGGAAGGCGTGGATCGGTCCCGCACTCGCCTCGGTCATGGATGCCTCCCCTGGAACAGCCCCCCTCAGGATAGGGCGGGGAGGTCGCGCCGTCAGGCCGCCGCCCGCCGCTCGGCCCGCGCCGCCTCCAGCGCCCGCACCCGCGGGATCACCTGCTCGCCGAAATATTTCACCTCCTCCTGGAAGTGCAGGAAGCCCAGCAGCGCGAGGTCGGCGCCGGCATCCTTCAGCGCCAGGATCCGCTCGGCGATCTGGTCCGGCGTGCCGATCAGGTTCGAGCGGAAGCCGTCATTGTACTGGACCAGGTCCTCGAGGCTCGACGTCGCCCAGTTGCCCTCGCGCTCGGGCGAGGCGGCGCCGGCATTCTTGACCTCGTGGCCGAAGGCGCGCACCGCCTCCGGGTCGGCGTGGTCGATGATCTCGCGCAGCACGGCCCGGGCCTCCTCCTCGGTGTCGCGGGCGATCACGAAGGCGTTGACGCCGATCTTCACCTGCCGCCCCTCGGCCGCGGCCTTGTGGCGGATGTCCTCGACCTGGGTCCGGATGTTGTCGGGCGTGTTGCCGTTGGTGAAGTACCAGTCGGAGACCCGGGCCGCCATGTCCCGCGCCGCCCGCGACGAGCCGCCCTGGAAGATCTCAGGGAGAGGCTCGGCCGGCTTCGGCTTCAGGGTGTAGTTGCTGTAGCGGTAGAAGTCGCCACGGAAGCTGAAATCGTCCTGCGTCCAGATCCCCCGCAGGGACCGGATGAACTCCTCCGAGCGGCGATAGCGCTCGTCGTGGTCGAGCCAGGGCTCGCCGATCGCCCGGAACTCGCCGGAGAACCAGCCGCTGACGATGTTGACGGCGATGCGTCCGCCGGTGAGCTGCGAGATCGTCGCCACCTGCTTGGCCGCCAGAGTCGGGTTCCACGGCCCGGGCAGGAGCGCCGCGATGACCTTCAGCCGGTCGGTGGCGGCGAGCAGCGCGTGGCTGAAGGCGACCGATTCGTGCTGGTACTCGGCGCCGTAGCCAGCGGTGAAGCGGATCTGGGTCAGGGCGTAGTCGAAGCCCGCCCGCTCGGCGATCCGCGCCAGCTCGCGGTTGTAGTCGGCGTCCCAGCTCGTGCGCTGGGGGATCCTGCTGATGACGAGGCCGCCCGACACGTTCGGCACCCAGTAGGCGAAGCGGATCGGCTCAGGGGTCGGCTGCGCGGTCTGCTGGGTCATGGCGGATCCTCGCTCGTCTGTCATGAAGAAGAGCCGGCGCCAGTCGAACGAACGGCGCGGACGGCCCCAAGTATCGGAGGCCGCTTCCGCGCCGTCAAAAGCATCGTCGTTCTTTTTTGCTGCCCGAGCGGAAAGCCCATCCTCCGGATCGGGCCTCCCGCGCGGACGATCTTCCGTCAGGCCGTCCCGCCTGGTCAGGACTTGCCGCTCACGACTTGCCGCTCAGGCCTTGGGCCGCTCGCGGTTGCCGTACTGCGCCAGTTCCAGCCGGGCGATCGAGCGGTTATGGACCTCGTCCGGCCCGTCGGCGAGGCGCAGCGTGCGGATGCGGGCGTAGGAATAGGCGAGGCCGGCATCGCTGCTGACGCCCGCGCCGCCATGGGCCTGGATCGCGTCGTCGATGATCTTGAGCGCCATGCGCGGGGCGGCGACCTTGATCATCGCGATCTCGAGCTTGGCGCCCTTGTTGCCGACCTTGTCCATCATGTCGGCCGCCTTGAGGCAGAGCAGCCGCGTCATCTCGATGTCGGTGCGGGCCTCGCCGATGCGCTGCTCCCAGACCGAATGGTCGGCGATGCGCTTGCCGAAGGCGACGCGGCCGAGGAGCCGCTTGGCCATCTTCTCCAGCGCCTCTTCCGCCACCCCGATGGTGCGCATGCAGTGGTGGATGCGCCCCGGCCCGAGGCGCCCTTGCGCGATCTCGAAGCCGCGGCCCTCGCCGAGCAGCAGGTTCTCGACCGGCACCCGCACGTCGTGGAGGATCACCTCGGCATGGCCGTGCGGCGCGTCGTCGTAGCCGAAGACCGGCAGCATCCGCACCACCTCGATCCCCGGGGTGTCGAGGGGGACGAGGATCTGCGATTGCTGCTGGTGCAGGGGGGCGCTGGTGTCGGTCTTGCCCATCACGATCGCGACGGCGCAGCGCGGATCGCCGACGCCCGAGGACCACCACTTGCGCCCGCTGATGACGTAGTGGTCGCCGTCGCGGCGGATGCGGGTCTCGATGTTGGTGGCGTCCGAGGAGGCCACGTCCGGCTCGGTCATCAGGAAGGCCGAGCGGATCTCGCCGGCCATCAGGGGCGTGAGCCAGCGCTCCTTCTGGGCCTTGGTGCCGTAGCGGTGCAGCACCTCCATGTTGCCGGTATCGGGCGCCGAGCAGTTGAACACCTCGGAGGCCCAGGAGATCCGGCCCATCTCCTCGGCGCAGAGCGCGTAGTCGAGGTTGGTCAGGCCCGCGCCCCGGAACGCGCCGTCGTCGTGCTGGGACGAGGGGGGCAGGAACAGGTTCCACAGGCCGGCCTCGCGGGCCACGGGCTTCAGCCGCTCGATCACCGGCACCGGCTGCCAGCGCTCCGAGCCGAAGGCCTCCATCTCGGCCTTGTAGGTCGGCACTGCCGGACGGACGTGCTCGTCCATGAAGGCCCGGACCCGGTCGCGCCAGTGGCGCTGCCGCTCGGAGAGGGTGAAGTCCATGCGCGAATCCTCCCGTCGCCGGGGTCTCAGCGCCCCGGCATTCCCGGGCAGGAGCCTAGCGCCAACCGGGCGCGAGCAAAACCGTCTTTTCGAAAGGAGCGGGAGATGTGGGCTGCGCCGGTTCCGTACCGGGTTTTCGAAGGTGCCGACGCGCCTCGATGCGGCTCACACCCTCCGGGTCGTCCCGGGGCTCGCTGACGGCGGGAACCCGGGACGGCGAAGGGGGCTTCAATCCCGTCGGCGCGACACGGGGAGGACCCGAACCCTCAATCCCGATACACCCGCTCGTAGCGCGCCCCGAGCCCGGTCAGGATCTCGTAGCCGATCGTCCCGGCGTTGCGCCCGACCGTGTCGAGGTCGAGCCCGTCGCCGATCAGCGTCGCGGGCGCGCCGCGGCGCAGGGCGTCCCGGGGCACCTCGGTCACGTCGAGGATGATGAGGTCCATCGAGACGTTGCCGGCGAAGGGGCAGCGCACGCCGCCGACCACGGCCTCGCCGCGGCCGGTGGAGGCGCGCGGGTAGCCGTCGGCGTAGCCGAGCGACAGGGTGGCGAGGCGCCGGGGGCCCCGGGCGACCCAGCGGGCGTTGTAGCCGGCGGTGGCGCCGGCCTCGACCTCCCGGACCTGGAGGATGCCGGCCTCGAGCCGCACCACCGGGCGCATCGGGTTGTCGCGCCCCGGCCGCGGGTTGCCGCCGTAGAGGGCGTAGCCCGGCCGCGCCAGGTCGGCGCGGCAGGAGGCGAGGAAGTCGCCCGAGGAATTGGCGAGGGAAGCCCTGAGATGGGGATAGGCCGCGCGCACCCGGGCGAACTCCGCCGCCTGATGGTCGGTGAGGGGATCGTGCTCGACCTCGGCGCTGACGAGGTGGCTCATCAGGAGGTCGAACCCGGCCTCCGCCATCATCGGGTCGCCGGCGAGGGAAAGGGCGTCCGGCACCGACAGGCCGAGGCGGTTCATGCCGGTATCGACGTGGAGGGCCGCCGGGCGCGGTCCCGCCTCCCGGTTCGCGGCCGCCCACTCGGCGACCTCGTCGCGCGATCCCAGCACCGGCCGGAGATCCGCGTCCCGGTAGGCCTGCGCGCTCCCGGGCGGGAAGCCGTTGAGCACGTAGACCACGGCGTCCGGCACCGCCTCGCGGGCGGAGAGCGCTTCCGACAGGTGGGCGACGAAGAAGGTGCGGCAGCCCTCCGCCCACAGGGCTGGCGCCGCCCGGGCGATCCCGCAGCCATAGGCGTCGGCCTTGATGACCGCGGCGGTCTCGGGGCATTCCGCGGCTGTCGCGAGGATCCGCCAGTTCGCCCGCAGGGCTGCGAGGTCGACGGTGAGGCGGCCGCCGTGGCCGATCGGGGTGGGCTCGGTCATCATCTCGCTCCTGGCGCCCCGGTCTATCGCCCGAAGGGAGCACCGCCAAGGCCGCAGCGAGGACCCGCCTGACTTCCGGTCAGGCGGCCGGGGCATCAATGCGTATCCGGCAGCCGGTCGCCCTGGGCGAGGTTCGAGAACCGGGTGATCTCGGCGTCGAACTGGAGCTCGACGGTGCCGGTCGGGCCGTGGCGCTGCTTGCCCAGGATCACCTCGGCCTTGCCGTAGACGCGGTTCATCTCGGCTTCCCAGGTGAAGAACTCTTCCGTGCCCTCGCGCGGCTTCTTGTTCTTGACGTAGTATTCCTCGCGGAACACGAACATCACCACGTCGGCGTCCTGCTCGATCGAGCCCGATTCGCGCAGGTCCGAGAGCTGCGGCCGCTTGTCGTCGCGGGCCTCGACCTGGCGCGAGAGCTGCGACAGGGCGACGATCGGCACCGCCAGTTCCTTGGCCAGCGCCTTCATGCCGGTGGTGATCTCGGTCATCTCCTGCACCCGGTTCTCGCCCTTCTTGGACGAGCCCGACAGGAGCTGGAGGTAGTCGACGACGAGGAGGTCGAGGCCGCGCTGGCGCTTGAGCCGGCGGGCGCGGGCGGCGAGCTGGGCGATCGAGATGCCGCCGGTCTGGTCGATGTAGAACGGGATCGTCTGCATGTCCCGGGCGGCGTCGGTGATCTTGTAGAACTCCTCCGGCCGGATGTCGCCGCGGCGGATCTTGTAGGAGGCGACGCCCGACTGCTCGGCGATGATGCGGGTGGCGAGCTGCTCGGCCGACATCTCGAGCGAGAAGAAGCCGACGATGCCGCCGTTCTTGGTCGCGATCGAGCCGTCGGGCTGCTTCTCGCCGACATAGGCCTTGGCGATGTTGAACGCGATGTTGGTCGCGAGCGAGGTCTTGCCCATGCCGGGGCGGCCGGCCAGGATGATCAGGTCCGAGGCCTGCAGGCCGCCCATCTTGGCGTCGAGGTCGGACAGGCCGGTGGCGATGCCCGACAGCCGCCCCTCGCGCTGGTAGGCCTTGGCCGCCATGTCGACCGCCGCCGTCAGGGCGTCGGAGAATTTCTGGAAGCCGCCGTCGTACTTGCCGGTCTCGGCGAGCTCGTAGAGCCGGCGCTCCGTCGCCTCGATCTGCTCGCGCGGCGAGGTCTCGACCGGGGCCTCGTAGGCGCCGTTGACCAGGTCCTCGCCGATGGTGATCAGGCGCCGGCGCAGGGCCAGGTCGTAGATCGTGCGGCCGTAATGCTCGGAGTTGATGACCGTGGTGGCCTCGGCGGCGAGCCGGGCGAGGTACTGGCCGACCGTGAGGCCGCCGAGATCCGCGTCGCCGAGATAGGTCTTCAGCGTGATCGGGCTCGCGAGCTTGCCGGCCTTGATCAGCGTGATCGACACCTCGTAGATCCGCCGGTGCACCTCCTCCATGAAGTGCTCGGGGAGCAGGAAGTCCGAGACCCGGTAGAACGCGTCGTTGTTGACCAGGATCGCGCCGAGCAGGGCCTGCTCGGCGTCGATGTTGTGGGGGGCGACGCGGTATTCCTGCTGCACGGGCTCGAGGTTCGCCGTCAGGGTGCTGGGAATGGCCATCCGGCGGGGCTCCGGGCAAGAGGGGAGGCTAGGACGGGTGTCAGATCATAGCCGCTGCGGCGACCATCGCACCCGTATCGTTGACCAAACCTTGACCGAGGGGCGGCGGCCGTGGCTCGAAACGACAGCGGGGCCCGCGACTCGCGCCGCGGACCCCGCCATGCTGGAACAAACTGGGAACAAGTCAAGCCCGGCTCGCGGGCTTGTCCCCGCTGTCCCGGTTCTCCCGCCGCGGGCGGCGGGAGAACCCTGGATCGATCAGCGGTCGCTGTCGGCGTCCGGGCCGGCCTCGGCCAGGGCGGCCCCGACCTCGAGGCCGAGGTCGTCGAGGTTGAACTCCTCGCGGGTGGTGGTCGACTCGCCGCGGGCCTGGCGCTCGGCCTCCTCGGGGCTGCGGGCGACGTTCACGGTCACGCTGACCTCGACCTCGGGGTGCAGCACCACCGGGACGGTGTGCAGGCCGAGCGTCTTGATCGGCTGGGCGATGCTGAACTGGTCGCGGTTGATCGTGAAGCCCTCCTGGGTGACCACCTCGGCGAGGTCGCGCGGGGAGACCGAGCCGTAGAGCACGCCGGTCTCGCCGGCCTGGCGGATCAGCACGAAGCTCTTGCCGTTGAGGGTCTCGCCGACCTTCTCGGCCTCCGAGCGACGCTCGAGGTTGCGGGCCTCGAGCTGGGCGCGCTGGTCCTCGAAGCGCTTCTTGTTGCCTTCGGTGGCGCGCAGGGCCTTGCCGCGGGCGAGCAGGAAGTTGCGGGCGAAGCCCGGCCGCACCTTCACGGTCTCGCCCATCTGGCCGAGCTTGGCCACGCGCTCGAGCAGGATCACTTCCATGGTCGTCGTCCTTCCAATGCGAGGCCTCGCGGCCTCCGGGTGGTGATGGCGGAACGGGCCGCCTTCGGGGAACCGGACCGCCCGACGGGCGGTCCGGGGATTCGGGTCAGGCCAAGGGCGGAGCCTTGGCCGCCCGGCGGCGCCCGAACAGGGCGTCGACCAGGCCGAAGAGCGAGAGCGCGGCGAGCGCCAGCCCCTGCGTGAGGAAGACCAGCACGTAGAGGCCGACGAGGAGCGGCGTGCGGCCGGGCTTGCCGCGGCTGCGGTCGTGGAGCGCCGCCAGGCCCTGGAGCGCCAGGGCGGCCGCGAAGGCGCCGAGCAGCGCCACCCCGAACGCCCCGGCATAGCCGGGCGCGACCGAGAGCACGGCGCCGGCGACGAGGGCCCACAGGGCCCGGCGCGGCAGGGCGGTGGCGGCCAGGTCCGGCCAGGGCCGGGCGAGGCGGCCGGAGATCTGCACCACCCGGGCGCCGGCCCAGAGATAGAAGGTCAGGAGCAGGGTGAAGGTCGTCGCCATGATGGCGGGGGCGAGGCCGGCGACCCGCTCGGCGATGCGGGCGAGGTCGTCCTCCTCCAGGCCGGCGCCCCGGGACGGGGTCTCCTGCATCTGCACCTGCAGCATCGCCCGGGCGAGGCGGCGGACCCGCTCCTGGTAGGCGGCGTGGTCGCCCGACGACAGCATCACCACGACGATGAGGGCGACGGCCGCGGTGACGGCGACCCAGGCGAGCAGCCGCCCGGTCGGGTACCATTCCATCCGGCCGGGCGCGGTCTCGCGGCCGAGCAGCGCGAGGTAACCGAGCCACCAGGCGGGAAGCGCGGTCGAGACCAGGAAGGCGAGGCCGCGCAGAGGGGAGGAGGCGAGCGCGAGGGCGAGCGTGCCGGAGGCGGCGGCCACGAGGCCGGTCCGGTGGCTCCAGCCCATCGCGACGATCAGGATCGGCAGCGGGGCGAGCAGGTAGAGCGCGAGCGCGAGGGGCGTCGCCTGGACGACGACCCCGATCAGGAGCGCCGAGGCGAGGCCGGCGACGACGCCGATGCCGGTGTGACGAACCATCAGGAACCCGTTCGCTGTCCCGCCGCCCCTCTCGAGGGCGGGGTTAGAGGCGACGCGCGTCGCCCCAGCGACCCGGCGGCACGAGAGCCGCCGGGTTGTTGATCAGAGGATCAGCGGATCACGTAGGGCAGGAAGCCCAGGAAGCGGGCGCGCTTGATCGCCTGGGCGAGCTCGCGCTGCTTCTTGGCCGACACCGCGGTGATGCGCGAGGGCACGATCTTGCCGCGCTCGGAGACGTAGCGCGAGAGCAGCTTCACGTCCTTGTAGTCGATCTTCGGGGCGTTGGGGCCCGAGAACGGGCAGGTCTTGCGCCGACGGAAGAACGGACGACGGCCACCGCCGCCACCAGCACCGAAAGCCATGGCTTACTGCTCCTCGTTCGTGTTGCGCTCGGCGCGCTCAGGGCGCTCCGGACGGTCGCCGCGATCCGGACGGTCGCCGCGCTCCGGGCGGTCACCGCCGCCGAAGCCGCCGGCGAACCCGTCGTCGTCACGGCGACGGCCGCGCTCGCGGTCCTTGCGCTCGTCGCGGTCGCGCTTCTGCATCATCGCGGACGGCTCGGACTCGAGCTCCTCGACGCGCACGGTCATGAAGCGCAGCACGTCCTCGGAGATGCGCATCTGGCGCTCCATCTCGGCGAGGGCCGCCGGGGGAGCGTCGATGTTGAGGAGGGTGAAGTGCGCCTTGCGGTTCTTGCGGATGCGGTAGGCGAGGGACTTCACGCCCCACATCTCGGTCTTCTCGACCTTGCCGCCGTTCTGCTCGATGACGGACTTGTAGGTCTCGATCATCGTTTCGACCTGCTGCGAGGTCACGTCCTGGCGAGCCAGGAACACATGCTCGTAGAGAGCCATGATGGGCCTTTCTCAGGGAGACTTTGGCCCTCTGCCAGATGACACGGATGTGCGTCGGGCGTCGGGCCGGTTCGTCTTCGCGTCGCACGGCGCCAAGCCCTTCGAGCCTGCAAAGGCCCGAGCGGTTGTTCGAAGGCGGAGACACGGGACGACGGGGCGAGCCCCTGCGGCGGGTCTGGCGACCCGACACCGTCCGTTCAGCCCCCGGCCGGAGCGAACGCGAGGCGCGGCCTATAGCAAGTTTCGGGGAAAGGGCAAGAGTGCTCGGGAAGAGTGTGGGGCAAAAGCGCGGCGCAAGAGCGGAGGGCGGGAGCGGGAGGCCGATGGCCGGACGCTAAGGCTCGCGTAACCATGCCGCCGTCAAGATTGCCGCGGCGTCCGTCCGGACGGCTCCTCCCGCATCCCCGCAGGATTCCCGCACCATGGCATCGGCAGCGGCTCCCCGGCCCGACAGGATCCCGCCGCCGGCCGGCGCCACGCTCGCCGACCTCGTCGACGAGGCGGAGCGGGTCGCCGATCCGGCGCGGGTTCTCCACGGCGTCACCGACCTCCTCGTCGCCCGGGCCGACCGGCTCTCGGGGCCGCAGGTCGGCGCCTTCGACGAGGTGCTGACGGTCCTCGCCGAGGGCGCGGGGCCGGAGTCGCGCGGGCGGCTCGCCCGCCGGGTCGGGGCGTTGCCGCGCCCGCCGCACAAGCTCGCCCGGCACCTCGCCCTCGATCCCGAGGCCCAGGTGGCGGTCCCGGTGCTGGCGGCCTGCGCCGCGCTGCCCGACGACGTGCTGCTGCGCGTCGCCCGCAGCCGCGGGCCGGCGCATCTCGCGGCGATCGCCCGGCGCGAGAGGGTCGCGGCCCGGGTCGCCGACGTGCTGGCCGATCGCGGCGACGAGGCGGTGATGGCGACGCTGCTCGGCAATCCGGGCGCGCGGCTCTCGCTCGCGGCGCTCACGACCCTGTCCGACCGGATGGAGGACCGGGGCGGCCTCGCGGCGGGGCTCGCCGCCCGCGGCCTGCTGCCGGGCCAGCGCGCCGCCCTGCTGCGGACCCCCGGGCCTCCCGGTCCGCCGCGCCGGGCCGCCGAGGCCGTGGCCCTGCGGATCCGCCTCGGCCTCGAGGAGGCCGACATCCGGGGCTGGCTCGCCGACGGGCGGACCGCCGAGGCGCTCCTCGGCCTCGCCCATCTCGCCGGCTGCTCCCCCGCGCGGGCCGAGGCCGCGCATCGCTCCGCGGGTCTGCGGGCCCTCGCCCTGATCGTGCGCGCGGCGGACCTGCGGCTCTCGACTCTCGGCGCCTACCTGCGCGCCCGGCCCGGACCGGCCCTGACCGCGGAGGCGGCCGGCGCGGCGGTGCAGGCGTACCGGGCGTTGAGCGTCGCGCGGGCGCGGGAGATGGTCGCGGGGCGGCCGCAGGCCGCCGCGAGCGAGGCGCGGGTCGGCTGAGCGGATCACGCGGCCGGCCTGACGGTGCTCCCGGTCCGCGAGGGCACCGGCCGCGAGACCCGGCCGGACGGGCGATGCATCCGGCGGGCGGGCGCGCGTCGCCGCCCGGCTTGGATGCCGGGCAAGCAGCGATGAACTGGGAATTAAAACCTGTCACTCGGGGTGGGCGTTCGAAGTTGTACTGCGAAACGGTTATATGCGATCGACCCGGCGCTCCAGTGTTTAAATATTAGGCATCGATTAACGGTTTCCGGAAAACTCTGGACACGATTGGTCGCATCAGGTCTCCGGCAATGAATCTTCTCGGCAACACTCGCATACTGGTGAAGGCTGCTCTGCCGCTGCTGATCGTCGCGGTCGTGGCGGGCGGCCTCGTCTCGTATGCGCACACCACGATCGCCAGCCTGTCGGCGCAGACGCGCCAGCTGGTCGAGGTGCAGATGGTCCGGCTGCAGACCATCCTGGCCGTCCGCCTCAACGTGAACGAGGCGGCGGTCCAGAGCCGCAACATGGCCTTGGAGACGCGCCAGGAGGAGATGGCCGGCTACAAGGAGCGCCACGACGCCGCGGAGAAGGCCGCCCTCGCCGGTGCCGACACGCTCGTCGCCCTGTCCGACACGCCGGATCGGCGGGCGGCGAACGAGCGGCTGCGCCAGACCCTGGTCGAGTTCTTCGCCGTCTCCGCGCGGGCCAACGTCCTGGGGCTCCGGAACGAGAACGAGGCGGCCGGCAAGGTCCTGCTGGTCGATGCGGCGCCGATCCGGCTGAAGGTCCGCGACATCGTCCAGGGGCGCATCGACCTCCTGACGGCGGAGCTCAAGCGGGCGCGGGACTCCGCCGACCGCGCGGCGGACGAGGCCGGCACGGTGCTGATCGGGTCGGCGGTCCTGGGGATGCTCGCCGCCCTCGGGCTCGCCGTCCTGATCGTCGTGTTCGGCATCACGCGTCCGCTCGGCGGCCTCGTCGGCGTGCTCGAGCGCATGGCCCGGGGCGACACGGGCGCCGAGATCAAGGCGGCTTCCCGGGGCGACGAGATCGGCGCGGTCGGCCGCGCGGTCGCGGGCATCCGGGACATGGTCGCCCGCAAGGCCGCCGAGGAGGCGGAGATCCGCCACCTCGCCGACGAGGCCGCCGCCGCGGAGCGCCGGCGGACGATGGTGGAGCTGGCCGACGGGTTCGAGCGCGCGGTCGGCGGGATCGTCGGCCTCGTCTCCGCCTCGGCCACCGAGCTGCAGGCCACCGCCGGCACGATGACCGCCACCGCGACGCAGACGGCGTCCCAGTCCACCGCGGTCGCGGCCGCGGCCGAGGAGGCGGCGTCCAACGTCGGCACGGTGGCGGCGGCCGCCGAGGAGCTGGGAGCGTCGGTCCAGGAGATCGGCCGCCAGGTCCAGGGTTCGGCCGGCCTCGCCCAGGCGGCGGTCGGCGAGGCTGACAAGACCGGCCAGCTCGTCCAGGCGCTCAAGGCGACATCGGCGCGGATCGGCGACATGGTCGGCATGATCTCCGGCATCGCCGCCCAGACCAACCTCCTGGCGCTGAACGCGACCATCGAGGCGGCGCGGGCCGGCGAGGCGGGCCGCGGCTTCGCGGTCGTCGCCGCCGAGGTCAAGGAGCTCGCCTCCCAGACCGCGCGAGCGACCGAGGAGATCGCCGGCCAGATCGGCGAGATCCAGGGCGTGACCGACCAGGCGGTCTCGGCCATCGGCGCGATCACCGGCCGGATCCGCGAGATCAGCACCGTGGCGGTCTCGATCGCCTCGGCGGTGGAGGAGCAGGGCGCGGCGACCCAGGAGATCGTGCGCAACGTCTCCCAGGCCGCGACCGGCACCGGCGAGGTCACCGGCAACATCGCGGGCGTGGCGCGGGCCTCCGAGGAGACCGGGGCGGCGGCGAGCCAGGTGCTCGCGGCGGCCTCCGAGCTGTCGCGCCAGTCCGAGCACCTCTCGGCCGAGGTCCACCGCTTCCTCGACGGCGTGCGGGCGGCCTGAGCGGGGGCTTCGTCTCCGCCGGGCCCCTCGACCGTCTGTCCGCCGCGCTTGATGGACGATGACATCCACCTCGTCATTCCGGGGCCGCGAAAGCGGAGGCCGGAACGACGAGGTGGAGGGCAAGATCGCTGCGGGAAGATCCGGCCGCGCCACCGGACCGTCGCCGACTGCCTCGTTCGACGCACGCGCTTCACCCGAAGCCCGCACGACGGCTGGCGCACCCCACGAACTCCCCTATCTCGGACCGCGAGAGCCGCCATCCGCATCGGCCGGGAGACTGGGGCATGATCCGAAGCGCCGTCCTCGCCGCGGCCCTGATGCCGACCCTGGCGCTGGCTGCCCCGCGGACCCGCGAGCCCGCCCCCGTCGGCCCGGTCGTCTCCGGCCTGCCCGGCTACGATTGCCGGATGTGGAGCCCGTTCGATCACGACGTCGTCGGGCCTTATCCGCGCCCGGGTGCCCGGCCGGTGCGGGCGGCGAGCGGCTGGGGCCGCACCGCCTACGGCTACGGCACCGGCGGCGCCTCGGCCTCCGGTGCCGTCGCGTTCCCGGCCGACACCGTGGCCGCCTGCGACATCGGCGAACTCACCGTCGGCCGCGCCGGATTGGACATCCTGCCGCGCTGACCCTCGACGCCTGGTCGGCGCCGAAACCCGATCGTCGGTCGATCCGCGTCCACCTCACGGGGTCGTCCCGGAGCCGCGAAGCGGAACCCGGAACGACCAGCAGGGTGGCCGATCTCGATCGGCCAGACTCCGCTCCTCCGGCCTCACGTGCCCGGCTGGCCGTGCACCGCCTTGTAGAAGAAATCCTTCCACTCCTTCGGGCGGTTCTTCAGCACGCCGGCCTTCACCAGGTGATCGGCCTGCAGCATGGTGCCGTAGGGCGTGGTCGAGAACACGACGCCGGGCTGCTTCATCATCGCGACGAGCTCGTCGGGCTCGAACTTCTCCTTGGTCGCCGCGAGGTAGATCTCGGCCGCCCGCTTCGGGTCGTCACGGATGAGCGCGTTGGCCTCGTCGATGGCGGCGAGCACCGCGGCGGTGGTCTTCGGGTTCTGCTCCATGAACTTGCCGCGGCCGAACACGATGGCGTTGCTCAACGGGCCCCCGACCACGTCGAAGGAGTTCAGCACGACGTGGATCTTCGGGTCCTTCAGCTCGATCTGCTGGTAGGGCGGCAGCGAGAAGTGGCTGTTGACCTCGCTGGTGCCGCCGAGCAGCGCGCCGACCGCGTCGGGATGGCCGAGCTGGATCGTGATCGGGTCGAGCTTGTTGCGGCCGGCCTCGCCGAGCTGGCGCTCGGCGGCGATCTGCAGCATCACGGCCTGGGCCGAGACCTTCACGGTCGGCACCGCGATCCGGTCCTTCGACGAGAAGTCGGCGAGCGTCTTCACCGCCGGGTTGCGGGTCACGAGCAGCATCGGCGCGCCGGCGGAGGCCGCGAGCCCCTTCACCTCGCCCCGGGTGCGGTCCCAGGCGAGCAGCAGGTTGGTGGCGCCGCTGGTGACGAAATCGACGTTGCCGGAGATCAGCGCGTCGACCGAGGCGCCGCCGCTCGTCAGCGTGACCCAGCTCACCTTGACGTCGCCGAGGCCCGCGCTCGCGACGTGCTTTTCCACCAGGCGCTGCTGCTCGGCCAGCACCATCGGCATGTAGATCAGGCCGGGCTGGCGAGTGAAGCGGACCTCCCCGGTCTCGGCCCGGGCGGGCGCGGCGAGGGTGGCGGCGAGGCCGAGCGCGACGGCCAGCGCGCCGGCGGCGCGCCTGAGGAACGGCATGGGCGAATGCTCCCTGGTTCCCGGCCCCTGTCCGGGCGCTCGGGAAGCCGAGCGCCCGCCGGGCCGTGTCAGAGCCAGGGTCCGGAAATGACCCGGACACGTCAAGCCGCGACGAAAGTCAGGGGGTGCTCAGGCCGAGACGGCGGACGGAGCCTCGGCCCGGTGCCGGTCCGCGCGGGCGCGGTTCGCCACCATGCGGTCGTGCAGGCGGATGATGGTCCGGGAGCCGGTCGAGGTGAACGCGAAGGGCAGGATGCCGTGCACCAGGCAGGCGAGCCCGCCGGCGATCATGCGCAGGCCGAAGCCCGTGGCGACGCCCATGTGCTCGACATAGGTCTCGCCGACGGAAGCCGGATGCTCGGAGAAGGACAGCTTCGACATGGCGGTTTCCTGAAAGGTCTCGAACCGGGGTCTCGAAAGGCACCTTGAGGATCGCACGGGGGCCGCGAAGCCGGATTGCGAATTTCCCCCGTTTCCCGCATGTTCGCGCAAGGCGATTTCGCGGAAGCGCGATGCGTTGGGAAAATTTCGCGTGGACGAGTTCGACCGGAAAATCCTGTTGTGCCTGCAGGAGAACGCGGCCGAATCGCTCGAGGCGATCGCCGCGCGGGTCGGCCTGTCGGCCTCGCCGTGCTGGCGGCGGATCCAGAAGCTGGAGGCGCAAGGGGTGATCCAGCGCCGGGTGGCGCTCCTCGATCCCGACCGGATGCGGGTCGGCGTCACGGTGTTCGTGTCGGTGCGCACCAACCGCCACACCGCCGACTGGGCCGAGCGCTTCTGTGCCGCCGTGGTGACGATTCCCGAGGTGGTCGAGTTCTACCGCATGAGCGGCGAGACCGATTACCTGCTGCGCATCGTCGTGCCCGACATCGCGGCCTACGACCGGGTCTACAAGCGGCTGATCCAGTCGGTCGACCTGTACGACGTCAGTTCGGCCTTCGCGATGGAGCGCATCAAGTACACCACCGCCCTGCCGGTGACTTACGCCGAGTGATCGACGGATGCGGGTCTCTCTCGGGATCCCTTGCGCGATCCCTTGCGCGGTCTCTCGCGCGATCCCTTGCGCGGGTCTGGGCTGCGCCGGGCGCCGGTTGCTTTCCGGGCGGATGGGTTTAGCTGCGCCGGTCGGCCCCCTCCCCGGCCCGACGCGCCCGACGAAGAAGCCTCGATCATGACGACCCCCCGGACGACGCACCGTCCCCTCGTGATCGCCGCGGTGATGGCCGCGATGGCGATGGTGGCGATCGAGGCGACGATCATCTCGACCGCGATGCCGGGCATCGTCGGCGAGCTCGGCGGGCTGTCGCTCTACGCCTGGGTGTTCTCCGGCTTCCTCCTGACCCAGACCGCCGCCACCATCGTGTTCGGCAAGCTCGCCGACATCCACGGGCGCAAGCCCGTGCTGCTCGCCGGCATCGCGGTCTTCCTCGCCGCCTCGACCCTGTGCGGCTTCGCCTGGTCGATGCCGGCGATGATCGCCTTCCGGCTGATCCAGGGCATCGGGGCCGGCGCGATCCAGCCGATCGCGCTCACCATCGTGGGCGACCTCTACAGCGCCGAGGAGCGCGGGCGGATCCAGGGCTTCCTCGCCAGCGTCTGGGCGATCTCGGCGGTGGTCGGGCCGCTGGCCGGCGGCTTCATCGTCGCCCACGCCTCGTGGTCGTGGATCTTCTGGATCAACCTGCCGGTCGGCCTCGTGGCGACCGGCCTGTTCGTCGCCTTCCTGCACGAGGGCGAGCGGCGCGAGCGCCGCCCCGTGGACGCCAAGGGCGCGGCCCTGTTCACCCTGACGGTCGCCGCCCTGATGGTGGGCCTGACCGAGGCCGGCGAGGCGCGCTGGTCGATCGTGGCGGGGGCGGCCGCGCTCGGGCTCGTCGCGGCCGTGCTGCTGGCGTTCCAGGAGCGCCGGGCGCCCGAGCCGGTGATCGACGCCGCGCTGTGGCGGCGCCGGCCGATCGCCGCCGCCAACGCCACCTCGCTGCTCGCCGGCATGGCCCTGATCGGGCTCACCACCTTCCTGCCGATGTACGTGCAGGGCGTGCTTCAGCAGACGCCGATCGTCGCCGGCATGGCGCTCACCGTGATGGTGCTCGGCTGGCCGATGGGCGCGACGCTGGCCGCGCGCAACCTGCACCGCTTCGGGCTGCGCCGCATCCTGGTCACCGGGGGCTGCTGCTGCCGCTCGGGGCCCTCGCCATCGTGACGCTGCAGCCCGGCAGCTCGCCGGCCCAGGCCGGCGCCGGCTCCCTCGTCATGGGCTTCGGCATGGGGCTCCTCAGCAACGCTGCCCTGATGCTGATCCAGGAGATCGTGCCCTGGGCCCAGCGCGGCAGCGCCACCGCCTCGAACATCTTCTCGCGCAACCTCGGCAGCACGCTCGGCGCCACGGTGTTCGGTGCGGTGCTCAATCACGGCCTCTCGGCGGCGGGCGGCACCGTCACGGCCGACAGCCTGCAGCAGGCCCTGGCGGCGGGCGGCCTGCCGGGCGAGGCGGAGAGCGTGCGCGTGGTGCTGCAGCACGCCCTGCACCAGACCTTCTGGGCCGTGCTGGTGATCTCCGCGGCGGCCTTCGCCACGGCGCTCCTGGTGCCGCACGTCGCGGTCGGGCGCGCCCGCGAGGTGCCGGCGGAGTGACGAGGCGCCCTCGGGCCGGGCGCGAGGCGGATCTCTCGCGCGACGCGGCTCTCTAGCGCGACGCGGCTCTCTAGCGCGACGCGGCCTGGGCCGGCAGCGCCTCGGTGATGGCGTTGAGGAGGTAGGGCCGGCGCAGGCCCAGCACGTGATAGAGCACCCGGTCGACGTCGCGGGCGAAGAAGGGTTTGCGCAGCACGTAGTCGATGCCGAAATGGCGCGAGGCCTGGGCCATGGTGGCGGCGTCGCCCCCGGTCATCAGCACCAGCGGCGTGCCGGGCGCGACCTCGCGGATCTGGCAGGCGAGCTCGAGCCCGCCCCCGCCGCCGCGCAGGCCGAGATCGATCAGGGCGACGTCGCAGGCCGCCTGCCGGGCGAGCTTCAGGGCGTGGGGACCGCTCTCGATCTCCTCGACCGAGAGGTTGAACCCGGACGTCGCCAGGATGCGCCGCACCAGGGTGCGGCTCTGGGCCGCGCTGTCGACGAGGAGGAGGCGGGTCGATTGCCGACGTCGGGCATGGGCCTGGAGCAGCCCGGCGATGTGGGTCTCGTCGAGGGGCAGGCGCAGGAACTCGTGGGCGTCGAGGTGCTGCGCGACCTCGGTCCAGCGGGGGAAGATCTGGGTCGCGATCAGGATCAGGCAGGGCACGACGAAGCCCTGCGACTTGAACCGCGCGACGGCCTCCGGGCCGGTCGCGTCCTCGAATTGCAGGCCGACGAAGGCGAGGACCGGCCGGTGGGCGAGGCAGGCCTCGCAGGTCTCGCGGCTCGTCGCCGCCTCGACGATCCGCAGCGACGGATCGTGCGCGCGGATCAGGGCCGCCAAGCTCCGGCGCAGGGCCGGGTCGCGGTCGGCGATGAGAGCCGAGGCCGGTCCGCTCGCGCGGGCATCACTGTCGCTCACCGGCATCATGCTTCGTCCGCGTGGCAGGTCACCGCCAGGATCGCCCGGCCGTCGGCCGAGGCCATGGGTCGGGTGATCTGGAGATTAAGGTCTTAAACGGCAAAACTTAGCGCTCGATTACGAAGAAGCGCGACTGGCTTACGAGGCACGCGCCCGCGGATGTGCGGAATCGAACGCATCGAGCAGGCGGACGGCGTCGACTTTGGTGTAGACCTGTGTCGTCGCAAGAGATGCATGACCCAGTAGTTCCTGGATCGCCCGCAAGTCACCCTGGCGGGCGAGAAGATGGGTGGCGAAGGAGTGGCGCAGCGCGTGCGGCGTCGCACTGTCCGGCAGCCCCAGCGCCCCGCGCATCGATGCGACGGCGAGCTGGACGATGCGCGGCGAGAGCGGACCGCCCTTGGCGCCGACGAAGAGCGGTCCCTCCGGGGGTAGGCCGTAGGGGCAGAGGCCGAGATACTCGGACACGGCGGCCTGGACCTGCGGGATCACCGGCACGCTGCGGGTCTTCTGGCCCTTGCCGATCACCGTCACGGCGTCGACGCCGTCGACCGGCGCGTCGCGCCGCCGGAGGCCGAGCGCCTCCGAGATGCGCAGGCCCGAGCCGTAGAGCAGCGCCAGCACCGCGGCGTCCCGGGCCAGCACCCAGGGCGGGCGCTCGTCGCCGGCCCGGATGTCGGGGCTCGCCATCGCGATCGCCGCGGCGACGGGCAGCGGGCGGGGCAGGCGCCGCTCGACCTTCGGCGAGCGCACCGCCGCGAGCGCCGCGACGCTGCCGTGGCCCTCCCGGTCGAGGTGGCGGGCGAAGGAGCGCAGGCCCGCGAGCCCCCGCATCAGGCTGCGCCCGCCGACCCCCTCCTGGCGCCGCGCGGCCATGAAGGCGCGCAGGTCGCGGGGCTTGAGCCCGATCAGGGCCGGGATGTCGGGATGGGCGCCGGCCCGCGCGAGATGGGCGAGGAACTGGCGCAGGTCGCGCCGGTAGGCCTCGACGGTGTTGGGCGACAGCCGCCGCTCGGAGGCGAGCCCCGCGAGCCAGGCGATGGCCGCCGCCCGCACGTCGGGCGCGCCGGGCAGGAGCAGGTCGGCGGGTTCGGCGTCGGGCATGACGGGCGTTCCGGGCACGGTCGGGGCCGCCGAGTAGGACCCGCGCCCGGTTGACGCGAGGTTGACGGGAGACGCCCGTCAGGCCGGCGTGAAGCGCAGGGTGACGCCGTGACGGGCGCTCGTGCCCGGCGCCAGCAGCGCTTGCGAATCGCGGGTCGCGAGTTCTCCCGCGAACCCCATCCAGTCGGCGTGGCCGGTCCAGCACTCGAGCGACAGGAACGGCGCCGTCGGCCGCGTCCAGACCGCGAGGTGGGGGAAGTCCTCCGCCTCGAGGGCGATCGTCGCGCCCGAGGGCGCGACGAAGCGCATCGCCCGGCTGCGGGCGTTCAGGAAGACCAGCGCCTCGGTGAACAGCTCCGGGTCGAGGGGCAGGGTGTCGCCCTGGAGCGGGAGCGGGCGCTCCGAGCGCACCAGGAGGCCGCCGGGCCCGACCTCCGGCACCGCCGGCCGCTCCGGATGCTCGAAGCGCACGGCGTAGCCGCCCCCGGCCGCCCGGGTGCCGTCGGCGAAGGGCCAGGGAAAGGCCGGGTGGAAACCGAGGCCGTAGGGCAGCGGCTCGGAGCCCGGATTGTGGACCTCGCAGGAAAAGGCGAGCGCCCCGTCCCGGACCGTCGCGGTGATGTCGAGCCGGAAGGCGAACGGGTAGTGCGTCCGGGTCTCCGGGGTGTCGGCGAGGCGCAGGGTGACGCTGTCCTCGGCCTGCGCGACGACCGTGAAGCGGCTGTCGCGGGCGAAGCCGTGCTGCGCCATCGGGTAGGCGCGGCCCGCCACGGTGACGGCGCCCCCGGCGGAGGCGCCGACGACCGGGAAGAGCCAGGGCGCGTGCCGGTTCCAGTGCGCCGGATCGCCGGACCACAGGTACTCGGTGCCGCCGACCCGCCAGGAGACCGGCTCGGCGCCCGTGAGCGCGAGGCGGGCGGTGGTGTCGCGGTGGCGGATCTCGACGGTGTCGGTCATCGGGGCCTCGTGTCGTACGAGGCCCCTGTTACCGGCTGAGAGCCGGTCCGGGAATGGCCCTCACCCCCGCCGGGCGGTGTTGCGCCGGGGCTGGCGCGGGCGCGGCGGCACGTCGGCCTCCCCGCCGGCCAGGGGCTCGACCTGGAGGTCGGCCGGGCCGGTGCGCGGGAAGGTGTGGGCGAAGCGCTCGGCGGCGCCGCCGCGGACCTCGAACTTCGTCTCGCGGTCGAAGATGCGGATCGCGCCGATCTCCTCGCGGGTCACGTCGCCGCGCCGGCACAGCATCGGCAGCAGGCGGCGCGGGTCGGCGTTGTCGCGCCGGCCGACGTTGAGGCGGAACCACACGCTCGACCCGAACGGCGCGCGCGGCCCATCCCGCGACGTCGTCTCGCGCCGGGCCGCCGCGGTGCCGCGGCCGGTGGCGAAGCCCGGATCGGTGACCTCCTCGGGCGAGGGCATGCGGGCGCGGTAGGCCCGCACCAGGGCGGCGGCGATGTCCTCGGCCGAGCGCTGGGCGAGGAGCGACTGGGCCATCGCCCGGTCCTCGTCGCTCACCTCGTCGGTGACGAGCGGGTCCTGGAGCAGGCGGTCATGGTCGAGGGCGCGGATCTCGTCGGCCGGCGGCGGGCCGGACCAGACCGGGACCACGTTCGCCCGCACCATCAGCTCCTCGGCCCGGCGGCGGCGCGACGGCGGCACGAGCAGCACGCTGATGCCCTTGCGCCCGGCCCGGCCGGTGCGGCCGGAGCGGTGCTGCATCACCTCCGAATCGTTGGGCAGCTCGGCGTGGATGACGAGGCCGAGGCCCGGCAGGTCGATGCCGCGGGCGGCGACGTCGGTGGCGACGCAGACCCGGGCGCGGCCGTCGCGCAGGGCCTGGAGGGCGGCGTTGCGCTCGCCCTGGCCGAGCTCGCCCGAGAGCGCCACGGCCTGGAAGCCGCGCTCGGTCAGCACCGCCTGGAGGTGGCGCACGGAATTGCGGGTGTTGCAGAACACGATGGCCGTGCGCGCCTCGATCTGGCGCAGGGTGTTGACCACCACGAGCTCGGTCTCCCGCGGCAGGATGCGGAAGGCGCGGTACTCGATGTCGGCATGGGCCTTGGTCTCGCCGACGACCGCGATGCGCAGGGCGTCGCGCTGGTAGGCTTCCGCCAGCGCCACGATGGCCTTCGGCAGGGTGGCGGAGAACAAGAGCGTGCGCCGCTCGGCCGGCGTGGTGCCGAGGATGAACTCGAGGTCCTCGCGGAAGCCGAGGTCGAGCATCTCGTCGGCCTCGTCGAGCACCGCGGCGCGCAGGGCCGTCGGGTCGAGGTTGCGCCGCTCGAGGTGGTCGCGCAGGCGGCCGGGCGTGCCGACCACGATGTGGGCGCCGTCGGCGAGCCAGCGGCTCTCGCGCCGCGGGTCCATGCCGCCGACGCACGACACGACGCGGGCGCCGGCCGGGCCGTAGAGCCAGGACAGCTCGCGGTGGACCTGGAGCGCCAGCTCGCGGGTCGGCGCGATCACCAGGGCGAGCGGAGCGCCGGGCGCCGGCAGCATCTCGGCGTCGCCGAGCAGGGTGCGGGCGAGGGCGAGACCGTAGGCGACGGTCTTGCCGGAGCCGGTCTGGGCCGAGACGACGAGGTCGCGCCCCTCGGTCTCGGGCTCGAGGACGGCGGCCTGGACCGGCGTCGGGTCTTCGTAGCCGCGGTCCGCGAGGGCCTTGGCGAGGGGGGCGGGCAGAACAGGAAACGGCACGTGGATTCGATCCCGGGGTAATGCGACGCGCGGGGATCGGATCGGCTCCGGAGGCCAAAGGCTTGGTAGCACATGGCCTCGACAGAGGGCCCGGCCGCATGGCGGCGGGCGCTCGCGGCGCGCGGGATATCCCTACGGTCTTTTCGTGGAGGATGGTGCTGTTACAGGGGATCGAGGCGCAGGTCCACCCCAGGGGGCCGCATGGCCGCCGGGCGCCCGGGGGATGGTTCCCCCGGGGATCACCCCTCGATCATCGCCCGGATGCGCCGCGCCAGCAGGTCCACCGGGAACGGCTTGGTGATCATCTGCATGCCGGGCGCGAGGAACCCCGCCATGGCGGCGTTCTCGGCGTAGCCGGTGATGAACAGCACCTTGAGCCCCGGGCGGTGCTCGCGGGCGGCGTCGGCGAGCTGGCGGCCGTTGAGGCCGGGCAGGCCGACATCGGTCACGAGGAGGTCGATGCGGCCGGGCACGCGCAGGGCGGCGAGGCCGGCCGGGCCGTCCTGCGCCTCCAGTGCCCGGTAGCCGAGGTCGCGCAGCACCTCGAGGATGAGGCTGCGCACCGCCGGCTCGTCCTCCACCACCAGCACGGTCTCGCCGCTGCCGGCGAGCGGCGCCGCGTCGGAACCCTGCGCCGGGGTCTCGGCCTCGTCGAGCGGACCGTCGTGGCGCGGCAGGTAGAGCGCCACGGTGGTGCCGCGGCCGACCTCCGACGCGATGGCCGCGTGGCCCTCGGACTGGCGGGCGAAGCCGTAGATCATCGACAGGCCGAGGCCGGTGCCCTGCCCCAACGGCTTCGTGGTGAAGAACGGGTCGAAGGCGCGGCGCGCCACCTCGGGCGGCATCCCGGTGCCGGTGTCGGTCACGGCGAGGCGGATGTAGGAGCCCGGCGCCACGTCGCCGTGGGCGGCGGCGAACACCGCGTCGAGGGTCACGTTGCGGGTCTCGATGGCGAGGTGCCCGCCGTCGGGCATCGCGTCGCGGGCGTTGATCGCGAGGTTCAGGATCGCGCTCTCGAGCTGGTTGGCGTCGCAGAGCGTCGGCCACAGCCCCTCGGCGAGGCGGGTCTCCAGGGTGACGGTCTCGCCGAGCGTGCGGCGGACCAGGTCCTCCAGCGAGGCGACGAGCGCGTTGGCGTCGACGGGGCGCGGGTCGAGGGGCTGGCGCCGGGCGAAGGCGAGGAGGCGGTGGGTCAGCGCCGCGGCCCGGTGGGCCGAGGTCAGCGCCGCGTCGATGTAGCGCCCGGCGACCTCGGTGCGGCCTTGAGCCAGGCGCGTCGAGAGCAGGTCGAGGGAGCCGACGATGCCGGTGAGCAGGTTGTTGAAGTCGTGGGCGATGCCCCCCGTCAGCTGGCCGACCGCCTCCATCTTCTGCGACTGGCGGAAGGCCTCCTCCAGCTCGCGCTGCTCGGTGACGTCGCGCCCGACCGCGTGCAGGTGCTGCTCGCCCGGCACCGCCGTCCAGGACAGGGTGCGGTAGGTGCCGCCGGCGTGGCGGTAGCGGTTCTCGAACAGGAGCGTGGCCTGGCCCTGCTCGACCCGCCGCGCCTCCACGGCGGTGCGCTCGCGGTCGTCGGGATGGACGAGGTCGAGGAACGAGCGCCCGACGAGGTCCTCCGGCTCCCAGCCCAGCACCGTGCGCCAGGCCGGGTTGAGCGCGGTCATGGTGCCGTCGAAGCGCGCGATCAGCATCACGTCCTTCGACAGGCGCCACATCCGGTCGCGCTCGCGGGTGCGGGCGGCGACCTGGGCCTCCAGGGTCTCGTTGACCTGCCGCAGGGCGTCCGCCGCCTCCCGCCGGACCCGGGCGAGGCGCAGGTTGGTCTCGACCCGGGCCTGCAGCTCGCGGGCCGAGAACGGCTTGATCAGGTAGTCGTCGGCGCCCGCCGCCAGCCCCTCGATGCGGGCCTCCTCGCCGGCCCGCGCCGAGAGCAGGATCACCGGGATCCCCCGCAGCGCCGGGTCGGCCCTGAGGGCGGCGAGGAGCCCGAACCCGTCGAGGCCCGGCATCATCACGTCGGAGAGGACGAGGTCGGGGGCCCGGCGGCGGGCCGCCGCCAGGGCGGCATGGCCGTCTCCCACCGCCTCGACCACGTGGCCGCTGTCGCCGAGCAGGCGCCCGACATAGGCGCGCATGTCGGCGTTGTCGTCGGCGAGCAGCACCCGGCCGGTGAGGCCGGGCGGGGCGGCCGTCCCCGCGGCCTCGCCGAGATCGGGCGGCGGCGCTCCCCCGTCGTCGAGCCAGCGCGTCGCCTCCTCGACGAAGACGTGCGAGCGGGTCGCGGTCGAGACCGCGGGCCGGGCGGCGCGGATGCGCTCCGGCGGCAGGTGGGCGCGGCCGAGCGGCAGGCTCACCGTGAAGGTGCTGCCCTCGCCCAACGCGCTCTCGACCGCGACCGTGCCGCCGTGGAGCCGGGCGAGCTCCTGCACCAGGGCGAGGCCGATGCCCGACCCCTCGAAGCTGCGCCCCTGCGCGCCCTCGACCCGGTGGAAGCGCTCGAACAGCCGCGGCAGCTCGGCCTCCGGGATGCCGAGGCCGGTATCCGCGACCGTGAGCACCGCCCGGCCGCCCTCCGCCCGCAGGCGCACGGCGATGCGGCCGTCGAGGGTGAACTTGAAGGCGTTGGAGACGAGGTTGAGGACGATCTTCTCCCACATCTCCGGGTCGACGAAGGCCGGCTCGGGGAGCGGGGCGCACGCGACGTCGAGGACGAGGCCGGCCTTGTCGGTGGCCGAGCGGAAGCTCGACGCCAGCTCGGCGGTGAAGCGGGCGAGGTCGAGGGGCTCGAAGGCGGCCTGGGCCCGGCCGGCCTCGATGCGCGAGAAGTCCAGCAAGGCGTTGACGAGCTTCAGGAGCCGCAGGCCGTTGCGGTGGGCGAGCTCGACGAGGCGGCGCGTCTCGGGGTCGATCGCGGCGGGCGAGGATTCCAGCACCTCGGTCAGCGGCCCGAGCATCAGGGTCAGGGGCGTGCGGAACTCGTGGCTGACGTTGGAGAAGAACACGGTCTTCTGCCGGTCGAGCTCGGCGAAGGCCTCGGCCCGGCGCCGCTCGGCCTCGTAGGCGTTGGCGTTGGCCAGCCCCGTGGCGATCTGCCCGACGAACAGCGCGACGAAGCCGCGATAGGTCTCGTCGAGGGGTCGGTAGGGGTTGAGCCCGGCGACGAACACCCCGGCCGGGCGGCTCTGGCCCTGCCGGGCGATCGGCAGCACCAGGGCGTGGGCGGGGGGCCGGTCCCACGGGCCCGCCGGCAGGTCGGCGAGGAGCGGGCCGAGATCGGCCACGGGCAGGGCCGCGTCGCCGGCGCGCGCGAGGAGGTCCATCGCCGCGGCGGCGGCCTCGCGCCCGGCGGCCGGGTGCTCCGGCCCGAGGCCCGATCCGGCGAGGAGCGCGGGGGCGTCGCCGTCGAGATAGGCGAGAACCGCCGGCAGGTCGGCCGTGCCCGCCCCGAGGCAGCCGGCGACGACCGCGCCGACCTCCGCGGCGGTGCGGGCCGCCGCCATCCCGGCGCCGAGGTCGCGCAAGCAGCGCAGCCGCCGCTCGCCGATCACCCGCTCGGTCTCCTCCGAGACGACGCACAGCATGCCGGTGACGGTGCCGGAATCGTCGGCGAGCGGGCTGTACGAGAAGGTGTGGTAGCTCTCCTCGGTGAAGCCGCGCCGCTCGAGGAACAGCAGCAGCGCCTCGTCCCAGGTCGCCTGGCCCGTGCCGAGCACCTGGGCGATGCGCGGGCCGATGTCGGGCCAGATCTCGGCCCAGACCACGTCGGAGCGCGCCCCGAGCGCCCAGGCCTCCTTGACCCCGAGGGTGGGCTTGTAGGCGTCGTTGCAGAAGAAGGTGAGCTCGGGCCCCCATGCCATCCACATGGCGAAGCGCGAGCCGAGCATGATCCGCACCGCCGCGGTCAGCGATTGCGGCCAGCCCTCGACCGGTCCGAGCGCCGTCGCCGCCCAGTCGTGGGCGCGCAGGCGCGCGCCCATCTCGCCGCCGCCTGGGAAAAGAGTCTCGCGCATCGCGGGCGGGTTACCGGGCATGGGAGGTGTCCAGCATGCCTCCGCGATGGCACGGGCGCCGCGAACTGTCAAAAACCAGGCCTAACACGAATCGGTTCGGCCCCGCCCGGGGGCTTAGGGCGCCCGCCCGGTCAGCGTCTCGACGATCTCGGCGACGATCGCCTGCGGCGTGCCGCCGACCGAGACCACGAGCGGGTTCTCGTCGGGCGTGGGCTCCTGCAGGGTGCGGAACTGGCTGTCGAGCAGGCTCGTCGGCATGAAGTGGCCGTGGCGAGCGGCCATGCGCCGGCCGATCAGCTCGCGGTCGCCCTTGAGGTAGACGAGGCGCACGTCCGGCCGGTCGCCGGCCAGGATGTCGCGGTAGGCGCGCTTGAGCCCCGAGCAGGTCACGACCCCGTGCCGCCCCTCCGCCCGGAGCGTGTCGATCCAGGCCGCGATCGCGGCGAGCCAGGGCCAGCGGTCCTCGTCGGTCAGCGGCGTTCCGGCCTGCATCTTCTCGACGTTGGCGGCGGGATGGAAATCGTCGCCGTCCTCGAACTCCCAGCCGAGCCGGCCGGCGAGGAGGCTCGCCACCGTGCTCTTGCCGGAACCGGAGACGCCCATCACCACGATGACCGCGGGGGGAGCCGGGTTGCCTGACGCGTCGTCCATCGTGGCGTGTCCTCCGGTTTTCTTTGGTATTCTGGAACAGACGATATCGCGTTGAGCGCGTCACCCTCCCCTTCTGCCGCACCGCTGTCCGGGGAAAACCCCTTCGAAATCAAGGCGCGGGATCCCCTCTCCCGAGTGGGAGAGGGGTAGGGGCGATCGAAGATCGCGCGAGGGTGGCTCGGGTTCCGCAATGATCCAGAACTGTCGAGCTGCGCAGCTCGACGCCCAGCGAATTATCCTTAAGCCGAGCCACCCTCACCCCCGGCCCCTCTCCCACACGGGAGAGGGGAGGCGCGCCATTTTTTTTCCGGACAGCCCTGCGCAGGGGGGAGGGTTACGGCCGTCGCGCTCACATGTGCAGCGCGCGCTTCTCCACCGCGAGAGCGGCTTCCTTCACCGCCTCGGTCAGGGTCGGGTGGGCGTGGCAGGTGCGGGCGATGTCCTCGGATGAGGCGCCGAACTCCATCGCCACCGCAACCTCCATGATGAGGTTGCCGGCGTCGGGCCCGACGATGTGGACGCCGAGCACCCGGTCGGTCCCGGCATCGGCCAGCACCTTCACGAAGCCGTCGGTGGTGTGGTTCACCTTGGCGCGGCCGTTCGCGGTGAACGGGAACTTGCCGATGTTGTAGGTGATCCCGTCCTTCTTCAGTTCCTCCTCGGACTTGCCGACCGAGGCGACCTCCGGCGTGGTGTAGACCACGTTCGGGATCACGCCGTAATTCACGTGGCCGGCCTTGCCGGCCAGGATCTCCGCCACCGCGACGCCCTCGTCCTCGGCCTTGTGGGCGAGCATCGGGCCGGCGATCACGTCGCCGATGGCGTAGATGCCGGTGACGTTGGTGGCGTAGCGGTCGTCGGTCTGGATCCGGCCCTTGTTGTCGACCTGCACGCCGACGGTCTCGAGGCCGAGGCCGCCGGTATAGGGCACGCGGCCGATGGCGACGAGCACCACGTCGGCCTCCAGCGTCTCCGCCGCACCGCCCGCGGCCGGCTCGACCGTGACCTTGGCGCCCGAGCCCGTGCGCTCGACGCCCGTGACCTTCTGCGACAGGCGGAACTGGATGCCCTGCTTGGCGAGGATGCGCTGGAACTGCTTGCCGACCTCGCCGTCCATGCCCGGCAGGATCCGGTCGAGATACTCGACGACCGTCACCTCGGCGCCCAGCCGCCGCCAGACCGAGCCGAGCTCGAGGCCGATCACGCCGGCACCGATGACGACGAGCTTGCCCGGGACCTTGGTCAGGTCGAGGGCGCCGGTGGAGGAGACCACCACCTCCTCGTCGATGGCGACGCCCGGCAGGTTGGCGACGTCCGAACCCGTCGCGATCACGACGTTCTTGGCCTCGAGGATCTGGTTAGCCCCGTCCTCCGACGTCACCTCGACCCGGCCGGCGCCGGCGAGACGCCCGGTGCCCTGGAAGGCGTCGATGCCGTTCTTCTTGAGCAGGAACGCGACGCCCTTGGTGTTGCCGTCGACGCCGTCCTGCTTGAACGCCATCATCTTGGCCAGGTCGAGCTTCGGCTCGCCGACGGTGATGCCGAGCACGGGGAAGTGCTTGGTCGCCTCCTCGAACGCCTCGGAGGCGTGCAGCAGGGCCTTCGAGGGGATGCAGCCGACGTTGAGGCAGGTGCCGCCATGGGCCGGGCGCTTCTCGACCACGGCGGTCTTCAGGCCGAGCTGGGCGGCGCGCAGCGCGCAGACGTAGCCGCCGGGACCAGTGCCGATGACGACGAGATCGTAGGAGGACATGCAGGACTCGCGAGGTTGGGAGCGGCGGGCCCGGCTGGGCGCCGCCGCTGCGATGAGTGATGGAGTGAGGGGCGGCTAGCGGCCGCCCGAGATCGTCAGGGTCGCGCCGGTGGCGTAGGAGGCGTCGTCCGACAGGAGCCAGACCACCGCGGCCGCGACCTCGTCGGCGGTGCCGGCGCGCTTCATCGGCACGAGCGGGCTCAGCCGCGCCAGCCGGTCCGGCTGGCCGCCGCTGGCGTGGATGTCGGTCTCGATCAGGCCGGGGGCGACGCCGTTGACCCGGATGCCCTCGGCGGCCACCTCGCCGGCGAGCCCCGTGGTGAAGGTATCGATGGCGCCCTTCGACGCCGCGTAATCGACGTACTGGTTCGGCGCGCCGAGGCGGGCCGCCACCGACGACAGGTTGACGATGACGCCGCCCGACCCGCCGTGGCGGGTCGACATCCGCCGCACCGCCTCGCCGGCGCACAGGAACGAGCCGATGATGTTGGTGGTCATCATCCGGTTGAGACGCGAGAACGTCATCTCGTCGACCCGCGCGGCGTAATCGACGACGCCCGCATTGTTGACGAGGCCGCCGAGCGTGCCGAGGCCGTCCGCCGCCTTGAACAAGGCCGGGATGTCGGCCTCGACGGCGACGTCGCTTCTCACCGCGAGCGCCCGGCCGCCGAGATCCTCGATCTCCCGCACCAGGGACTCGGCGGCGTCCTTGGCCGCGACGTAGGAGAAGCAGACCCGCCAGCCGGCCCGCGCCGCCCGCAAGGCGACGGCCCGGCCGATGCCGCGGCTGCCGCCGGTGATGACCAGGACCTTGTCCGTCATTGCCGTGCTCCCCGATGTCGAGAGACGTCCGCCCTTGGACGGGCAGGCTATCCATGGAACGTCACGGGGAAGAAAAAAACGCAGGATCCCCTCTCCCGTGTGGGAGAGGGGTAGGGGTGAGGGTGGCGCGCTTCAGTGTGAAGCTGAAAGCGTCGTGCTGGCAGCTCGACAGTTCCGGGTCATTGCGGAAGCCGAGCCACCCTCACCCCTACCCCTCTCCCAAACGGGAGAGGGGATCCCGCGCCCTGATCTTATCCCAGAAGAGCCTCTCCCAGGGGGAGAGGCTGTTTGTTGATCCTAGAGGTCGAGCACGAGGCGCGCCGGGTCCTCCAGGGCTTCCTTGACCCGCACCAGGAAGGTCACGGCCTCCTTCCCGTCGACGATGCGGTGATCGTAGGACAGGGCGAGGTACATCATCGGCCGCGCCTCGATCTTGCCGCCTCGCACGACCGGACGCTCCTCGATGCGGTGCATGCCGAGGATGCCCGATTGCGGCGCGTTGAGGATCGGGGTCGACATCAGCGAGCCGTAGATGCCGCCGTTGGTGATCGTGAACGTGCCGCCCTGCATGTCCTCGATCGACAGCTTGCCGTCGCGGGCCTTGCGGCCGAAGCCGGTGATGGCCTTCTCGATCCCGGAGATCGACAGCTGGTCGGCATCGCGCACCACCGGCACGACCAAGCCCTTGTCGGTGCCCACCGCGATGCCGACGTGGTAGTAGTTCTTGTAGACGATGTCCTGGCCGTCGATCTCGGCGTTCACCGCCGGCACGTCCTTCAGGGCGCCGATCACCGCCTTGGTGAAGAAGCCCATGAAGCCGAGCTTGGCGCCGTGCTTCTTCTCGAACACGTCCTTGTACTGCTGGCGCAGGGCCATCACCGCGCCCATGTCGACGTCGTTGAACGTCGTCAGCATCGCGGCGGTGTTCTGCGCGTCCTTGAGGCGCCGGGCGATGGTCTGGCGCAGCTTGGTCATGCGCACCCGCTCCTCGCGGGAGGCATCGTCCGGCGCCGACGGGGCGCGGGCGACCTGCGGGGCCGGGGCCGGGGCCGGAGCGGAGGCGCCCGACGAGATCGCCGAGAGCATGTCGCCCTTGGTGACGCGGCCGTCCTTGCCGCTGCCCTTCACGGACGACGGATCGACGCCGGATTCCTGGGCCAGGCGCGCGACGGCCGGGCCGTTGTCGCCGGCCGAGTGGCCCCCAGTACCTTGATTCTTGGGCGCGGCGTCGCCGTGGCTGCCGTAGGAAGCGGAGGACGACTTGGCGGGCGCCTCGGCGGCGGCCTTCGGGGCCTCCTTGGGGGCCTCCGCCTTCGGGGCGGCCGCGCCGTTGCCGGCGGAGGCGCCGCCCTCGACGATGGAGCCGAGGAGCGCGCCGGGCTCGACCGTCTCGCCGTCCTTGGCGACGATCTCGCCGAGCTGGCCCGAGGCCGGGGCGTTGACCTCGAGGGTGACCTTGTCGGTCTCGAGCTCGACCAGCGGCTCGTCGGCCTTCACGGTGTCGCCGGGCTTCTTGAACCAGCGGCCGATCGTGGCCTCGCTCACGGACTCGCCGAGCGTCGGGACGCGGATTTCGGTGGCCATGTCTTCCGTCAGGGTTGGGGCGGTGGGGTGCCCGGAAAAAGGTCAGGCGGCGCCCCGGAAGGGGCGCCGGTGAAGGGAGATCAGACCGCCAGGGCCTCGTTGAGGAAGGCCTGGAGCTGGTCGAGGTGCTTCGACATCAGGCCGACGGCGGTCGAGGCCGAGGCCGGGCGGCCGACGTAGCGCGGACGCTTGGAGGCGGAGCCGGCCTGGTTCAGGACCCACTCCAGGTAGGGCTCGACGAAGGCCCACGAGCCCATGTTCTTGGGCTCCTCCTGGCACCACACCACCTCGGCGTTGCGGAACCGCGAGATCTCGGTGGCGAGCGACTTCAGCGGGAACGGGTAGAGCTGCTCGACGCGCATCAGGTACACGTCGGAGATGCCGCGCTTCTCGCGCTCCTCGTAGAGGTCGTAATAGACCTTGCCCGAGCAGAGCACGACGCGACGGACCTTGTCGTCCTTCGACAGCTTCACGCCGTCCTGCGCCTTCTCGGCGTCGTCCCACAGCACCCGGTGGAAGGTCGAGCCCTCGGCGATGTCCGACAAAGCCGAGACCGCCCGCTTGTGGCGCAGGAGCGACTTCGGGGTCATCAGCACCAGCGGCTTGCGGAAGTCCCGCTTCAGCTGGCGGCGCAGGATGTGGAAGTAGTTCGAGGGCGTCGTGCAGTTGGCGACCTGCATGTTGTCCTCGGCGCACATCTGCAGGTAGCGCTCCAGGCGAGCGGAGGAATGCTCCGGACCCTGGCCCTCGTAGCCGTGCGGCAGGAGCATCACCAGGCCCGACATGCGCAGCCACTTGCGCTCGCCGCTACTGATGAACTGGTCGACCACGACCTGCGCGCCGTTGGCGAAGTCGCCGAACTGCGCCTCCCACAGCACCAGGGAGTTCGGCTCGGCGAGCGAGTAGCCGTACTCGAAGCCGAGCACCGCCTCCTCCGAGAGCATCGAGTTGATGACCTCGTAGCGGCTCTGGCCGTCCTTGATGTGGTTGAGGGGCGTGTAGCGCTCCTCGTTCTCCTGGTCGATCACAACCGAGTGGCGCTGCGAGAAGGTGCCGCGCTCGACGTCCTGGCCCGACAGGCGGACCCGGTGCCCTTCCGTGAGGAGCGAGCCGAAGGCCAGGGCCTCGGCGGTCGCCCAGTCCAGGCCCTCGCCGGTCTCGATCGCCTTGGCGCGGTTGTCGAGGAAGCGCCGGATGGTGCGGTGCAGGTGGAAGTCCTGCGGCACCGTGGTGATTCGGTTGCCGATCTCCCGCAGGGTGTCGGCCGGCACGCCGGTGCGGCCGCGGCGCGGGTCGTCCTCGTCCTCGCGCACCGCCTTCAGGCCCGACCAGCGGCCGTCGAGCCAGTCGGCCTTGTTGGCCTTGTAGGCGGTGGCGATGTCGAACTCGCTGTCGAGGGTCGCCCGGAACTCGGCCTTGCGGTCGTCGAGCTCCTTCTGGCTCACCACGCCGGTCTCGGTCAGCCGCTTGCCGTAGGTCTCGAGCGTCGAGGGGTGCTTGCGGATGATCTGGTACATCTTCGGCTGGGTGAACGCGGGCTCGTCGCCCTCGTTGTGGCCGAAGCGGCGGTAGCAGAGCATGTCGATCACGACAGGCTTGTGGAACTTCTGCCGGTACTCGGTGGCGATCTTGGCCGCGAAGGTGACGGCCTCGGGGTCGTCGCCGTTGCAGTGGAAGATCGGCGCCTCGACCATCTTCGCCACGTCGGACGGGTAGGGCGAGGAGCGCGAGAAGCGCGGATCGGTGGTGAAGCCGATCTGGTTGTTGATGATGAAGTGGATCGAGCCGCCGGTGCGGTGGCCCTTCAGGCCCGAGAGGCCGAAGCACTCCGCCACCACGCCCTGGCCCGCGAAGGCCGCGTCGCCGTGGATGAGGAGCGGCAGCACGGTGGTGCGCTGCTCGTCGCCGGTCTGGTCCTGCTTCGCCCGCACCTTGCCGAGCACCACCGGATCGACGATCTCGAGGTGCGAGGGGTTGGCGGTCAGCGACAGGTGGACGGTGTTGCCGTCGAAGGCCCGGTCGCTCGAGGCGCCGAGGTGGTACTTCACGTCACCCGAGCCCTCGACCTCGGCCGGGGACGACGAGCCGCCCTTGAACTCGTGGAAGATCGCCCGGAAGGGCTTCGACATCACGTTGGCGAGCACGTTGAGCCGGCCGCGATGGGCCATGCCGAGCACGATGTCGGTGACGCCGAGCGCGCCGCCGCGCTTGATGATCTGCTCCAGCGCCGGGACCATCGCCTCGGAGCCGTCGAGGCCGAAGCGCTTGGTGCCGGTGTACTTGAGGTCGAGGAACTTCTCGAAGCCCTCGGCCTCGATCATCTTGTTGAGGATCGCCCGCCTTCCCTGCTCGGTGAACGAGATCTCCTTGTCCTTGCCCTCGATGCGCTCCTGGATCCAGGCCTTCTCCTCCGGATCGGAGATGTGCATGAACTCGACGCCGAGGGTCTGGCAGTAGGTCCGCTCCAGGATCGCGACGATCTCCCGGATGGTGCCGAATTCGAGGCCGAGCACGTTGTCGAGGAAGATCGGGCGGTCCCAGTCGGACTCGGCGAAGCCGTAATGCTGCGGGTGCAGCTCCTCGTGGTCGCCGCGCGGCTGCAGGCCCAGCGGATCGAGCTTGGCATGCAGGTGGCCGCGCATGCGGTAGGCGCGGATCAGCATGATCGCGCGCACGGAATCCTTGGTGGCCTGCTGCACGTCGGCCGGAGCGACCGCTTGGCCCTTGGCCTCCTGCTTGGCCTTGATCTTCTCGCCGACCGCCTTCTCGATCTGCGCCCAGTTGCCGTCCAGCGCCGAGACGATGTCGCCGTTGGCGACGACCGGCCAGTTCGGCTTCGTCCAGGACGCGCCTTCCGCGTTCTTGACGACGATCGCGCTCTCCTCCTTCAGGCCGGAGAAGAAGCTGCGCCACTCGGGATCGACCGCGTTGGGATCCCGGGTGTAGGTCGCGTAGAGCTCCTCGATGTAGTCGGCGTTGCCTCCGTAGAGGAACGAGGTTCCGAGGAGGGCGTCGTTCGCGTCCTGGCGTGCCATGGCGATCTGTCTATCCGCGCTGGTCGATCGATGCGCCGGCTTCTCAAGCCCGGTTGCGGCGGGAGAATGGCATCTTGTCGACGGTGGGGGCGCCCGGATATCCGGGCGCCAGGGTGTCTTACGAACTCAAGAGAGTTGACGTTTGCTTGCGATGTGGGTGCGGAACCGAAATTCCGCACGCCACGCCTGCCATGCGCGAGGCGAAGGGCTTCAACCCTTCAGGACCTCGACCAGGGTCTTGCCGAGGCGGGCCGGCGACGGCGAGACGCGGATGCCCGCCTCCTCCATCGCGGCGATCTTGTCCTCGGCGCCGCCCTTGCCGCCCGAGATGATCGCGCCGGCGTGCCCCATGCGGCGGCCGGGAGGCGCCGTGCGGCCGGCGATGAAGCCGACCATCGGCTTCTTGCGGCCGCGCTTGGCCTCGTCACGAATGAACTGCGCCGCCTCTTCCTCGGCCGAGCCGCCGATCTCGCCGATCATCACGATCGACTCGGTCTTGTCGTCCTTGAGGAACATCTCCAGCATGTCGATGAACTCGGTGCCCTTGACCGGGTCGCCGCCGATGCCGACCGCGGTGGTCTGGCCGAGGCCCTCGTTGGTGGTCTGGAACACCGCCTCGTAGGTCAGCGTGCCGGAGCGCGACACGATGCCGACCGAGCCCGGACGGAAGATGTTGGCCGGCATGATGCCGATCTTCGACTCGCCGGCGGTGACGATGCCGGGGCAGTTCGGGCCGATGAGGCGCGACTTCGAGCCCTCGAGCGAGCGCTTGACGCGCACCATGTCGAGGACCGGGATGCCTTCCGTGATGCAGACGATCAGCGGGATCTCGGCGTCGATCGCCTCGCAGATCGCGTCGGCGGCGCCCGGCGGCGGCACGTAGACCACCGAGGCGTCGGCGCCGGTGGCGTGACGGGCCTCCTTCACGGTGTCGAACACCGGCAGGCCGAGATGGGTCGCGCCGCCCTTCCCCGGCGAGGTGCCGCCGACCATCTTGGTGCCGTAGGCGATCGCCTGCTCGGAGTGGAAGGTCCCGTTCTTGCCGGTGAAGCCCTGGCAGATGACCTTGGTGTTCTTGTCGATGAGGATGGACATGCTGTCAGAGACTCCGTGGGATTAGCGGGCGCTTTGCGATTCGGGGCCACAGCTTCATCAGGACAACACTGAGAGCGGCAACGACCGGCGCGACCACGATCAAAACTAGAAGGACGAACAAGCCGCCTGGACCACAATCCCGGTCGTAAATTGGGTAATTCTCATTTTCCCAACCGACGATTTGAGGATTTGAACAGTAGATCAAATCCGAGACTGCAATCACCGCGACTGCGGAAATCAGGACGAGGATTGCGCACCCAAGATAGAAGCCGAACCGCGCGGACAGTCGGATCCCGATCAGCAGCGGGATTCCAGCCAGTACCAGCACGAGTGTCAGCATGCATGTCAGGAGCGCAATCCAGATCAAAGGTCAGTGTCCGCCGCGCACCGCCGCGACGATCTTCTGCGCCGCGTCGTCGAGGTCGTCGGCCGGGATCACGTTGAGGCCCGAGGAGCGGATGATCTCCTTGCCCTTCTCGACGTTGGTGCCCTCGAGGCGCACCACCAGCGGAACCTGGAGGCCCACGGTCTTGACGGCCGCGATCACCCCGTTGGCGATCACGTCGCACTTCATGATGCCGCCGAAGATGTTGACCAGGATGCCCTTCACGTTCGGGTCGGCGGTGATGATCTTGAAGGCCGCGGTGACCTTCTCCTCCGAGGCGCCGCCGCCCACATCGAGGAAGTTCGCCGGCTCCTCGCCGTAGAGCTTGATGATGTCGAGGGTCGCCATGGCAAGGCCGGCGCCGTTCACCATGCAGCCGATGGTGCCGTCCAGCGCGATGTAGGCCAGGTCGTACTTCGAGGCCTCGATCTCCTTCTCATCCTCCTCGGTGATGTCGCGCAGCTGCACGATCTCCGGGTGACGGTAGAGGCTGTTCGAATCGAACGAGATCTTGGCGTCCAGGCACTTCAGGTGCCCGTCCTTGGTGACGATGAGCGGGTTGATCTCCAGCATGCTCATGTCCTTGGCGGTGAACGCCTTGTACAGCTTGCTGGTGAGGTCCTCCGCCTCCTTGGCGAGCGGGCCGGTGAGGCCGAGCGCCTTCGCCACGGCGCGGCCGTGATGCGGCAGCGCGCCGGTGGCCGGATCGATCGAGAAGGTGATGATCTTCTCGGGCGTGTCGTGGGCGACCTGCTCGATGTCCATGCCGCCCTCGGTCGAGACCACGAAGGCGACCTTGCCGGTCTCGCGGTCGACGAGCATCGACAGGTAGAACTCGGTCTCGATGTCCGAGCCGTCCTCGATGTAGAGGCGGTTGACCTGCTTGCCGGCCTCGCCGGTCTGCACCGTCACGAGGGTGCGGCCGAGCATCTGCTCGGAGAAGGCCTTGACCTCCTCGACCGACTTGGCGAGGCGCACGCCGCCCTTCTCGCCGGCCTCGGCCTCCTTGAACTTGCCCTTGCCGCGCCCGCCGGCGTGGATCTGGGACTTCACGACCCAGAGCGGACCGCCGAGCTCGTTGGCGGCGGCCTCGGCCTCGGAGGCCTTGAAGATGGCGCGGCCGTTCGAGACCGGCAGGCCGAACTCCTTGAGGACGGCCTTGGCTTGATACTCGTGGATGTTCATGGGGCGACAAGCTTTCTGATGACAGGCGGGGCGCGGGAAGGCGGCGCGGGGAGATCCCTGCGCCGCTCGTGTCAGGCGTTTAAGCCAGCGCGCCGTTGATGCCCTTGCAGGCCTCGACCAGGCCCTTCACGGAATTGACCGACTTCTCGAACATCGCCTTCTCCTCACCGGAGAACTCGACCTCGACGATGCGCTCGACGCCGTTCTCGCCGATCACGATCGGCACGCCGATGAACAGGCCGTCGACGCCGTACTGGCCGGTGAGGTGGGCCGCGCAGGGCAGGACCCGCTTCTTGTCCTTGAGGTAGCTCTCGGCCATCGCGATGGCCGACGCCGCCGGCGCGTAGAAGGCCGAGCCGGTCTTGAGCAGGTTGACGATCTCGCCGCCGCCCTTGCGGGTCCGCTCGACCATCGCGTCGAGCTTCTCCTGGGTGGTCCAGCCCAGCTTGACGAGGTCGGGCAGCGGCACGCCGGCCACCGTCGAGTAGCGCACCAGCGGCACCATGTCGTCGCCGTGGCCGCCGAGCACGAAGGCGGTGACGTCCTCGACCGAGACCTGGAACTCTTCCGCCAGGAAGTGGCGGAAGCGGGCCGAGTCGAGCACGCCGGCCATGCCGACGATCTTCTTCGGGTCGAGGCCGGAGAACTTCTGCAGCGCCCACACCATCGCGTCGAGCGGGTTGGTGATGCAGATCACGAAGGCGTTCGGGGCGTGGGTCTTGATGCCGGTGCCGACCGCTTCCATCACCTTCAGGTTGATGCCGATCAGGTCGTCGCGGCTCATGCCGGGCTTGCGCGGCACGCCGGCGGTGACGATCACCACGTCGGCGCCGGCGATCGCGCTGTAGTCGCTGGCGCCCGAGTACTTGGCGTCGAAGCCGTCGACCGGAGCCGACTCGGCGATGTCGAGGCCCTTGCCCTGCGGCACGCCGTCGGCGATGTCGAACAGCACGATGTCGCCCAGCTCCTTGAGGCCGGCGAGGTGCGCGAGCGTGCCGCCGATCTGTCCAGCGCCGATGAGCGCGATCTTCTTGCGTGCCATGTAGAACCGATCCTTCGCGGTGTGGTGGAACCGTCGGGGGCCGGGGTCCGCTCGCGAGGAGCCCGCGCCGGCGGGTGCCTCTTTGGCGAAAAAAGCCCGTGCCGACAACCCGAAGGCCCTGCGCGAGGCGTGCCGGGAGCGCCGAGGCCCCGCTCACGGCGCGTCACACGATCGAAATCGGCCTTGAATTTCAATATATTGCGGTGGCGCTCAAGCGAACGTTACAATTTCGACAGTTTGTAAGCGCCACTACAGGGTTCCGATGCGCAGGATCCGCAGCATCGCCCGGATGACCGCGCCGAGGCGGGCCTCGATCAGGTCGCGGGGCACCTCGGCGTCGAGCTGGATCGAGACCGGGTGCAGGAAACGGTGGCTGGTATCGAAGATGAAGGCGAGCCCGCGCTCGCGGTCGCGCAGGGAGAAGGTGCCGGCATTCATCCCCTCCTCGATCACCCGCTCGACGAGCTGGCGCAGGCGGCCGCGGTGGCGCCGGGCGATCGGCCGGGACTCGACGGTGGCGTCGCGGTGGACGGCGAAGAGGTGGGGATCGCGCGCCAGCACCTCGCGCTGCATCGAGGCGAGGGCGAGCAGCAGGCGCTCGAGCTTGTCGTCGGCGGGGTCCGGCGCGTCCGCGATGGAGCCGAGCTCGGCCTCGACCTCCCGCAGCCAGCGGCCCGCGACGGCGTCGACGAGGGCGGTCTTCGACGGGAAGTAGCGGTAGACGTTGGCGTGGGTCATGCCCGCCTCGGCCGCGACCCCGACCACGGTGACCTGCCGGTGGCCGAGCCGGCGCAGGTGGTCGGCGGCGATGGCGAGAAGCCGCGCGTCGGCGGAGGGCGGCGCCGGCCGGGCGCGGGGCCCCGGCCCGGTCGGAGGAAGCCCGTCGGCCGGGTTCAGCTCGTCGCGGGACTGGGCGCCGGGGCGGCTGCGGGGCATGGAACTCGAGAAGGATCGGGATCGACGGCGCGACGATCCCGCCAGGGTAACGGCCAGCCAGCGGCAAGAGAAGCCCCGCGCGGACGGGGCGGAGGACGTAAGTCTCAGACCCGGTAGCGCCGGTGCAGGCTCGAGACCACGTCCTCGGCCAGGCCCAGACGCTCGGCCAGATACGCGAGGTAGAGCTGGTTGACCCTGCGGCGCTGGTCGACGGCGAGCAACGAGGCGACGTAGGCGTAGGCGCCGAGGTCGGCGTCCAGGATCGCGTCGAGGAGGTCGCCGAGCGCGAGCGGCGCGGCGAGCGCCTTGTCGAGGCGCTGGCGCTCGGCCTCGGCGGCGCTGATCCGGGCGAGGGCGTCGCGCACCGGGGCCGGATCCTGGCGGCGCCCCTGCGCCAGGAAGGCCGCCGCCATCGCCTGGATCACGAGGTCGCGCTGGGCTGGCTCCAGCACCCGCAGGTTCAGGGTGAGCGGCACCAGGGTCTGGTGGCGGTTCTGCAGGAAGGCGTGCAGCACCTTCTGGCCCAGCGCCTCGGTCACCACCGCGTCGGCGCGGCCCGCCCGCCGGTCGCGGCGCGAGGCCCGGGCCGGGACGGCCTCCGGCTCCTCGATCTCCTCGACCGGGTCGCCGTGCCCGAAGGCGCGGGTGAGGAAGGCGAAGCTCATGCGGGGGGTCTCTGGCGGAGTCTCGGGCCGGGTCTCGGGTCCTGCGGTCGGGCACCAACGTGCGACCGCCCGACGGGCTCCGCCGGATCGGACACAGGACCGTCACGTCGACGCTGAACCGGTCGAGGTCGACCGCGACATCCCCGCCCCGAGATGCCGGGTGCGGTCCCGGGTCGTGACGACGTGCCGGAGCGTCGGCAGAGATTCGGCGAAGGAGAGTTCGGCCCCGCTCGCGATCCATGGGGCTTGGCGACCGCCTCCCGACGATCACCGGCGGGGGCGGATGCGATGGTTCTTGAGCCGCGCCGGATCGCGCCGCAACCGGGCGCGGCCCCAATTCTTTGATTGTGCCGCATTTTCTGCGACGATCCGGTATCCACCTCGTTGGAAGATGCTCCGGCGGATGAGAGGTCGGGAGTGGGAATGCGGCGGTTCCGCGTGCCTGTTGCACGCCGGCAGCGACGCTGTTTACGCGCTGACGCTGATGCCTCATGATCCTGGTGCCATCGCACTCGTTGAGCGGGCATCCTGGAGCTGCAGGTGACAAACGATCTCCACCGTCTTTTTCAAAATGTACACGCTCGCTCCCGCCGTGTTCATAAGTGGCACCATTACTTTGATATTTATGAGAAATATTTCTCGGAATATCGAGATAGGGAGATCGTATTCTTGGAAATTGGCGTTTTCGAGGGCGGCTCACTGGAGTTGTGGAGAAAATATTTCGGCAACAAGGCGCGGATCATCGGCGTCGACATCAATCCGGCATGCCTCCAGTTTCAGGAACCGGACATCGAAATCGTCATTGGCGATCAGTCAGACCCAGAATTCCTGAAAGATCTGGTCAACCGCGTGGGTCCGATCGATATCGTTCTCGACGATGGAGGACATACGGCCAATCAGCAAATCACGACATTCGAATATCTCTACCATAATGTGAAGGTTCCTGGGATCTATCTTGTCGAGGACACCCACACCGCCTTCTGGGGTGGGGGATATTCCGATCGCCAGGACCAGAAATCCTTCATGGATTTCGCGTTCGAGCGCTGCCGTTCACTCCACGAATGGACGATGCGGCAATCCGCATTCTGGCACCTCGGAACACCGCCGACGCTCAGGGAGCCAGGGAAAATCCCGGTCTCGGACTTCTGTCGCCTGACGAACTCCATCTCGTTCTACGACAGCGTGGTGGTGTTCGAGCGGGCCTTGAGAGAGGAACCGTGGCACGAGATTCGGTAGGCCATCGCCACCCCTGATACCGGCTCCGGACGAGGCCGTCCGGAGCCGGTATCACGAGCCCGCGCGGTGGAGCCGATGGCTGCCCACGCTTGCGCGGAGCCGAAATCCGCACGGCGAAGCAACCAGGCGGATGTCGTGTGACCGGCACCGGCTTCCCGGCTCTCGTTCCAGCCCCTGTCGAGACCGCATTCCGCGTCCAGGCATCGGGTGAGCGACGCATGTCGCGGCCGGTGGGGGAGCGTCCCGTCGGACCCTCGCACCGGCCAGCCAGCCCGGCACGATCGGCGGCCGATCGGCGCCGCTCGGCGAACTCTCGAGCGATCCCGCCCTGGGCGCCGCCGCGCTCCACCCAATCTAAGGAGGCCCTGCACCCCGCATCAGGATCACCGCCCCGGCATGACACGCCCTCAACCGTCCGTCCGGAGCCTTAGCCGGAGCCTTTGCCGGAGCCCCCGCGCATGACCCTCGACCAGGGCCTCGCCTTCGGCCTCATCGGGGTCACCGTTCTGCTCTTCATCTGGGGCCGGCTGCCCTACGATCTCGTGGCCCTTCTCTCCCTCGTCGCCGCCGTGGCGCTCGGGCTGGTGCCGGCGTCGAAGGCGTTCGACGGCTTCGCCGACGACGTGGTGATCATCGTGGCGAGCGCGCTGGTGATTTCCGCGGCCGTGTCCCGCTCCGGCGTCGTCGAGAGCGCGATGCGCCCGCTCCTGCCCTATCTGCGAAAACCCCGGCAGCAGGTGCCGGCGCTGGCCGGCGCGGTGATGGGTCTGTCGATCGTCACCAAGAACATCGGCGCCCTCGCGATCTTCATGCCGGTGGCGTTGCAGCTCGGGCGCAAGACCGGCACCTCGGCCTCGCTGCTCCTGATGCCGATGTCCTTCGCCTCGCTGATCGGCGGCCTCGTCACGCTGGTCGGCTCGTCGAACAACATCATCGTCGCGAAGGTGCGGGCCGACGTCGTCGGCGAGCCGTTCGGGATGTTCGACTTCACCCCCGTCGGCCTCGGCCTCGCGGTCGCGGGCCTCGCCTTCCTGTCGGTCGGCTACCGGCTGCTGCCCAGGGACCGGCGCCCGGGAGGCTCGCTCGCCGCCTCGTTCCGGATCGAGGCCTACACCACCGAGGCCTGCCTGCCGGCGGAGTCGCCCCTCGTCGGCGCCACCGTGGGCGAGCTGGAGGCGCTCGGCGACGGCGACGTGACGGTGGCGACCGTGATCCGCGAGCGCTTCCGCCGCTTCGTGCCGGGGCCGGACTGGCGGCTTTCCGCCGGCGACGTCCTGCTCCTCGACGGCGAGCCGGAGGATCTCGAGCGCCTGGTGGCGCGGGCCAAGCTCGTCCTCGTCGGCGCGCAGGCCGCCGGGGAGGAGGTCGCGGTGATCGAGGCGGTGATCCCGGACGGCTCGGCGCTCGTCGGCACCACCGCCGCGGGCGCCGACCTCGCGGCCCGCCACGGCACCGCGCTCCTCGCGGTGAGCCGTTCGGGCGCGGCGATCACTCGGCGCATCGGCAGCGTGCGCCTGCGCGCCGGCGACGTGGTGGTCCTGCGCGCCCCGCCCGAGCGCCTGGCCGACATGCTCTCCGAGTTCGGCCTCCTGCCCCTCGCCGAGCGCAAGCTGGCGCTCGGCCACAGCCGCCGCAGCTACATCCCGATCGTGGTTCTGGCCGGCGCGATGGCGCTGGTCGCCCTCCACCTCGTGCCGGTGGCGATGGCGTTCTTCGGCGCCGCGGTGCTGCTCCTGTGCCTGCGCGTGATGACCATGCACGAGGCCTACGAGACCATCGAGTGGCCGGTGATCGTGCTGCTCGGCGCCCTGATCCCGGTGAGCGACGCGGTGCGGGCCACCGGCGGCACCGACCTGATCGCCGGCGCGCTCTCGAACGCGATGCACTCGGTGCCGCCGATGCTGTCGATCGGGCTCCTGCTGATCGCCGCCATGGCGGTGACGCCGTTCCTCAACAACGCCGCGACGGTGCTGGTGATGGGGCCGATCGGCGCGAGCCTCGCCCAGAAGCTCGGGCTCAACCCCGACCCGTTCCTGATGGCGGTGTCGGTCGGCGCGGCCTGCGACTTCCTCACCCCGATCGGCCACCAGTGCAACACCCTGGTGATGGGCCCGGGCGGCTACCGCTTCGGCGACTACGCCCGCCTCGGCCTGCCGCTCTCCATCATGGTGATCGTCGTCGGCACGCTGCTCATCAGCCTGTTCTGGCCGGTGGCGCCGCGCTGAGGGCGGGGGCGATCCCTTCGGGGATTGCCCGTACGTGACACCGTGTCGCCACGGCCGAGAATCGTGTCTCCCGGGGCCGGGGGATACAGAAGTGGCATGACGGCGATCTGGTTCATCTTCGCGCTCATGACCGGCCTGGCGGTGCTCGCCCTGCTCTGGCCGATGTCGCGCCGCCCCGCCTTCGCGGCCCTGCCGGAGGGCGAGGCGCGGATCGCCACCGAGACCGGCTTCTACCGCGACCAGTTGCGCGAGATCGACCGCGACGCCGCCCGCGGGCTGCTGGCGGCACCCGAGGCGGAGGCCGCCCGGGCCGAGGCCGCGCGCCGCCTCTTGCGGGCGAGCCGCGATCCCGGCCGGAGCCCGGGCGCGGTCGGCGAGCCGGCCCTGCGCCGGCGCCGCGCGGCCTCGGCCTTCGCCCTCTCGACGGTGCCGCTCGTCGCGCTCCTCGTCTACGGCCTGTACGGCTCGCCCGACCTGCCCGCCCAGCCCCAGGCCGAGCGCCTGGCCCATGCCAGGTCGGCCGGCAACGACCTCGCGGCGGCGGTGGCGCAGATCGAGGCCCACCTCGCCAAGGCGCCGGAGGACGGCCGCGGCTGGGCGGTGCTGGCCCCGGTCTATCTCCGCGTCGGGCGCGTCGAGGACGCGATCAAGGCCTACGAGAATTCGCTCCGGATCCTCGGCGACGACGCGAGCCGGCTCGCCGATTACGGCGAGGCCCTGGTGGCGGCGGGCGACGGCGTCGTCTCCTCGAAGGCCCGCGACGCCTTCGAGCGGGCGCTCCGCCAGGATCCCAAGGCGGTCAAGCCGCAATTCTACCTCGCCCGCGCCGCCGAGCAGGACGGCGACCGGGCCCGGGCCCGCAGCCGCTACGCGGCGATGGAAGCGGGCGCGCCGCCCGAGGCGCCCTGGCTGCCGCTGGTGCGCGAGAGCCTCGCCCGCCTCGACGGCACCGCCCCGGCGGCCGCCGGGTCGGCGCCTGCCGCGAATCCCGGCATGAGCGAGGAGCAGCGCGGGATGATCCGCGGCATGGTCGAGGGGCTGGCCCAGCGACTAGCCGAGAAGGGCGGCTCGCCGGAGGAATGGGCCCGGCTGGTGCGCTCCTACGGGGTGCTGGGCGACCGGCCGAAGGCGGAAGCGACCCTGGCCCAGGCGCGCGCGGCGCTCGGGACCGATCCGGGCAAGCTCGCCCCGGTGGAGGAGACGGCGCGGGAGATGGGATTGGGCACCGGGAAGGCGGCGCCGTGATCGGCGCGACGGCAGGGCGCTTGAACCCTCCCTCCCCCGCAGAAGGGGGAGGGTTCAGGCGCGAGCCCTTCGAGGACGCGCGTCCGACAATCATCCCGCCGGCGGACCCCGCCTTTTTCCCGCCTCGCCACGCGAGCCCGGCCGGTGCACAACACACCGACAGAGCCGGCCGCCCCACGCCGGCCCCCCGGGAGACGCCCCGCATGACCCTCGCCGCCCCCCTCCCCCTCCGCCGGCGTTGAGGCCCCGACCATGACGCGCCGGCGCCGCCGTTCCGTCCTCATCCTCGTCTGCGGCGCCGTGCTGGCGGCGGCCCTCGGCCTCGTCCTCACGGCGATGCGCGACACCATCGTGTTCTTCCGCTCCCCCACCGAGGTGGCGAGCCAGAAGGTCGCGCCCGGCACCCGCTTCCGCCTCGGCGGGCTGGTCGAGGCCGGCTCGCTCAAGCGCGAGGCCGACGGGCACGTGGAGTTCGCCGTCACCGATACTGGCTCGACGGTGGCGGTGCGCTACCGCGGCCTGCTGCCCGACCTGTTCCGCGAGGGCCAGGGCGTGGTGACCGAGGGCGTGCTGCAGGCCGACGGGTCCTTCCGGGCCGACACCGTGCTCGCCAAGCACGACGAGACCTACATGCCGCGCGAGGTCGCCGACGCCCTCAAGGCGCAGGGGCGCTGGCAGGAGGGCGGCGCCGCGGCGGCGAAGGGGCAATCCGGCCCGGTCTCGCGCACCGCCACCCAGTAAGACCGCCGCATGCGGCGGCAGGTCTGCGGCACGACGTCCGCGGCGGAAGGTCTGCGGCGGAAGGTCTGCGGCGGAAGGTCTTGGCGGCTCGACGCCGGAAGCGGACTAAGGTGACGCCCGCGCTCCGCCATGGCAGGACGCCGGACCGGGAGAGCCGTCGACCGATCTCCCGTCCCGATGGATAAAACGCTTACCGAAAGGTCGCCCCGGTGCTGATCGAGGTTGGTCACTACGCCCTCGCCCTGGCGCTCGCCCTGTCGCTGACGCAGATGGTGATGCCGGTCTGGGCGAGCCGCACGGGCGACCCGGTCCTGCGCAGCGTGAGCGTGCCGGCGGCGCTCGCCACCTTCGCGTGCATCGCCTTCGCGTTCGCGGCCCTGACCTACGCCCACGTGACCTCGGACTTCTCGGTCCAGAACGTCGTCGAGAACTCGCACTCGATGAAGCCGCTGATCTACAAGATCTCCGGCGTCTGGGGGAACCACGAGGGCTCGATGCTGCTCTGGGTGCTGATCCTGGCGCTGTTCGGCGCCGTGGTGGCGCTCGCCCGCAACGCGGTGCCGCCGACCCTGCGGGCCAACACGCTGGGCGTCCAGGCCGCGATCACCGCGGTGTTCCTGCTCTTCATCCTCGTCACCTCGAACCCGTTCGCCCGGCTCAACCCGGCCCCGGTCGAGGGCCGCGACCTCAACCCGCTGCTCCAGGATCCCGGCCTCGCGATCCATCCGCCGCTGCTCTATCTCGGCTATGTCGGGTTCTCGATCACCTTCGCCTTCGCCATCGCGGCCCTGATCGAGGGCCGGATCGACGCCGCCTGGGCCCGCGCCGTGCGGCCCTGGACGCTCGCGGCCTGGTGCTTCCTCACCGTCGGCATCGCCATGGGGTCGTACTGGGCGTACTACGAGCTCGGCTGGGGCGGCTGGTGGTTCTGGGACCCGGTCGAGAACGCCTCGCTGATGCCCTGGCTCGCCGGCACGGCGCTCGTCCACTCCACCGTCGTGATGGAGAAGCGCGATGCGCTCAAGGTCTGGACGGTGCTGCTCGCCATCCTGACCTTCTCGCTGTCGCTGCTCGGCACCTTCCTGGTGCGCTCGGGCGTCCTCACCTCGGTCCATACCTTCGCCACCGATCCCACCCGCGGCACCTTCATCCTCGGGATCCTGGTCGTCTTCATCGGCGGCTCGCTGGCGCTCTACGCCTGGCGCGCGCCGACCTTGCGCCAGGGCGGCCTGTTCGCGCCGATCTCGCGCGAGGGCGCGCTCGTGATGAACAACCTGTTCCTGTCGGCGGCCTGCGCCACGGTGCTGGTCGGCACGCTCTATCCCCTGGCGCTGGAATCGCTGACGGGCGAGAAGATCTCGGTCGGGGCGCCGTTCTTCAACCTGACCTTCGTGCCGCTCGCGGTGCCGCTGCTCCTCGTGGTGCCGTTCGGCCAGACGCTCGCGTGGAAGCGCGGCGACCTCGCGGCCGCGAGCCAGCGGCTGTTCGTCGGCTTCGGGCTCGCGCTCGCCGTCACGCTCGCGGCGATCGCCGTCACCTGGGGCGGCCCGGTGGGGGCGCCGCTCGGCATCGGGCTCGGCGCCTACCTGATCGTCGGCGCCGCCCTCGAGATCGTCACCCGGGCGCGGGGCAAGACGGTCGGCCTGTCGCTGCGCCGGGCCGCCGGCCTGCCGCGCTCGGCCTGGGGCACGGCGCTGGCCCATGCCGGCGTCGGCGTCACGGTGATCGGGATCGCGGCCCAGGCCTGGAGCGTCGAATCGCTCGCCACCGTGCAGCGCGGGGGCGAGCTGCGCGCCGGCCCCTACGTCGCGGTGCTCGAGGGCGTGCTGCCCCGGACCGGGCCGAACTACACCGAGACCGTCGCCCACCTGACCATCCGCGAGGGCGGCGCGCCGGTCGGCGTGCTGGAGCCCGGCAAGCGCTTCTACGCCTCGCGCAACATGTCGGTGAGCGAGGCGGGCCTCCTCACCGTCGGCGTGAGCCAGGTCTATGCCAGCGTCGGCGAGACCGGGGCCGACGGCCGCGTCGGCATCCGCCTGTACTACAAGCCGCTGGTGCTGATGATCTGGCTCGGCGCCGTGGTGATGGCGCTCGGCGGCGGCCTCTCCCTCACCGACCGGCGCTTCCGCGTCGGCGCCCCGGCGCTGAAGCCGGCCGTCCGCGACGCCGCCGGCCCGGTGCCGCCCCACTCGGTTCCGGCCGAGTAGGAGAATCAGGAGCCCCGATGCGCGCCGTCCGCCTCCCCCTGCGCTCCGCCCTTCTCGCCCTGGCGCTGCTCCTGCCGGTCGCCGCCGGCGCGGTGCAGCCCGAGGAGGTGATGAAGGATCCGGGCCTGGAATCGCGGGCCCGGTCGATCTCGTCCGGCCTGCGCTGCCTCGTCTGCCAGAACCAGTCGATCGACGATTCCGACGCGCCGCTCGCCCGCGACCTGCGGCTGATCGTGCGCGAGCGCCTGCGCCAGGGCGACAGCGACGGCGCGGTGGTCGATTACGTGGTGCAGCGCTACGGCGAGTTCGTGCTGCTGCGCCCGGTGCTCGCCTGGCACACCGCCCTGCTCTGGCTGACGCCGGTGATGGTGGTCGGCCTCGGCGGCCTCGCCCTCTGGGGCGCCGCCCGCCGCCGCAAGCCGACCCCGCCCCGGGCGCTCTCGGCGGCCGAGGAAGCCGCGGTCGCCGACCTGGTGCGCCGGGCCGAGCCGCGGTGAGCGGCAGCCTCACGGACATCGCGGGCATCCGCGTCGGCCACGCCGCGGATGCCCGCGCGCTCTCCGGCGTCACCGCGATCGTCTTCGATTCCCCCACGGTCGCCGCGGTCGACATCCGCGGCGGCGGGCCGGGCACCCGGGAGACCGACCTCCTCGACCCCGAGCGCACGGTGGCGGGCGTCGATGCCCTGGTGCTCTCCGGCGGCTCGGTCTTCGGGCTGGATGCCGCCTCCGGCGTCGTCGCCTGGCTCGCCGAGACCGGCCGCGGCTTCGCGGTCGGCCCGGCGCGGGTGCCGATCGTGCCGGCGGCGATCCTGTTCGACCTCCTCAACGGCGGCGACAAGGCATGGGGCCGCTTCTCCCCCTACCGCGACCTCGGCTACGCCGCGGCCGCCGCCGCCGCCGCCGATCCGGTGGCGATGGGCTCGGTCGGGGCCGGGCTCGGGGCGCGGACCGCCAACCTCAAGGGCGGGCTGGGCAGCGCCTCCGCGGCGGTCGAGGGCACCGGCGCCCGCGTCGCCGCGCTCGTGGCGGTGAACGCGCTCGGGCGGGTCACGGTCGGGGACGGACCGCATTTCTGGGCCGGCCCGTTCGAGGAGGGCGCCGAGTTCGGGGGCCTCGGCCCCGCGCCGACGATCCCGCCCGACGCCTTCGCCTGGCCGCGAAAGCCGATGCCGGGCGCCAACACCACGATCGCCGTGGTCGCGACGGATGCCCGGCTGACCAAGGCCGAGGCCCGCCGCCTCGCCGTGACCGCGCAGGACGGCCTCGCCCGGGCGATCGTGCCGGCCCACACGCCCCTCGACGGCGACCTCGTCTTCGCCGCCGCCACCGGCGCCGTGCCCCTCGCCGACCCGGTCGGGGATCTGGCACGGCTGGGTGATGCCGCGGCGCGGGTTCTGGCGCGGGCGGTCGCCCTCGGGGTGTACCACGCGAGCGCCCTGCCGGTGGCGGGAGCGCAAGGCGCGTGGCGGGAGCGGTTCGGAGGTTGAGACGAAGGGCCGCCGGCCGCGCGGCCGGGATGGGACGGCCACTCGACGATGCAGGGAGTGCCGCACCCCTGACGGAGCGCGATGTGCCTGCACCGGATGGATCCCGGTGCGGCGCGCGGGCCACGGTTGCACGCGGCGTCGTCGTCCCGCCCGACGGCGCGTGCCAGAAGCCGCGGGGGTGAACGGAGACGGCGTACGGTGAGCTATCTGGTGGTCTTCCTCGGGGCCGGCCTCGGCGGGGCGCTGCGCCACGGCGTCAACCTGTGGGCGGCGCGGGCCGGCAGCAGCTTCCCGTTCGGCACGATGCTGATCAACATCGCGGGCTCGGTGATGATGGGGGTGCTCACCGGCTGGTTCGCGGCGCGGGGCGGGGGCCCGCAGGCCCTGCGGCTGTTCCTGACCACCGGGATCCTCGGCGGCTTCACCACCTTCTCGACCTTCTCGCTCGAGGCCTTCCTGCTGTGGGAGCGCGGCGCCCACGGGGCGGCGCTCGCCTACGTCGCGGTGTCGGTCCTGGCCGGCATCGCTGGCGTCGCCGTGAGCCTCGCCGTGCTGCGCCAGCTCGCGTGAGCACGGGCGGAGACCGGGCTTCCTGGAGCCAATACGGTTGACAAGCGGGGGGATCGGAGGCGGAGTCCGTTCACGATGAGCGACACCGCCCCCCGTCCGGACGCCGAGAAACCCCGCATCGCGATCACCTACTGCACCCAGTGCAACTGGCTGCTGCGGGCCGGCTGGATGGCGCAGGAGCTGCTCTCGACCTTCCGCGACGCTCTCGGCGAGGTGGCGCTGATCCCCGGGACCGGCGGCGCCTTCGCGATCACCTGCGACGGAGCCCTGGTCTGGGAGCGCAAGCGCGACGGCGGATTTCCCGACATCAAGACCCTCAAGCAGCGGGTGCGCGACCGGATCGAGCCCGGCCGCGACCTCGGCCACCTCGACAGGGCCTGACGCCTTGACCCGACCGCGCGCCCCGCGCGCCGCAGGATGCAAGCCATGATCCGCCGCCGGCTCAACGCCCTGCGGCGGGACGGGCTCTCGACGCAGGTCTACCTCGTCGCCCTGGCGATCGCGCTGATCGGGCCGGGCCTGCTGTTCACCGCCGTGCTGCTGGGCCGCTACGCCGCCCTGGAGCGGATCCGCTTCGAGCAGGACGCTCGCGAGAGCGTGCGCGGCATCGCGCTCAGCATCGACCGCGACATGGCCGGCCTGGTCTCGGTGCTGCAGACCCTCGCGACCTCGCCGCGGCTGCGCCAGGCGGGGCTCGGGCCGGGCAATCTCGGCGGGTTCGACGTCCAGGCCCGGGCCGTGCGGGAGACGACGGGCCTTGAGCTCTCGCTGCGCCGCCCGGACGGGACGCAGCTCGTCAACACCGCCCTGCCCCCCGGCGCGCCGCTGCCGCAGGACCCGCATCCCGAGGATGCCGCGGTGCTGGCGACCCGGCGCCCGGTGATCGGCGGCGCCCGGGCGGGCACCCCCGGCCGGCCGCCGACCTACGACGTGGCGGTGCCGGTGATGGTCGACGGAGCGCCGGCCTACGTGCTCAGCGTCACGGTGCCGGTGGAGCGGCTGCACCAGATCCTGATCCACGACCTCGCGCCGGGCTGGACCACCGGGATCGTCGACCGCGACGGCATCCTGCTCGCCCGCTCGGAGGACCACGCGACGCTCGCCGGCCAGCCGATGCAGGCGTCCTTGCGCGGCACCGCGACCGCCGCGGCCGACATCTGGGAGGGCGTCGACCGGCGCCGGCGCCCGGTGCTCTACGTCGAGACCGCCGCGAAGGCGGCGGGCTGGACCGTGGGCGCCAGCATCCCCAAGCAGCGGGTCGAGGCGCCCTTGCGCCACTGGATCCTGGCCTTCGGGGGGTTCGGGCTCCTGGCGCTCGCGGTGTCGTCGGTCCTGGCGGTGCGGCTCTGGGCGCGGGTGGCCGAGCCCCTGCGCCAGCTCGCGGCGGCAGGGGGGGCGCTCGCCGTCGGCCAGCCGGTGCCGCGGGTCTCGACGCCGATCCGCGAGATCCGCCAGCTCGCCGACGCGCTGGCCGACGCCTCCCAGAGCCTGCGGCGGCGCATCGCCGAACGCGACCGGGCGCTCGACGAGCAGAGCCGGGGCCTCGTCGCCCTGCGCGAGAGCGAGGCGCGCTTTCGCCACATGGCCGATTCCGCCCCGGCCCTGATCTGGATGACCGATGCCGAGGGCGAGATCGCCTTCGTCAACCTGCATTACGGGTACCTGTTCGGCCGCTCGACCGAGACGCTGCGGGAGGGCCGCTGGCGCGAGCTTCTCCATCCCGACGACCTCGCCGGCTTCGAGGCCGCCTTCGCGAGCGCCTTCGCGGCGCGCGAGCCGTTCCGCTGCACCACCCGGGTCATCGACAAGCACGGGGCGACGCGCTGGATCCTGTGCGAGGGCGTCGCCCGCCTCGACGATCGCGGCCGCTTCCTCGGCTATACCGGCTGCAACGTCGACATCACCGAGGCCAAGGTCGCCGAGGCGGCGCTCCGCGAGGGCGAGGAGCGCCTGCGGCTGGCGCTGGCCGCCGGCCGGCTCGGCACCTGGGAGATCGACCTCGCCACCGGGCAGCACCGCCTCTCGGCCCGCTCGGCCGAGATCTTCGGGCAGGCGCCGCTCTCGCACGAGGCCTGGACCCGCACCGTGCACCCGGAGGACCGGGCGCGGATCGAGGCGGCGCTCGTCGCGCTGCTCGCGGGCGAGGCCGAGTACCGCGCCGAGTTCCGGATCCGGCCGGACGAGAACCATCTGCGCTGGGTCAGCGCCCAGGCGATCGTCCAGCGCGAGCCCGGCGGCCGGGCGCGCCGGGTGATCGGCATCCACCAGGAGGTGACCGAGCGCAAGCGGGCCGAGGAGCACCTGCGGCTGCTGGTGCACGAGCTGAACCACCGGGTGAAGAACACGCTCGCCACCGTGCAGTCGATCGCGATGCAGAGCCTGCGCGGCCTCGACGGCCCGGCGGTCGGCGCCGCCACGATCGACGCCGCGAAGGCGGCCTTCGAGGCGCGGCTGATCGCGCTCGCCCGCGTCCACGACGTGCTGACCCGCGAGAGCTGGGAGGGGGCGGAACTCGCCGATGTGGTGAAGGACGCCCTCGCTCCCCTCGACGGTCCGGGACCGCAGCCGCGCTTCGCCGTCGGCGGTCCCGCCGTGCGGCTGCCGCCCCGCATCGCCCTGTCGATCGCGATGGCGCTGCACGAGCTCGCCACCAACGCGGTCAAGTACGGCGCCCTCTCGGTACCGGCCGGACAGGTCGCGCTGTCGTGGACGGTCGCCGAGGGGCGGCTCAGCCTGCGCTGGCAGGAGCGCGGCGGCCCGCCGGTCGTGCCCCCGACCCGCACCGGCTTCGGCTCCCGCCTGATCGAGCGCAGCCTCGCCCGCGAGCTCGACGGCACGGTGAGCCTGAGCTTCCCGCGCGAGGGCGTGGTCTGCACCATCGTGGCGCCCTTGGGCGAGCCGGGCGCGGCACGGCCGGAGGAGCGGCGAGAGGACGGGCAGGAGGGCGACGCGCCGGCCCGGCGCCGGGCAGCGGGGCAGGCGTGAGGCGTGGGATCGTCCCCTCCGGGGGATCCCGCGGCTCGGTCTCGAACCGGAACTCGTCGGAGCGGCACCGACGTCAGGGGAAGTAGGCCGGCCGGTCGATTGCGGGCGGCGGGACGCGTCCCATATCGCCGGAAGCCGAGGGCCCGTCCCGCGCCCGGCGCCGGACGATTCGACCGCCGATGACGCCAGACCCGACGCACAGTCCCCCGGCCCGCCGGGCGCTCGGCCGCCAACTCGGGCGCGTCCGCAGCCGGGCGGGGCTCACCTCCGTCGGGGCGGCCCTGCTGCTGCTGGTGGGATCCGCCAACGGCCTGCTGCTCGCCTGGCAGAGCAGCGTGCAGCACCGCATCACCCACACGCTCTCGATCGACCGGATCCTGATGCAGGTGCTGGCCGACCTCCTCGACAGCGAGACCGGGCAGCGCGGCTACCTGCTGACCGGCGATCCGGCCTTCCTGGTGCCCTACACCGAAGGCCAGGCGCGCATCGCCGCCGAGCTGCCGCAGCTGGAGGCGGAGCTGCGCTCCTCCTCGACCCAGGAGGCCCGGATCGCCGCCCTGCGCCCCGCCATCGCCCGCAAGTTCGCCGAGCTCGACCGGACCATCGCCCTCGACAAGGCCGGCGACCGCGATCGCGCGCTCGCCCTGGTGCGGGCCGGCGAGGGCAAGGCGGAGATGGACGAGATCCGCCGGATCATCGAGGCGATGCGCGCCCGGGAGGACGCGCTGCTGCTGGGCTACCAGCAGCACGCCCACCGGATCGAGACGATGGTGGGGATCGGCAGCGTCGTGTCGGTCGGCGTCATGGCGCTGCTGGCGATCCTGGCCCTGCGCGAGGCCGGGCGGCGGGCGGCCCTGTCGCGCTTCCTGCCGGCGGAGCTGGCGCCGCTGCTCGAGCGCGGCGGCAGCATGGAGCAGGGCGGCGGCCTGCGGCTCGGGGAGCGGCGCCACGCGGGGATCGCCTTCGTCGACATGCGCGGCTCGACGACGATCGCCGAGCGGGCCGATCCCGAGACGGTGGCGATCCTGGTGACGGGCTTTCGCCGCTGCGTCGCCCAGGCCGCCCGGGAGACCGGCGGCGTGATCGACAAGTTCATGGGCGACGGGGCCCTGGTGGTGTTCGGCGTGCCGGAGGCGCGGGCGGATGCCGCCGCCCAGGCGCTGGCCTTCTCGGGGCGGCTCGAGGCCCTGGTGGCGGAGTGGAATGCCGGATCGGGCGAGGCCCGGGTCCAGGATCGAGACCCCGTGCGGATCGGCATCGGGGTGCATTGCGGCGAGGTGTTCGTCGGCGTGGTCGGCGACGACGACCGGCTCGAATTCACGGTGCTGGGCGACGCGGTCAACGTCGCGGCGCGGCTGGAGCAAGCGACGAAGACCTTCGGGGTCACGACGCTGGCGTCGCAGGCCGCCCTCGACGCGGCGCAGGTCCCGGACGCGGAATGGCACGAGGTCAGCCGCTCGGCCCTGCGGGGCCGGCAGGAGGCGTTTCCGATCTACGGGCGCGCGGCCCGAGGCCCGATGGACGACCGAATGGTCGAACGGGCCGAAGAACGGTCCGGGACGGGGTAGCGGTCCCGGCCGACCTCTGCTATCGCAGCCGCCCCGGCCGGGTCGGTTCGAACACGATCCGGCGGTGGAAGGCGCACCAGCTCTTTCCATCCTGCACCGGCGCGCCGCAGCAGACCGCACGGTCGTTCGGCTCGCCGATGATGAACTTGCACACGAAGGCGCCCGATTGGGCGAAAGGAACCCGGAGACTCGGGGAGGGCTCCTCGACGGCGTCTGCGGTCACGATATGCGACATGCGCACGAGCTGGTTCATCGGGTACTGACTCGCTGGCCATCCGCCACCCTCGACCAGAAGGGCGCCGGGCCGGTTCGTTGCGGGCGGATCCGTCGCCGGATACGTCGTCAAGGGATCCACGCCCCGGCGGCGCGCACGCGCGTCGCTAGGGCAGCGGTGATCGTGTGAATTTGGGGTTGCGTCACGCAGAACGCAAGCCCCTTAAGCATTTACACCGGGTTTTCGAGTGCCGGCGGGCTCCCCGCGGCCTCCCGCCGAATCCGGCGCCGTCATCGACTTGCCATCCGGCCGCCCTATCCTTGCGGGGCGCCGCTACAGCGAGTTCCCGATGACCGATGCCGCTCTCGCTCCCGACCGCCCCGGCGCGGCGCATGGTCACGGCCGCCCCCGGCTCGACCACGCCCTCCACCCCGCGGCGACGATGGGGTTCGTGGCGGTGCTGGCCGCCGGCCTCGCCTATGGCGGCTACAACCTCGTCGCCGACATGCACCGGGCCGGCCAGCCGCCGCTCGCCATTGGCGCCTTCGCGCTGCTCGGCCTCGCCCTGGTGATCGCGCTGGCCTTCGAGTTCGTGAACGGCTTCCACGACACCGCCAACGCGGTCGCGACCGTGATCTACACCCACTCGATGCCGCCCCTCGTCGCGGTGATCTGGTCGGGTGCCTTCAACTTCCTCGGCGTCATGGCCTCGACCGGGGCGGTGGCCTACAGCGTCGTGACGCTGCTGCCGGTCGAGCTGATCCTCCAGGTCGGCTCGGGGGCCGGCTACGCGATGATCTTCGCCCTCCTGCTCGCCGCCATCGTGTGGAACCTCGGCACCTGGGCGCTCGGCCTGCCGAACTCCTCGTCGCACGCGCTGATCGGCTCGGTGATCGGCGTCGGGCTCGCCAACCAGCTCATGGCGCCCCACCACGCCGCCTCGGGCGTCGCCTGGGGCCAAGCCCTGAGCGTGCTCGAATCGCTGCTGTTCAGCCCCCTCGTCGGCTTCGTCTGCGCCGCGGGCCTGCTCCTCGTGCTCAAGCGCCTGGTGCGCCGGCCCGAACTCTACCGCGCGCCGGAGGGCGAGGCGCCGCCCCCGCCCTGGATCCGCGGCCTCCTGATCCTGACCTGCACCGGCGTGTCCTTCGCGCATGGCGGCAACGACGGCCAGAAGGGCATGGGGCTGATCATGCTGATCCTGATCGGCGCCGCCCCGACCGCCTACGCGCTCAACCGCACCATGCCGGATTCGAGCACGCCCGCCTTCGTGCAGGGCTCGCAAGGCGCGAGCCGGGTGTTTCGCGACCATGCCGGATCGGCGCCGGTGCCGGAGGCCGCGGGCGCCCGCGCCAAGGTCGGCGAGGCCCTGAAGGCGGAGTCGCCCGCGAAGGCCCTCGCGACGCCCGAGGCCTACGCCGCGCTCGCCGGGCTCTCCGACGACATCGCCGCGCAGGTGCAGAGCTACGGCGCCATCCGGCACGTGCCGGCGGAGGCGACGCCGAACCTGCGCGCCGACATGTATCTCGCGGGCGACGCGGTGCGCCTGCTCACCGGCGACAATTCGCCCTTCGGCGACGCCGAGAAGAAGACCCTCGGCGACTACCGGCACACCCTCGACGACGGCACGCGCTACATCCCGACCTGGGTCAAGGTCGTGGTCGCCCTGGCGCTCGGCCTCGGCACCATGGTCGGCTGGAAGCGGATCGTCGTCACGGTCGGCGAGCGCATCGGCAAGCAGCACCTGACCTACGCGCAAGGCGCGTCCGCCGAGGCGGTCGCCGCCGGCACGATCGGGCTCGCCGAGGCCTACGGCCTGCCGGTCTCGACCACCCACATCCTGTCGAGCGGCGTCGCCGGCACGATGTGGGCCAACGGCACCGGCCTGCAGATGGCGACGGTGCGCAACCTGGCGCTCGCCTGGATCCTGACCCTGCCGGCGGCGATCACGCTCGCGGGGGTCCTGTACTGGGGCCTGCGGCAGGTGTTCTGAGGGTGCCGCGGGTCCTCACGGGCCTGCCTGCCACACCGGTCCGAAACCGCTATGCGCCTCGGCGAACGCGCGGGTGCCCGGACACAGGGCGGCGACGATACGCTGAAGATCGTCGTAACCTTTGTCGAGCGGGAGATGGAAGATCGGCTCGTGATGAGCGATTCGATTGCGTAAAGTCAGCATCTCGTTGCAGATCGACCAAGCTGTCGGCCGGTCGAGGCTGGGCTCGTGCGGCAGGATCTTCGGCATGTTTTTACGCCAGACATGTGCGATCTCATAGCTTTTCGAGAGCTGCGAAACCCAAAAGCCGGCTGAGAGATCGGAGACGATGGCCGGCAGAGGAGCCGGGACCACGCGGCGTTTTCTCTCCTGTCGCTCCCTCGCTTGCGACAGGCGGTCCTCGTCGGTCCTGGTCAGCTGCCGCCTCAGGCCGCCGACATCGTAGGGCCAGGCCCGACCGTACCGGCAGATCAGGAATTCACTCAGCCGATTCCGCAGGCAGATTTCCCAAGCTTGCAGATAGATATATAACTCTTTTGAAAGCCGAGAATTCCAACTATAAAGTTTCAGCGCCCCAAACTCATCCCCGCCTGATTCTATCAAGTAACGGTTGAAGCGCGGCTGGCTCAAGGACGCCGCGAATTGGCGCTGCAGCCGACCATCTCTCCACAGGTCGTCTTGCATGCGGCCCAACCTTGAACTAGATAGAAAACGTGCGCCTGGGGAAACGGTCACTGTGCGATCGGCACACACCCCCCCGGGACGGGACATGACGTTTCGAACGGCGGGGGCGGGTTCGCGAGAATCCGCCCCTTGCTGCTCGAAAACCCGTGTCGCACGCCTCCTGACGCAGCGGCAAGACCCAGCTTCCATCGGGTCCCGCGTCTCGGAGGCTGGCAACCCGCCCCCCGCCGGTGTAACCGCCCCGGGCGGGCGCTTTCCCGGCCCGCGCCAGGGACCCGCCATGCGCTTCCTCGTGACAGGCACGGCCGGCTTCATCGGCTTCCACCTCGCACACCGGCTGCTCCGGGCCGGCCACGAGGTCGTGGGGATCGACGGGCTGACCGACTACTACGACGTCGCCCTCAAGCGGGCGCGGCTGGCGCGGCTCGCGGCCCTGCCGGGCTTCTCGTCGCACGAATTCCTGCTGGAGGAGCCCGGGGCCTTCACGGCCGTGATGGCCGAGGCCCGGCCCGACGTGGTGGTGCACCTCGCCGCCCAGGCCGGGGTGCGCTACAGCCTGGAGCACCCGGAGGCCTACGTCTCGGGCAACGTGGTGGGGACCTTCCAGGTGCTGGAGGGCTGCCGGGCCCATCCGGTGCGCCACCTCGTCTTCGCCTCGACCTCCTCGGCCTATGGCGGCAACCGGAGCGTACCGTTCCGCGAGACCGACCGGGCGGTGTGGCCGCTCACCATCTACGCCGCCTCGAAGATCGCCGGCGAGGCGATGGCGCATTCCTACGCCCATCTCTGGAAGATCCCCACGACGGCGTTCCGGTTCTTCACCGTCTACGGGCCGTGGGGCCGGCCCGACATGGCGCTGTTCCTGTTCACCCGGAAGATCCTGGCCGGCGAGCCGATCGACGTCTACGACCACGGCCGGGCCGTGCGGGACTTCACCTACATCGACGACCTCGTCGAGAGCATCGCCCGGCTGATCGACGCCCCCCCTCCCCCGGCCGGCGCCGAGCCGGTCTCGGCGGCCGACACCCTGAGCCCGGTCGCGCCCTACCGGATGGTCAATATCGGCGGCGGGCGGCCGGTGAGCGTCGCGGCGATGCTCGACGCCCTGGAGGCGTCCCTCGGCCGGAAGGCGGTGCGCCACTTGCGCGACCTGCCGCCCGGCGACGTCGAGCGCACGGAAGCGAGCACCAACCTCCTGCGCGACCTCGTCGGCTACGTGCCGGCGACGCCGATCGAGGCCGGCATCCCGGCCTTCGTCGCCTGGTACCGGGAGCATTACGGCGTCGAGCCGTGACACCGCCTCGTCGCGATCCTCCTTGTCAGGGGGCCCGCGACAGTGCTCAATCCCCCCATGCCCCGCAGCCTCGATCCCGAGACCGTGCCCGCCCCCGAGGCGGCGCCGCGCCAGACCCGGCGCTACGCCCAGAAGCGCGACGCGATCCTCCACGCCGCCGCCGCCCTGATCAACGAGGCCGGGGTGAAGGGCACGACGCTCGCCGACGTCGCCCGCAGCGTCGGGCTGATGACGAACAGCGTGACCTACTATTACCGCCGCAAGGAGGACCTGGCGGCGGCCTGCTTCCTGCACACGATCGGGGTGCTCGACGGGCTGGTGGCCCGGGCCGAGGCGGCGCCCGACGGACCGGCGCGGCTCGCCCGCCTCCTCGACCTCGTGGTCGCCCACCGGGCCGCGACGGCGGCGGGCGAGGAGCCGGACATCGCCGTGCTCAACGACGTGCGGGCGCTGCCCGCGCCCCAGGCCGAGAGCGTGTTCTCCGCCTACAACGCCCTGTTCCGCCGCCTGCGCGGGTGGTTCGACGACGGCCTCGACCGGGCGGACCGGAACGCCCGCACCCACCTGCTGCTCTCGGTGATGCACTCGACGCGGCTGTGGATCCACCGCTACGAGCCGCGGGACTACGCGAGGGCCGGCGCCCGGATGGCCGATCTCCTCACCCGCGGCCTCGCGGGCCCGGGCTCGGAGTGGCGACCGGCCCTCCTACCCGAACAGGCGCCGCCGGAGGAGAGCGAGGTCTCGCCCGAGGCGTTCCTGCGCGCCGCCACGATCCTCATCAACCAGCAGGGCTATCGCGGCGCCTCGGTGGAGAAGATCTCGGGGCTCCTCAAGGTCACCAAGGGCTCGTTCTACCACCACAACGACAACAAGGACGACCTCGTCGCCAACTGCTTCTCGCGCAGCTTCGCCCAGATCCGGGCGGTGCAGGACGCGGCCGACGCGGGCGGCGGCAGCGGCTGGGACCGGATCTGCACCGCCTCGGCCACCCTGGTGCGCAGCCAGCTCGGCCCCGGCGGTCCGCTCCTGCGCGTCACCGCCTTCAGCGCGCTGCCGGAGGCCCTGCGCACCGAGACGCGCCGCACCATGAACCGCCTGACCGAGCGCTTCGGCTTCTGCCTCGTCGACGGCATGGCCGACGGCTCGGTGCGCCCGCTCGATGCCGGCATCGCCGCGCAGCTCGTCTCGAGCATGGTCAACGCCGCCGCCGAGCTGCCGGCCTGGGTGCCGGGGGTGACCCCGGAGACGGCGGCCGACCTCTACGCGCGGCCGCTCTTCCTCGGGCTGTTCGCGCCGCCGGCGCGGTGAGCGACGGCGGCGTCCTCCCGGCCCGGCCGGGTCAGGCCGCCCGCACGGTATCGAGGAAGCGCGCCACCTCCGCCGAGAGGTGCTCGGATTGCCGCGACAGCTCGGAAGCCGAGACGAGTACCTGGGTCGCCGCGGCGCCGGTCTCCTCCGCCGCGCCCGCCACACCGGCGATGTTGCCGGTCACCTCGCCGGTGCCGGAGGCGGCCTGCGAGACGTTGCGGACGATCTCCTGGGTCGCCGCACCCTGCTCCTCCACCGCCGCCGCGATCGAGGTCGCCACCCCCGAGATCTCCTCGATCCGCGCGGTGATCGTGCCGATCGCGCCGGCCGCCTGACCCGTCGAGGCCTGGATCGCCGCGATCTGGCTCGTGATCTCCTCCGTCGCGCGGGCCGTCTGGCCGGCGAGTTCCTTGACCTCCGCGGCCACCACCGCGAAGCCGCGGCCGGCCGCCCCGGCGCGCGCCGCCTCGATCGTGGCGTTCAGCGCCAGCAGGTTCGTCTGCGCGGCGATCGAGGAGATCAGCCCGACCACGTCGCCGATGCGGGCGGTCGCCTCGGTCAGCGCCCGGACCTGATGCGCGGTCTGTCCGGCCTCGGCGACCGCGGCCTGCGCCAGCCGGGCCGAGCCGTCGACCTGGCGGCCGATCTCCTGGACCGAGGCGCCGAGCTCCTCGGCCGCGGCCGCGACGGTGCCGACGTTGGAGGAAGCCTCCTCGGCGGCCGCCGCGACGGCGGTGGACTGGGCGGCGGTCTGGGTCGCGGTGGCGGTCATCGCCTGGGCGGTGGCCTGCAGCTCGGTGGCGGAGGCCGAGACCCGGCCGACGATGCCGCCGACGGCGCGCTCGAAGGCGTCCGCCATCCCGCGCATGCCGGCGCGGCGCTGCTCCTCCGCCGAGGCGCGGGCGAGGACGGTCTCCTCCTCGAGGGCTCGGGCGCGGATCAGGCCGTCCTTGAACACCTGCACGGCGGCCGCCATCGCGCCGATCTCGTCGCGCCGGCCGGTGCCGGGGATCGCCACCGCGAGGTCGTGTCCGGCGAGCCGGCCCATCGCGGCGGTCATGCGGGCGATCGGGCGGGCGATGCCGATGAGGCTGAAGATCACCGCGCCGGTCGCCGCCGCGAGCGCGAGGGCCGTCATGACGGCGGCGGCCAGGATGCCGCCATCGGCGCTGGCGCTGCTGTGCTCGGCGCTCGCCAGGGCGGACCCGGCATTCATCGCGACGATCGCCTTCAGGGCGCCGGTCGCCTCGGCATTGGTGCCGGTCATCTCCGGGCCCGTCAGCATGGCGAGCGCCGAGGCCTGGTCGCCGGCCGCCATCGCGCCGGTCACGTTCTTCTGGCCCTCGAGGTAGCGGCTCCACTGGGTGACGAAGCGCCCGAACGCCGCCCGCTCCTCCGTGCCGGAGATCAGCGGCTCGTAGCGCGCCTGGAGGTCGACCAGCGCCTTGCGGCTGTCGGTCAGGGCCTGCTCGTTGCGGTCGTAGGCGGCGTCGTCCGTCGAGGTCACGACGAAGCGGTAGAGGTGGATGCGGTAGCTCTGGGTCTCGGCGTAGATCTGGCTGATCAGGTTCGAGGCCGGAATCCGGGTTTTGGCAATGTCGACGATGTCGTCCCGCAACGTCAGCAGCCGCATGATCCCGTTGCCGCCCTGCGCCACGCTGAACAGCATCAACGTCATGATCGTCCCGATCAGGACGTGCTTGATTGACAACTTCATCCTGCGACTGCCCAGCATCGACGCACCCGCCTCGCCATTCGAGGCACTAACTCGTGTTAGGGCGCGTTCGTTATGCCTTGATGAACGAAGGCGTTGCTGGCGCAAGAAGCATCGTAACGTCTGAACAATCATCATGGGGGCGATCGATCGGGCAAGCGTCTCTTTCCCCCTACTCCGCCGCCTGTCCTGCTCCTTGCGCCGTCCCTTGCCCCGCCTGATGCGGCCGCGGCCGGGCCTTGCGCCGCAGGGCGATCTCCTGCTCGCGCGCTTTCGGCAATTCGCGGTGGGCCTGGTCGCGGCCCGGCAGGTAGGGCTTCGGCCAGGCCTGCGTGCGGGCATCGTACCAGGCCGAGGCCTGGCGGCAGAAGTTCGGGTTCCAGAGATGCGGCCGGCCGAGCGCCACGATGTCGGCCCGGCGGGTATGCAGGATCGTGTTGACCTGTCCGGCCTCGGTGATGGCTCCCACCGCCATCACCGCCATCGGCGCCCGGTTGCGGGCGTGGTTGCGGATCGCGTCGGCGAACTGGACCTGGAACATCCGGCCGTAGACCGGGCGCTGGTCGGCGACGGTCTGGCCGGCCGAGACGTCGACGAGGTCGCACCCCGCCTCCTGCAGGGCCCGCGCCACCGCCACCGTGTCGGCCTCGCTCATGCCGCCCTCGGCCCAGTCGGTGGCCGAGATGCGCACCGACATCGGCCGCTCCGCCGGCCAGGCCGCCCGCATGGCGCAGAAGACCTCGAGGGGAAAGCGCAGGCGGTTCTCGATCGAGCCGCCGTACTCGTCGGTGCGGGCGTTCGTCAGCGGCGAGAGGAACGAGGCCATCAGGTAGCCGTGGGCGCAGTGCAGTTCGAGCATGTCGAAGCCCGCCCGCGCCGCCCGCTCGGCGGCTCGCACGAACTCGTCGCGCACCCGGTCCATCCCGGCCCGGTCGAGGGCGCGCGGCACCTGGCTCACGCGATCGAGATAGGGGAGGGCCGAGGCCGAGACGATCGGCCAGTTGCCCTCGGGCAGCGGCCGGTCCATCCGCTCCCAGCCGACCTGGGTCGAGCCCTTCCGGCCGGCGTGCCCCAGCTGCATCACGATCTTCGTGTCGGTGTGGGCGTGGACGAAATCGACGATGCGGGCCCATTGCGCCTCGTGCGCGTCGGTCCAGAGCCCTGGGCAGCCCGGGGTGATGCGGGCGTCCGCCGACGGGCAGGTCATCTCGGTGAAGAGCAGGCCGGGGCCGCCGAGCGCGTGCGAGGTGTAGTGCACGAAGTGCCAGTCGGTGAGGTTGCCGCCCTCGTCGGCCGAGTACTGCGCCATCGGCGCCATCGCGACCCGGTTCGGGATCCGCATCTCGCGAAGGCGCAAACCCGTGAACATCGGCGTCGGCCGGCTCTCCCGGTAATCCTCGCCGGTCTCGGCATGGAGGCGGGCGTAGAAGGCGTCGTCGACCGCCGCGACGTAGGCGGGATCGCGCACCACCAGGTTGTCGTAGGTGACGGACTTCGCCCGACACATCACCACCATCGAGAACTGCTCGAGATCCATGTCCCAGGAGCGGTTCATGTGCTCGAACCAGGCGAGCGACACGTCGGCATTGTGCTGCACCACCTGGGCCGGGGTGCGCCGCGCCCGGTCGTAGGCCGCGAAGGCCGCCTGCACGTCCTCCTCGCCCTTCTCGACCAGCGCGTCCGAGAGCGCGATGGCGCATTCCATCGCGAGCTTGGTGCCCGAGCCGATCGAGAAATGCGCCGAGGCCTTGGCGTCGCCGAGCAGCACGATGTTGTCGTGCGACCAGGCGTGGCAGAAGATCCGCGGGAAGCGGCGCCAGGTCGAGCGGTTGAGGAGCAGGCCGTGGCCCTGCAATTCCTCGGCGTAGAGCTGCTCGAGGATCCGGCGCGAGCCCTCCTCGTCGGTCTCGGTGAAGCCGTGGCCCTGCCAGCAGGCCTCGTCCATCTCGAACACCCAGGTCGAGCGGCCGGGCTCGTACTGGTAGGTATGGGCGCAGACGATGCCGTGCGGGGTCTCGCGGAAGAAGTAGTTGAACTCGTCCATCGGCCGGGTCGAGCCCATCCAGCAGAAGCGGTTGGACTTGATCTCGACCTCGGGCTCGAACTCCTCCCGGAAGTGCTCGCGGATGCGCGAGTTGATGCCGTCGCAGGCGACGATGACGTCGGAATCGGGGAAGCGCTCCTTGAGCCGGTCGGGCGGGATGCTCTCGCCGAAATGCAGGTCCACCCCCTCCTCGCGGCAGCGCTCCTGGAGGATCTGCAGCAGGCGCATCCGGCTCACCCCGGCAAAGCCGTTGCCGCCGCACCGCATCACCCGACCCTCCTTGTGGATCGCGACGTCGTCCCAGTACGAGAACGCGTCCTGGATGCGGGAGAAGGAGCGGGAATCGCGCGACAGGAACTCGTGCAGGGTCTCGTCGGAGAACACGACGCCGAAGCCGAACGTGTCGTCGGCCCGGTTCTGCTCGTAGACCTCGACCTGCCAGCCGGGCCGGCGCTTCTTGGTCAGGAGCGCGCAGTAGAGCCCGCCGGGTCCGCCGCCGATCACCGTGACGCGCATGGAGGGCTCCTTCGTGGGACGGCGGGGTCGCCGGCGAAGAAACTTTATACTTGAAATATCGTGGCGCAAGGGGGCAGGCGCCGGATCGCCCGGCTGACCGGGGACGACGCGATCATCGATCGGGAACGCTCGGCCGATTGCTGCAGCGCAGCGATCAAAATGTCTTGTTTCTCAGCATTATGCTCGCTGCAATGCACAAGGATGCGGCAGGACGGAAAATTCATCGGAGGCGGTTGCCAGGAGATATTTCATGCGTAAAGTATTCCGGGCGGAGCGGTGTCGGGATCCGACGAAAGAAGCGCCGCCTTCGCCTCCCGCGCCGACTCGACTTCGGCCGCTTCGCGCCGGACAAGTGCCGACGATGCTCTCGACACGAAGGGGACACACGGGATGAAGTCGATCCGGAACGCCAGCCGCCTCGCGACCGCGCTGTTGGGCGCCACGCTGCTGGCCGGGCCCGCCGCCGCGCAAGGGCCCGAGAAGGTCCGGGTCGGACTGATGTTCACCCTGTCGGGCCCCTCCGCCGTACTCGGCGAGCAGGGCCGCGACGGCTTTCTGCTGGCCCTCGACAGCTTGGGCAAGAAGCTCGGCGGCCTCGACGTCGAAGTGGTGACGGTCGACGACGAGCTGAAGCCCGACGTCGCCACCAACAAGGCGCGCGAACTGGTGAAGCGCGACCGGGTCGACTTCGTGGTCGGGCCGACCTTCTCGAACGTCCTGCGCGCGGTGGTGCGCCCGGTGACCGATGGCGGCGCCTTCCTGATCTCGCCCAATGCCGGCACCTCGAACTATGCCGGGGCGGAGTGCAACCCGAACCTGTTCGTCTCGTCCTACCAGAACGACCAGGTCCACGAGGTGCTGGGCAAGTACGCGCAGAACAAGGGTTACAAGCGCCTCGTCCTGCTGGCCCCGAACTACCAGGCGGGCAAGGACTCGCTCGCCGGCTTCAAGCATTCCTACAAGGGCGAGGTGGTGAACGAGATGTTCACGCCGCTCGGCCAGCTCGACTTCTCGGCCGAGCTCGCCCAGATCTCGGCGGCCCAGCCCGACGCGGTGTTCGCCTTCATGCCCGGCGGCATGGGCGTCAACCTGGTGCGCCAGTACCGCCAGGCGGGCCTCAGCACGATCCCGTTCCTTTCCGCCTTCACGGTCGACGAGAGCACCCTGCCGGCCCAGAAGGACGCGGCGGTCGGCTACTACGGCGGCGCCAACTGGGCGCCGAACCTCGACAACCCGCAATCCAAGGCCTTCGTCGCCGCCTACGAGAAGAAGTACGGCAGCGTGCCGGGCACCTACGCCATGCAAGCCTACGACGCCGCCCTGATGATCGACGCCGCGGTCAAGCGCGCCAAGGGCGACCTGAAGGACAAGGACGCGATCCGCGCCGGCCTCAAGGCCGCCGAGTTCCAGTCCCTGCGCGGCAACTTCAAGATCGGCAACAACCACTACCCGATCCAGGATTTCTACCTCGTCAAGGCCGCCAAGCGGCCCGACGGGAAGTACGAAACCCAGATCGCCGAGAAGATCTTTTCGAATTATCAGGACAACTATGCTGCCGAGTGCAAGATGAAGTGATCGACGAATAAAAGGATGCCGGGCTGATGCTCAACCTGTTCCTGATCCAGGCGCTCAACGGCGTCCAGCTCGGCATCCTGCTGTTCCTGGTGGCGGCGGGGCTGACGCTGATCTTCGGGGTGATGGACCTCATCAACCTCGCCCACGGCGCGCTCTACATGATCGGCGCCTACCTCGCGGCGACGTTCACCGCCGCCACCGGCAGCTTCGGCCTCGGGCTGCTCTTGGCCCTGCCGGCGACGCTCGCCTTCGGCCTCGCCCTCGAATTCCTGGTGGTGCGCCACCTCTACGGGCGCGACCACCTCGACCAGGTGCTCGCCACCTTCGGGCTGATCCTGATCCTCAACGAGGGCGTGCGGATCGTCTGGGGCGCCGCCCCGATGAGCGTGCCGGTGCCGGACGCCCTGTCGGGCTCCGTCCGGCTCGTCGGCAGCCTGCATTACCCGCTCTACCGGGTCGCGATCATCGCCGCCGGCCTCGCGACGGCGCTGGGCCTCCACCTCCTCGTCAACCACACCCGGCTCGGCATGCGGCTGCGGGCAGGCGCCAGCAACGGGCCGATGGTGGCGGCGCTCGGCATCGACATCCGCCGGCTGTTCCTGGTGGTGTTCGGGCTCGGCGCGATGCTGGCGGGCTTCGCCGGCGCGATGGTGGCGCCGATCCTGTCGGTCGATCCCGGCATGGGCGATTCGGTGCTGATCCTGACCTTCGTGGTCATCGTGATCGGCGGCGTCGGCTCGGTGCGGGGCGCCTTCGTGGCGGGCCTCCTCGTCGGCCTCGCCGACCAGCTCGGCCGCACCTTCGGGCCGATCCTCTTGCGCAGCGTGATGGATGCGTCGGCCGCCTCGCAGACCGGGCGGACGCTGGCCCCGATGCTGATCTACATCCTGATGGCGGCCGTGCTGTTCTTCCGGCCCTCCGGCCTGTTCCCGGCGCGGGGGTCCCGATGACGACGCTCGTCGCCCGCGCCGCCGCCGAACCGCCCCGGCGCCGGGCCGCACTCCCCGCTACGGCCGTTGCCGGCCTGCTTCTCGCCGCGCTCGCCGCCCTGCCGGTCGCCGCGGAGGCCGCGGGCCTGCCCTTCCTGGTCGTCACCGCGACCCGGATGATGATCTTCGGCCTCGCCGCCCTCTCCCTCGACCTCGTGCTCGGCTACGGCGCGATGGTGTCGTTCGGCCACGCCGCCTTCATCGGGCTCGGGGCCTACGCGGTCGGCATCCTCGACGCCCACGGCATCCGCGACCTCGCGGTGCAGGCGCCGGTGGCGGCTCTCGTCTGCGCGCTCTTCGCCCTCGTCACCGGGGCGATCAGCCTTCGCACCCGCGGCGTCTACTTCATCATGATCACGCTGGCCTTCGGGCAGATGGCGTATTTCTTCATGGTCTCGCTCGCCGCTTACGGCGGCGACGACGGTTTGCCGCTGTCGGGCCGCTCGACCCTGTTCGGGATGCGGCTGATTGAGGGCGATCCGGCGCTGTTCTACTGCGTGCTGGCGGTGCTGGCGATCGCGCTCCTCGGCTTGCGCCGCGTCGTCGCCTCGCGCTTCGGCCGGGTCCTGCGCGGCAGCCGCGACAACGCGGTGCGGATGCAGGCGATCGGCTTCTCGCCCCTGCCCTACCGGCTCACCGCCTACGTGATCGCCGGCGCCATCGCGGGTCTCGCCGGGGTGCTGCTGGCCAACCAAGCCGAGTTCGCCTCCCCGGCCTACATGAGCTGGCAGCGCTCGGGCGAATTGATCGTCATGGTGGTGCTCGGCGGCATGGGCACGCTGATCGGGCCGGTCGTCGGGGCCGCCGCGCTCATCGCGCTGGAAGAGGTGCTGGCGCATTACTCCGACCATTGGCGCCTCGGCCTCGGGCTGATGCTGGTCGCGGTCGTGCTCCTCTCCCGCGGCGGCCTCGCGGGGCTCGCGGCGAAGCTCGGGAGGCGCGCGTGACCCCGCTCCTCCGGGATCCCCTTCTCTCCGTTCGGTCCTTGCGCAAGTCCTACGGGGCGCTCAAGGTCACCGACGACGTCAGCCTCGACGTGGCTTCGGGCGAATTGCACGCGATCATCGGCCCGAACGGCGCCGGCAAGACCACGCTGATCCACCAGCTCTCCGGCAGCCTGGCGAGCGATTCCGGCACGGTGCACCTCGCCGGCGAGGACGTGACGGCGCTGCCGATGGTGGCGCGGGTGCGACGGGGGCTCGCCCGCTCGTTCCAGATCACCTCGATCCTCGACGGGTTCTCGGTGCTGGAGAACGTCGCGCTCGCGGTCCAGGCCCGCTCCGGCTCGAGCTTCCGGTTCTTCCGCCCCGCGGCGAGCGAGACGGCGCTCAACGCCGAGGCGATGACCGCGCTCTCGCGCGTCGGCCTCGCCGACCGGGCCGGGCGGCGGGCCGGCAGCCTGTCGCACGGCGAGAAGCGCCAGCTCGAACTGGCGGTGGCGCTCGCAACGGACGCCCGCCTGCTCCTCCTCGACGAGCCGCTGGCCGGCACCGGCCCGGAGGAATCGGCGATCCTGGTCGGGCTGATGCGCGAGCTGAAGGCCACCCACACGATCGTGCTGATCGAGCACGACATGGACGCGGTGTTCGCGCTCGCCGACCGGATGAGCGTGCTGGTCTACGGCCGGGTCATCGCCAGCGGTGCGCCCGAGGTGGTCCGCACCGATCCCGCCGTGCGCGCGGCCTATCTCGGCGAGGAGGAGGCGGCCTGATGCTCACCGTCGAGGGACTGGAGAGCGCCTACGGCGATTCCCGCATCCTGTTCGGGATCGACCTGTCGGTCGCCAAGGGCGAGGTGGTGACGCTGCTCGGCCGCAACGGCATGGGCAAGACCACGACCGTGAAGTCGATCTTCGGCCTCTTGAAGCCCCGGGCCGGCCGGATCCTGATCGACGGCGAGGACATGGCCGGGCGCCCGTCCCACCTCGTCGCGAGACGGGGCCTGGGCCTGGTGCCGGAGGGCCGCCAGGTCTTCCCGACCCTCTCGGTCGAGGAGAACCTGGTGGCGACCCATCGCGGCGGGCGGGCCGCGAAGTGGAATCTCGACGCGGTCTACCGCCTGTTCCCGCGCCTGAAGGAGCGGCGGCGCAACGGCGGCGACCAGCTCTCGGGCGGCGAGCAGCAGATGCTGGCGATCGGGCGGGCGCTGATGACCAACCCGCGCCTCGTCGTCCTCGACGAGGCGACCGAGGGGCTGGCGCCGCTGATCCGCGAGGAGATCTGGGCCTGCCTGCGGGCGATCAAGGACGAGGGGGAGGCGATCCTGGTGATCGACAAGAACGTCGATGCCCTGGCCCGCTTCGCCGACCGCCACGTGGTGATCGAGAAGGGCCGCGTGGTCTGGACCGGCACTACTGCGGCGCTCCGGCAGGCGCCGGAGGTGAAGGACCGGTTCCTTCATGTGTGAAACATCTGTCGAAGGAGTAACCGCATGACCCCCATGACCGCAGGCATCACCCGCGCCGGTGACGGCATCGAGGGCGTCCGCTGGAACATCCTCGGGCAGATCTACGTGCCCAAGCAGCACACCGAGAGCTCGCTGTCCTGGCACGCCACCTTCCCGCCGGGCACCTTCGTGCCGCCGCACATCCATCCGACGCAGGACGAGTTCCTGTACATCCTGCAAGGAAAGCTCACCGCCGTGCTCGACGGGCAGGAGAGCGTGGCCGAGCCCGGCGACACGGTCCGGCTGCCGCGGGGCCAGCCGCACGGGCTGTTCAACCGGACGGACGCGGACGTGAAGTGCGTCTTCTGGGTCTCGCCGGCGCGCCGCCTCTACGACCTGTTCTGGGCCCTGCACAATCTCGGACCGCAGGCGAACCCGGCCGACGTGGTGGCGATCTCGGCCAAGCACGAGGTCGACTTCCTGCCGCCCCCGGACGCGGAGTGAGGCCTATGCGCGTCATCATCGTCGGCGCCGGGATCGGCGGGCTCGCCACCGCCCTGATGCTCCACCGGCGCGGCATCCGCGCCACCATCGTCGAGCAGGCCTCCGAGGTGCGCGAGGTCGGGGTCGGCATCAACACCCTGCCGCACGCGATCCGCGAGCTCGCCGAGCTCGACCTGCTGCCGGCCCTCGACCGGGTGGCGATCCGGACGAAGGAACTCGCCTACTTCAACCGCCAGGGCCAGGAGGTCTGGCGCGAGCCGCGCGGGATCGATGCCGGCCACCCGGTGCCGCAATTCTCGATCCATCGCGGGCGCCTCCAGGCCGTGCTCTACGACGCGGTGCGCGAGCGCCTCGGGCCGGACGCGGTCAAGACCGGCCTGTCGCTCGCCGGCTTCCTGCAGGACGAGGGCGGGGTCACGGCCCACTTCACCGATTCGCTGAGAGGCGATGCCGGCCGCACCATGCGGGGCGACGTGCTCGTCGCCTGCGACGGCATCCACTCGGTGGTGCGGAAAAAATTCTTCCCCGACGAGGGCCCGCCGCGCTGGGACGGGGTGCTGATGTGGCGCGGCGCCACCGAGTGGGCACCTTGGGGCGACGGCCGCACCATGGCGATCGGCGGCGGCATGGGGGCGAAATGCGTCCTCTACCCGATCGCCGAGGCCGAGGGCGGGCGCCAGCTCATGAACTGGGTGGTGTTCGTGAAGATGGCGGACGGCGCCGTCTCGCCGCCGCCGAAGGAAAGCTGGTCGCGCCCCGCCCACCGCTCGCAGGTGCTGCCCTACGCCCGTCGCTTCGCCTTGCCGGATTTCGACCTCGCGGCGCTCGTCGAGGCGACGCCGCAGATCTTCGAGTACCCGATGTGCGACCGCGATCCGCTGCCGAGCTGGACCCACGGCTGGGTGACGCTGCTGGGTGATGCCGCCCACCCGATGTACCCGGTCGGCTCGAACGGCGCCTCGCAGGCGATCCTCGATGCGCGGGCGATCAGTGACGCGCTCGCCCGGGCCGAGCACCCGATGCAGGCGCTCCATGCTTATGAGGCCGAGCGCCGGCCGAAGACCGCCGAGATCGTGATGCTCAACCGCAAGGGCGGGCCGGAGCGGGTGATCGACGAGGTCGAGAAGCGGGCCCCTGCCGGGTTCGCCCGGATCGAGGACGTGCTGAGCCACGCCGAGAGGCAGGCGATCGTCGGGGGTTACGCCGGCAAGGCCGGGTTCGCGGTGGCCGGCAAGGTGAGTCCGCTCAGGATGGCGGTGTGAGGCACGCCGCGCCGTGAGCACTCTCCTCTCCCCGCGGGCGGGGAGAGGGTTTCGCCCCCCTTGTCGGGGGCGAAGCGAGGCGGAAGCCGAGGGTGAGGGGGACGTGCCGAATGAGGCTCTTGCGGCAAACACCCCCCTCATCCTCGCCCTTCGGGCTCATTGCGACCCCGACAAGGGGTACCCCTCTCCCCGCCCGCGGGAGAGGGGTACCCGCGCCCAAATCCTTTAAGGTTGAAATATCCATGACCAACCCCTCTCCCCGCCACGTCCTCGTCACCGGCGCCGCCCGCGGCATCGGGCGGGCGATCGCGGCCGGGTTCGTGGCGGCGGGGGAGCGGGTGACCGTGCTCGGCCGCACGCCTTCGAGCGCCGCGCGGGCGCGCGACGAACTCGGGGCGGCTCACGCCGTCGCGGCCGACGTGACCGACGCGGCGGCCCTGGAGCGCGCCCTGGCGGAGACCGCCGAGCAGGCCGGCCCGGTCGCGGTGCTGGTCAACAATGCCGGCGGCGCCGAGACCGCGCCGCTCGCCCGCAGCGACGTCGACACCCTGCGGCGGATGATGGCGCTCAACCTCGAACCGGTGCTGGTGGCGGCCCGCGCCGTGGTGCCGGGCATGAAGGCGGCGGGGGGCGGACGGATCGTCTCGGTCGCCTCCACCGCCGGGCTGAAAGGCTACGCTTACGTGGGCGCCTACTGCGCCGCCAAGCACGCCGTCGTCGGCCTCACCCGGGCGCTGGCCCTGGAGCTGGCCGCCACCGGCATCACCGTCAACGCGGTCTGCCCCGGCTTCACCGACACCGACCTCGTCGGCAGCGCCATCGACGGGCTGGAGGCGAAGACCGGCCGCGGGCGCGACGACCTCCTGACCGAGTTCACCCGCCACAACCCGATGGGCCGCCTGATCCGCCCGGAGGAGGTGGCCGACGCCGTGATGTGGCTCGCCGGGAGAGACGCCGGCGCCGTCACCGGCCAGGCCGTCGCGGTGGCGGGAGGCGAGCTGTGAGCGCAGCCACCGAGATCCCCGCCCATCGCAGCGAGCTGCGGCTGTGGCTGCGGCTGCTCACCACCGCCAACACCATCGAGGCGGAGATCCGCCGGCGCCTGCGCGACCGCTTCAACACCACGCTCCCTCGCTTCGACCTGATGGCGCAGCTCGAGCGCGCGCCCGACGGCATCCAGCTCGGCGAGCTGTCGCGCCGGATGATGGTCTCGAACGGCAACGTCACCGGCCTCGTCGAGCGGCTGGCGCAGGAGGAGCTGATCGACCGCCAGGTCTCGGAGGTCGACCGCCGGGCGGTACAGGTGCGCCTGACGCGCCAAGGCCGCGCGGTCTTCGCCGAGATGGCGCGGGCCCATGCCGACTGGATCGCCGAGCTCGTCGGCGCCCTCGACCCCGCCGAGCAGGAAGCGCTCTCGACCCAGCTCTCCGCCCTCAAGGCCTCGGTGCGGCCGGGCGGCAATTCCGAGAAGCCCAAGCCAAAACGCCAGGGAGGCACAATGAGGCGCCAGAACGCCATCGCGGCCCCGCTCGAGGGCTTCACGCCGCAGCATTTCGGCTTCGCGATCGACGGCGGCATCGCGACCGTGACGCTCAACCGGCCGGAGAAGAAGAACCCGCTCACCTTCGAGAGCTACGCCGAACTGCGCGACACCTTCCGGCCCTGCGCTTCGAGGAGAGCGTGACCGCGGTCGTCATCACGGGCGCCGGCGGCAATTTTTCCAGCGGCGGCGACGTGTTCGAGATCATCGAGCCGCTGACCACCATGGGGGCGGCCGACCTCCACGCCTTCACGACGATGACCGGCGACCTCGTCAAGGAGATGCGGGCCTGCCCGCAGCCGGTCGTCGCCGCGGTCGAGGGTGTCTGCGCGGGAGCCGGCGCGATCATCGCCATGGCCTCCGACCTGCGGGTGGCGGGCACCGGCGCCAAGGTGGCGTTCCTGTTCAACCGGGTGGGGCTCGCCGGCTGCGACATGGGCGCCTGCGCGATCCTGCCCCGGATCGTCGGCCAGGGCCGGGCCTCGGAGCTTCTCTATACCGGCCGCTTCATGAGCGCCGAGGAGGGCGAGCGCTGGGGCTTCTTCAACCGCCTCGTCCCGACGGGAGAGGCTTTGACCGCGGCCCGCGAGACCGCCCGCGCGCTGGTGCAAGGCCCGGCCTACGCCAACGGCCTGACCAAGCGGATGCTGCACATGGAATGGGCGATGGGGGTGGATGCCGCCATCGACGCCGAGGCGATGGCCCAGGCGCTCTGCATGAAGACCCAGGATTTCCGCCGCGCCTTCGAGGCCTTCGCCGGCAAAACGAAGCCGGTCTTCGAGGGGAATTGAGCGATGACCCTCGGAAGCCCGCTTCCTCCCACCCTCCACCTCATCCTGAGGTGCCGCGCAGCGGCCTCGAAGGAGCGCTCCAGCAATCTCCGCGATCCCTGGAGCCCTCCTTCGAGGCTCCCTCCGGTCGCACCTCAGGATGAGGGTGCGGGCGGGATGAATCGGATGGGGAGCCTCTGACCATGCCCGACCGCAGCTTCCTCGACTGGCCGTTCTTCGAGCCCCGCCACCGCGACCTCGCTCTCGAGGCCGATTCCTGGGCCGCCCGCACGGTGCCCGCCCTCGTCGACCATCACGACGTCGACGGCTCGTGCCGGCGCCTCGTCGCGGCCCTCGGCGAGGCCGGCTTCCTGCGCTTCGCCGCCCCCGAGGACGGGCGCTTCGACGTGCGGGCGCTCTGCCTTCTCCGCGAGACCTTCGCCCGCCACGACGGGCTCGCCGATTTCGCCTTCGCCATGCAGGGCCTCGGCACCGGGGCGCTGACGCTCTCCGGCACGGCGGCGCAGCGGGAGGCGGTGCTCCCCGGGGTCAGGGCCGGGCGCCGCATCGCCGCCTTCGCGCTGACCGAGCCGGAGGCGGGCTCGGACGTCGCCCAGATCGCGCTCGCGGCGGAGCCGCTGCCCGACGGCACGGTGCGGCTCACCGGCGAGAAGACCTGGATCTCGAACGGCGGCATCGCCGACACGTACGTCGTCTTCGCCCGCAGCGGCGAGGCGCCGGGCGCGCGCGGCCTCTCGGCCTACCTCGTGCCGGCGGACACGCCCGGCCTGACGGTGGCGGAGCGCCTCGACACCATCGCGCCGCATCCGCTCGCACGCCTTCGCTTCGACGATTGCCGGGTGCCGGCGGAGAACCGCATCGGCGAGGGCGGAGCCGGGTTCAAGGTCGCGATGGCGACGCTCGACGTCTTCCGCTCCACCGTCGGCGCCGCGGCGCTCGGCTTCGCCCGCCGCGCCCTCGACGCCTCCCTGACGCGGGCGCAGACCCGAAAACTGTTCGGGGCGCCGCTCGCCGCGATGCAGCTGACCCAGACCAGCCTCGCCGAGATGGCGACGGCGATCGATAGTGCGGCGCTCCACGTCTACCGCGCCGCCTGGACCCGCGATTCCGGGGCGCCCCGCATCACCCGCGAGGCCGCGATGGCCAAGATGGTGGCGACGGAAGCCGCGCAGGAGGTGATCGACCGGGCGGTGCAGCTCCACGGCGGCGAGGGCGTCCGCTCCGGCTCGGTGCCGGAGACGCTCTACCGCGAGATCCGGGCGCTGCGGATCTACGAGGGCGCCACCGAGGTCCAGAAGCTCGTCATCGCCCGCCAGATTCTCGCCTGAGAGGAGGACCGTCCGATGGAGGCCGCCATGCCGGAGACCCCGATCCCGATGCCGGACATCCCGGCGACCGCTCCCGAGGCCTCCCCCCGCCCCGGCGGCAGCCCGTGGGCGCGCCTCCCCGACACCTTCGTGCGGGACAACCTGCCCCCGCCGGACCGGATGCCGGACTTCGTCAACCTCGACCGGCTTGGCTACCCCGAGCACCTGAACGCCACCGTCGAGCTGGTCGACCGCCACGTGGCGGAGGGGCGCGGCGAGCGGGTGGCGCTCGTCGGCCCGGACGTGACCTGGACCTATGCCGAGCTGAAGCGGCAGATCGACCGGATGGCGAACGTGCTGGTGGACCGGCTCGGCCTCGTGCCGGGCGGTCGCGTCCTGCTGCGCTCGGCCAACAACCCGACCAAGGTCGCGCTCTACCTCGCCATCATCAAGGCGGGCGGGATCGTGGTGGCGACGATGCCGCTCTTGCGGGCGCGCGAGCTGACCCAGATCCTCGACAAGGCCCGCATCCCGCTGGCGCTGTGCGATGCCGGGCTGATCGACGAGATGGCGAAGGCCGCCGACGGCCGAACCGATCCGGTGCGGATCGTGACCTGGCGCGGCACCGCCGGCGGCGAGCTCGGCGACCTTCTCGCAGGTGCGAGCGAGCATTTCGAGGCGCCCCCGACCCGGGCCGACGACCCGTGCCTGCTCGGCTTCACCTCCGGCACCACCGGCCTGCCGAAGGCGACGATCCACTACCAGCGCGACCTCCTGGTGATCTGCGACTGTTACGGCCGCGAGGTGCTGCAGGCGACGGAAGACGACGTGTTCGTCGGCTCGCCGCCGCTCGCCTTCACCTTCGGCCTCGGCGGGCTGGTGCTGTTTCCGTTCCGGGTCGGCGCCCGGGCGGTCTTGCTCGAGAAGGCGGGGCCGGCCGAACTCGCGGCGGCGATCGAGCGCCACCGCGCGACCGTGCTGTTCACGGCGCCGACCGCCTACCGGGCGATGCTCGGGCTCGTCGGCCGGCACGACCTGTCGAGCTTGCGCAAGTGCGTCTCGGCCGGCGAGACCCTGCCGGCGCCGACCTGGCACGCCTGGGCGAAGGCGACCGGCCTCAAGCTGATGGACGGCATCGGCGCGACCGAGATGCTGCACATCTTCATCGCCTCGCCCGAGGACGAGATCCGCCCCGGCGCCACGGGCCGGCCGGTACCGGGCTACGAGGCGCGGGTGATCGATCCGGACGGCGCGCCGTGCCCGCCCGGGGTGCCGGGGCGCCTCGCGGTGCGCGGGCCGATCGGCTGCCGCTACCTCGCCGACGAGCGCCAGAGCTCTTACGTCCGGGACGGCTGGAACGTCACCGGCGACACCTACCTGCAGGATGCCGACGGCTATTTCTGGTTCCAGGCCCGCAACGACGACATGATCGTCTCGGCCGGCTACAACATCGCCGGGCCGGAGGTGGAGGCGAGCCTGCTCGCCCATCCGGCGGTGGCCGAATGCGGCGTCGTCGCGGCGCCCTGCCCGGAGCGCGGCCGGATCGTCGCCGCCTACGTGGTGCTGAACGCGGGCTTCACCGGGACCGAGGCGCTGACGAAGGCGCTGCAGGAGCACGTGAAGAACGACCTCGCGCCCTACAAGTACCCGCGGGCCCTGCACTACGTGGAGAGCCTGCCCAAGACCGAATCCGGCAAGCTGCAACGCTTCGCCCTGCGCCGGCAGGCCGAGGCGCAAGCCGCCACCGTCCAGGGAGAGACCGCATGACCGCCAGCCCGATCCCGCTCCACCCCGAGAGCCCCGCCCTCTCGACCCTCCAGCCCCCGGGCTGGAAGAAGCCGAAGGGCTACGCCAACGGCATGGCCGGCCGCGGCACCGTGGTGATGACCGGCGGCCTGATCGGCTGGGACGCCGACGAGGTCCTGGCCGAGGGCTTCCTGCCCCAGGTCGAGCAAACCTTACGCAACATCGTCGCCGTGCTGGCCGAGGCCGGGGCCGGGCCGGAGCACGTCGCCCGCCTGACCTGGTACGTGCGCAGCGTCGACACCTACCGCGCCGCGCTGCCCGAGCTCGGGCCGGTCTACCGCCGGGTGATGGGCCGCCACTTCCCCGCCATGGCGCTGGTCGGCGTCGCCGACCTCGTCGAGCCCGGCGCGCTGGTCGAGATCGAGGCGACCGCGATCGTGCCGGACGCCGCGTGATGCGGGCGCCGACCTGGACCACCGGCGGTCCCCTGCGCGACATCGACCGCGCCTACGACAACGTGGGCGCGATCCCCGACGCCAAGACCTACCCGCCGCGCTGGAGCGAGGCGGCGGCGGCCTTCCGCGACCGGCTCTCGGCACGGGGCCGCGCCCGCCTCGCCCTGCCCTACGGCGCCGGCCTGCGCCACGCCTACGACCTGTTCCTGCCCGAGGCTGAGCCCACCGGCCTCGCGGTGTTCGTCCATGGCGGCTACTGGAAGGCGTTCGACCGCTCGGTCTGGTCGCACCTCGCCGCGGGGCCGCTCGCCCACGGCTTCGCCGTCGCGCTGCCGAGCTACACACTCTGCCCGGAGGCGCGCCTCTCGGCGATCACCGCCGAGATCGCCGCCTTCCTCGACCAGGCGAGCGCCGAGGTGGCGGGGCCGATCCACCTCTCGGGCCACTCCGCCGGCGGCCACCTCGTCACCCGGATGCTCTGCACCGACGTCGCCCCCGCCTGCGCCGGGCGGATCGCCAGGACCGTGTCGATCAGCGGCGTCCACGACCTGCGCCCGCTCCTCGCGACGCAGATGAACGAGATCCTGCGCCTCGACTCGGACGAGGCCCGCGCCGAGAGCCCGGTCCTCCACGCGCCCCGCTCCGGCGCCAGGCTGATCGCCGTCGCGGGGAGCGACGAGCTGCCGGAGTTCCGCCGCCAGAACCTGCTGCTGCCGACGATCTGGCACGGGCTCGGGGCGGAGACGGAGGCGTTCGAGATCGCCGGTGCCCACCATTTCAGCGTCATCGCGGGGCTGGCCGACCCGGAGAGTGACCTGACGCGGGCGCTGGTCGGCGGCTGACGCGAGTTCCGCGTGATGTTCCTGATCAAATAGAGGCGCGAGTATCCTCCTCTCCCCGCGGGCGGGGAGAGGGCTGGGTTCCCGTTCAGGGAACCCAGCAAGCGCAGGCGAAGCCGGAGTGAGGGTGAGGGGGTCTCGACGAGCGAGGCTCTTCCGGAACCGCCCCCTCACCCTCGCCCTGCGGGCTTGCTGCGCCCCCGACGAGGGGGGCGCAGCCCTCTCCCCGCCCGCGGGGAGAGGGGGAGACCAGCGTCTTTCCCCTCCCCGGGGGTGAAGGACGCCGTGCTTCGGACTTGTGGGGCCGCTCGGACTCGAAGCCTTCCACCCGGGACTTTGCCCGCCCCCGCCGCGATGGCACAAGCGCACGGGATCTTGCGGTCCGGCCGCGCGAGGAACGACCACATGACGGTGTCGAGCGACGACGAGCTGGAGGGATTGCGGCGGATCGGCCGCATCGTCGCCGACGCGCTGGAGATCATGGGCAAATCGATCGAACCCGGCATGACCACGGCCGAGCTCGACCGGATCGGGCGCGACGTCCTCGAGCGCGAGGGCGCCCGCCCGGCGCCCGAGATGGTCTACGGGTTCCCGGGCGCGACCTGCATCAGCGTCAACGAGGAGATCGCCCACGGCATCCCGGGGAACCGCCGGATCCTGGCCGGCGACCTCGTCAACGTCGACGTCTCGGCCGAGAAGGACGGCTGGTTCTCCGATACCGGCGCCTCCTTCGCGGTGCCGCCGGTGACCCGGGCGGTCGAGCGGCTGTGCCGGGACGGGCGCCGGGCGATGTGGACCGGCTTGCGCCAGGTCGGGGCCGGCAAGCCGCTGTCGGGCATCGGCCGGGCGGTCGGCGCCTTCGCGAAGAAGAACGGCTACACCCTGGTGCGCAACCTCGCGAGCCACGGCGTCGGCGCCTCGCTGCACGAGGAGCCGACCGAGATCGCGACCTGGCCCGACGCCTCCGAGCGCCGGATCATGGCCGAGGGGCTGGTCTTCACCGTCGAGCCGTTCCTGTCGCTCGGCGCCGACTTCGCCGAGAACGGCGACGATCCCTGGACCCTCTACAGCCGGCCGCAGGCGCTGACGGTGCAGTACGAGCACACGGTGGTGGCGACCCGCAACGGGCCCCTCGTCCTCACCATGCCGAGCCCGTAGCGCGCGTCGGTGCAGGCGGCTGCGCTCAGCGCAGGCGGCTGCGCTCAGCGCAGCCAGTAGCGCTCCGGCGCCAGCGGCGGCGGCACCGGCTCGCCGAGGGCGTCCTGCACCACGCCGTCGACGGTGCGCAGGAGCGCGTCGAGGGGCAGGTCGTTGGCGGCCGCGCCGAACGGCTCCTCGAGCTCGTCGCCGAGCGCGTCGAGGCCGAAGAACGTGTAGGCGACGAGCGCCGTCGCCACCGGCGTGCCCCAGCCCAGGGACGCAGCCAGCCCGAACGGCAGGAGCAGGCAGTAGAGCCAGGCGGTGCGGTAGAGGAGCAGCGTGTAGGCGAAGGGCAGGGGCGTGCCCTGGATGCGCTCGCAGGCCGCCTGCACGCCCGACAGCCCGGCGAGCTTCCCCTCGATCAGGCCGAACGACACGTCGCTCAAGGCGCCCTCCCGCACGGCCCCGCCGAGATCGATCGCGAGGCCGGTCAGCGCCGCGTCGGCGGGGCTCGCGCAGGCGGCCAGGCGCCCGCGCTCGGCCTCCGGCAGGAACGGGGCCGCCTCGGCCGCGGCGTCCCTGCCCCGCAGGCGGGCATGGAGCGCGTGGGTGAAGCCGGCGAGCCGGTTCAGGCAGCGCCGCCGGCGAGCCTCGTCCTCCGGCAGAAGCGCGCCGAGCAGGCGGGCAAGGCCCCGCGCCTCGACGATCAGGGCGCCCCAGACCTTCCGGGCCTCCCACCAGCGATCGTAGCAGGCGTTGTTGCGGAAGCTGAGGAAGATCGACAGGGCGAGGCCGATCAGCGTGAACGGCCCGATGCCGGCATGGAGCGGGATCGCGCGGGCCCAGCCCTGCTCCGTCGCCACCACCAGGCAGGCCACCGCCGTGATCCCGATCACCTGCGGGGCGATCTGCGGCAGGATCGACCCGCGCAGCGCGAACAGGATCGCGAGGGCGCCGGGGCGGGAACGGACGATCATCGGAGGAGGACCTGCATCGGGACGGGACCTGCATCGGGGAAGCGCCCGCATCCGGACCGGGGCCGGCCGGGTGCGGGGGCGCGGTCATCCGCCCCCGCGCCCCCGCGGTCAAGCGCCGGCCGCCCGGCCGCCGGCGGGAATGCGCGCGATCGCCTTGATCTCGAAGTCGAAGCCCGCGAGCCAGGTCACCCCGACGGCGGTCCAGTTCGGGTAGGGCGGCTCGCCGATCACCCGATCGCGCACCCGCATCACCGCGTCGAACTGCGCCTCCGGGTCGGTGTGGAAGGTCGTCACGTCGACGACGTCGTCGAAGGTGCAGCCCGCCGCCGCCAGCACCGCCGCGAGCCGGGCGAAGGCCTGCGCGACCTGGGCCTCGAACTTGGGCTCGGGCGACCCGTCCTCGCGGCTGCCGACCTGGCCGGAGACGAACAGGAGGTCGCCGGAGCGGATCGCCGCCGAGTAGCGGTGCTTGTCGTAGAGGGCCTGCCGGCCGGGCGGGAAGACGGCGTCGCGGGTGGGTCGGGCTTGCGCCATGGGTTGCTCCTCCGGGCCGCGCGTTGATATACGGTCCGTATGTGAAGGAGCATGGATACGCGCCGTATGTCAATTCACATACGGCGCGTATGTCACGAGGGAGCGGAATGGCCGGACGACGCGCGCGGATGATGGAGGAGACGAAGGGGAAGCTCCTCCGGGCCGCCCGGGACGCCTTCGCGACGAAGGGCTACGCGGCCGCCTCGATGGACGACCTGACCGCCGAGGCCGGGCTGACGCGCGGCGCGCTCTACCACCATTTCGGCGACAAGAAGGGGCTGCTCCAGGCGGTCATCGATCGCATCGACGCCGAGATGGCGGCGCGGCTGCGGGTCGTCGGCGAGGGCGCGCCGACGCCGTGGCACGGGCTCCTCGACGAGTACCGGGCCTATATCGAGATGGCGCTGGAGCCCGAGATCCAGCGCATCGTGCTCCTCGACGGCCCGGCGGTGCTCGGCGATCCGTCCCGCTGGCCGAGCCAGAACGCCTGCCTCGCCGAGACGACCCGGCGCATCGGGGCCCTCGTCGCGGACGGGGCGATCCCGGCGATCGACCCGGAGGCGGCGGCGCGCCTCCTCAACGGCGCCTCGCTCCACGCGGCTTTGTGGGTCGCGGCCTCGGACGCGCCCGAGGCGGTGCTGGGAAAGGCCCTCGACGCGTTCCGGCGGCTCGCCGAGGGGTTGGGGCGCCCAGCTTGACACCCGCGCCCACGCCCCCCACTCTCCCCCGCTCCCAGGGGAGCCTCGCGAGGAGGCTGAGATTCCGCCGGTCCGGACCCGTCCGGGCGCCGCGGTGACCCTATGAACCTGATCCGGGTCATGCCGGCGTAGGGATGCGGGACCGGCACGGGCTCCAGGGCCGACCGAGCCGTCTTTTCGCGCATGATCTCTCCGCTCGCGCATGGCCGTCGCCCGGGAACGGGCGCGAGGTGGCCGTCATGTCGCAAGCCGAGATCGTCGAGGCGCTGCTCGCCTTCATCGCGCGGGACGACGCGACCGACGACGCGTTCGAGGCGCTGGCCCTGCGGCTGTTCGCCCACCAGTTCACGCACAACGCGCCCTACCGCCGCTTCGCCCAGGCGCGCGGGCGCACGCCGCTCACGGTGCGGCGCTGGCACGACATCCCGGCGGTGCCGATCAAGGCGTTCAAGGACCTGACCCTGAGCTGCTGCCCGCCGGAGGCGGCCGAGCGGGTGTTCATGACGAGCGGCACGACCGGAAGCGGGCGCGGCCGCAGCTACCATCCGACGCTCGCGGTCTACGACGCCTCGATGCTGGCGGGCTTCTCCGCCCGGATCATGCGCGGGCGAAAGACGATCCGGATGGGCATCCTGTTCCCGGACGAGGCGGCGCTGCCGAATTCCTCGCTCGCCCACTACCTGGCGCTGGCGAAGGAGCGGTTCGGCACGCCGGACAGCGCGGTCTTCGTCCGTCAAGGCGGGCTCGACCTCGACGCGCTCCTGCGCGCGCTCGGTGAGGCCGAGGCCTCGGGCGCGCCCATCGCGCTGCTCGGCGCCACCTACGCCTTCGTGCCGGTGATGGACGCGCTTCGCGATCGGGGTCGCCGCTTCGCCCTGCCGCCGGGGAGTTTCCTGTTCGACACCGGCGGCTTCAAGGGCCAGTCGCGGGAGATCGAGCCGGACGCGTTCTACGACGGGCTGTCGCAGGCGTTCGGGGTGCCGCGGGCGGCCTGCTTCAACATGTACGGCATGACCGAGCTGAGCACACAGTTCTACGACGACGGCAACGCGGCCTGCCCGCCGGTGAAGTCCGGTCCGCACTGGATCCGCAGCCGCGTCGTCGATCCGCTGACCGGCCAGGATCTCCCGGAGGGCGAGACCGGCGTGCTGGTCCACCACGACCTCGCGCATTTCAATTCGGTCTCGGCGATCCTGACCGAGGATGCCGGGGTGGTCGTGCCCGGGGGCTTCCGGCTGCTCGGGCGGGTCGAGGGCTCGGCCTCCCGCGGCTGCTCGGTCGCGGTGGCCGAGTTCCTGGCCGCCGCACAGGGATGAGCGCGGTCGAGCAGGCCGGCCACCTGCCGGATATCTTCCCCGAGCCGGTCGGCCGGCGCGTCGCCGCGCACACGGCCTGGGGCGAGACCGTCGCGGTCGCGCTGCCGTCCTTGAGCGAGGGCCAGGCCGGGGCCCTGTGCGCCCATATCCGACGCCAAGCCCGCGAGCGCTTGCGGCGGATGGAGACCGCCCGCATCGTCGCCGCCATCGACCGGGCGAGCGCCTGCCTGCTCGACCGCGCCCACCCCCTGCGCCGCAAGGCCGAGGCGCTGCTCCCGGTCGTCACCGGCTACGACCGCGAGACCGTGCGGCTCGGCCTGACGAGCACCCTCAAGACCTTCCGGCGGCCGCAGCTTCTGCGCTTCCTGGCCGAGGACTTTTCCGATCCCGGGATGCTCGACGGCTTCCGGCCGGCGGTGAAGGGCGGGTTCGTGCGGGCGAAGGCGCCCGACCTGCTGCTCCACGTCTGGGCCGGCAACGTCCCGGCCCTGCCGCTGTGGAGCCTCGTCGCGGGCCTGCTCGTCAAGGCCGGCACGATCGGCAAGCTCGCCTCGGCCGAGCCGCTGACCGCGGGCTGGTTCGCGGGGCTCGTCGCGGAGGCCGATCCCGAGCTCGGGGAGTGCCTCGCGATCACCTGGTGGAAGGGCGGCGAGGACGCGATCGAAGGAGCGTTCCTGGGAGAGGCCGATTGCGTCATGGCCTATGGCGGCAACGCGACGCTCGCGGCGTTGCGCGCCAAGCTGCCGATCACGGCCCGGTTCCTGCCGCACGGCCACCGCATCGGCTTCGCGATGGTCGCCCGCGAGGCGCTCGACAGCCGCCGCGCCGGCCCGCTCGCGCGGCTCGCCGCCCACGACGTCGTGCGCTACGAGCAGCAGGGCTGCTACGCGCCGCAGATGCTGTTCGTCGAGCGCGGCGGCGCGGTGGCGCCGGACGCGTTCGCCCGCCACCTCGCCCACGAGCTCGCCGCGATGGCGAGCCGCCACCCGCGCCGGCGGCTCGACGCGGGCGAGGCCGCCGCGATCGCCGGGTGGCGCAGCGCCCACGAGATGCGCGCCCTGGATGGTGGCGCGGCGCTCCTCGGCGACCCGGCCGATCCGTGGAGCGTCGCCCTCCTCGACGAGGCCGCCGCCTTGAGCCCGTCGGGCCTCAACCGCACCGTCGCGGTGGTGGCGCTCGACGATCTCGCCGAGGTGCCGGCCCTGGTCGCCCCCCATCGCGCCTACCTCCAGACCGCCGGGATCGCCGCCGCCCCCGCGCGGCTGCTGACGCTCGCCGACGACCTCGCGGCGGTCGGCGTCACCCGGATCTCGGCCATCGGCCGCATGACCGCGCCGGAGGCCGGCTGGCACCATGACGGGCGCTTCAGCCTCCTCGACCTCGTCACCGTGACGGAGATCGAGGCGAGCGCCGAGGCGGCGGCGGAAGGCTTCGCGCCCTATGCCGACTGACGCCTTCCTCGCCCTCGACGGCGTGCGCTACCGCTTCCCCGGCGACCCGGCCGAGACCGTGGCGGGCGTCGACTGGGCGATCCCCCGCGGGGCGATCCACTGCCTGCTCGGCCGCAGCGGCTGCGGCAAGACGACGTTGCTCAAGCTCGCCGCCGGCCTGCTGGCGCCGGATCACGGCACGGTCCGGCTCGGCGGCGAAGCCTTGCGCGGCCCCTCCCCCCGCGTCGGCTTCGTGTTCCAGGCCCCGACCCTCCTCGACTGGCTCTGCGCCCTCGACAACGTGCTCTTGCCGGTCTCGCTCAAGCGCCGGCCCCGTCCCGCCGACCGGGACGCCGCCCGCGACCTGCTCGCGGCGATGGGCCTCGGCGACCTCGCCGGCCGCCGGCCCGCCGCCCTCTCGGGCGGGCAGCGGAGCCGGGTCGCGATGGCGAGGGCGCTCATCGGCGGCCCGGACCTCCTGCTCCTCGACGAGCCCTTCGCCGCCCTCGACGCGCTGACCCGCGAGGAGTTGCAGGACGACCTCCTGGGCCTCTGCGCCTCGCGCGGGACCGCGGCGCTCTTCGTCACCCACGACATCGCCGAGGCGGTCACCCTCGGCGACCGGGTCGGGGTGATGGCGGCCGGGCGCCTGATCCACGAGGGCGCGGTCCCGCTGCCCCGGCCGCGGCCTCCCGGCATCCGCTACGAGCCCGCCTTCGGGGCGGCGTGCCGCCATCTGCGCGCGATCATGGACGCCTCCCCGGCTCTCGGGCGGGCGGCGTGAGGGCGCGCCTCGCCTCGGCCCTGCTGCTGGCGGGCCTTCTGATCGCCTGGGAGGCGTGGTGCCGCTCGGGCGCCGTCTCGCCCCTCGTCCTGCCGGCGCCGTCGGCCGTCGCCGAGACCCTGTGGGGGGAGATCGCCTCCGGCCGGCTCTGGCCGCACCTGCGGGTCACCGTCACCGAGATGGCGCTCGGGCTGCTTGCCGGCGCGGGCCTCGGGCTCGGTGCCGGCATCCTGCTCTCGGAATGGCCGGCGCTCCACCGGGTGCTGCGCCCCTACGTGCTGGCGAGCCAGCTGGTGCCGAAGCTGGCGCTCGGCCCCCTGCTGATCCTCTGGTTCGGCTTCGGGCTGACGCCGACCGTGGTGATCACCGCGCTGATCTGCTTCTTCCCGCTGTTCGAGAACACCCTGACGGGCCTCGCCCAGGTCGATCCGGGCCAGCGCGAGCTCTTTCGCATGCTCGGGGCGGGCCGGGCCCGGACGCTCTTGCGCCTGAAGCTCCCTTCGGCGCTGCCGGTGGTCCTGGCGGGTTTTCGCGTCGCGATCGTGCTCGCCCTCGTGGGCGCGGTGGTGGGCGAGTTCGTCGGCGGCCGCCAGGGCCTCGGCGCCTCGATCATCGCCGCCCAGAGCGTGATGGATTCGAGCCTGATCGTGGCGCTCTTCGTGGTGATCACCGCCCTCGGCATGGCCGTCTACGAGGCCGCGCGGGGGCTCGAGGCCCTGATCCTGCGCCGTTACGCGAGAGGTTGACCCTGACGATGCCCTCCTTCCGTCTCCTCGTCGTCCTCGCGCTGACCTGGCTCGGCGGCCCGGCCCTCGCGCAGACCCCTGAAAAATTCACCGTCGGCGGCTGGAGCCAGCCGATCAGCGAGATCACCAACCTGCTCGCCGAGCCCGACCACGGCTTGTTCAAGGCCCGCGGCATCGCCCTCGACTACGTGCCGGGCAATGGCGGCGGCGCGGCGATCCAGGCGCTGCTCTCGGGGCAGGCGGACGTCGCCTTCACCGACCCGGCCTCGTTCTACCTCGCCCTCGACAAGGGCGCGGACCTGGTGGCGATCTACAACATCTACCCGCAGAACGTGTTCAACGTCGTGGCGCTTAAAGAGCGCGGCATCCGCTCGGCGGCCGACCTCAAGGGCAGGCGCGTCGGCGTCTACAGCCTGGCGAGCGGCACCCGCCAGCACCTGCTGCTGCTGCTCGCCAGCGCCGGCCTGAAGGAGAGCGACGTGACGGTCGAGGTCACGGGTCTCCTCAACTTCGCGCCCCTGATCCAGGGCCAGGTCGACGCCACGGCGGCCACCGATACCGGGCTCCTCGTCGGCCGCGCCAAGGGCCTCGGCGAGGTCGACGTGATCGCGGTGCGCGACCACCTCAACCTGCCGAGCGACATCTTCGTGGTGACGCGCAAGGACTACGAGGCGAGGAAGCCGCTGCTCAAGCGCTTCCTCGCCGCCTACCGCGACTCCGCCGCCTGGATGATCGCCAGGCCCGACGAGGCGGCGCGGCTGGCCGTCACCCGGGCGATCAACGGCCGCGACGAGGCGATCAACCGCGAGGTGATCGCCTTGCGCAATCGGTCGAGCGTGTCGCCCACCACCGAGCGCGAGGGCCTCGGCCATTTCGACTTGCCCGTCCTGCAAGAGGGTGCCGACACCTTCCGCCGGCTCGGCCTGATCGCCCGCGCCCTCGACATGGGCCAGGCGGTGAAGAGCGACCTGCTGCCGGGCAAGGAGGGCACGAAGTGAGGTTTACCGACCGCGCCGTCCTGGTCACGGGGGCCAGCCGCGGCATCGGCGCGGCGATCGCCGCGGCCTTCGCCCGTGAGGGCGGCCTCGTCGTCGTCAATTACCGCCAGAACCACGACGCCGCGCACGCCGTGGCGGAGCGCTGCCGGGCGCTCGGCGGCCAGGCGCTCGCGGTCGCGGCCGACGTGACCGATGCCGGCGCGGTGGCGGCCCTGGCGGAGCGGATCGCCGAGGAGGTCGGCCGCCTCGACGCGGTCGTCAACAACGCCTTCGCGCCCTACCGCTTCGATCCCGACCGCCGCGCACGCTTCCCCGACGTGCCGTGGGAGGCCTACCAGCGCCAGTTCGACGGCGCGGTGCGGGCGGCCCACACGGTCGTCCGGGCGATGCTGCCGCTGCTCGCCCGGCGCAGCGGGGGCGCCATCGTCAACCTGACGAGCGACCTCGTCGCGCGCCCGAGCATCCCCTACCACGACTACACCACCGCCAAGGCGGCGCTCGTCGGCTTCAGCCGCAACCTCGCGGCCGAGCTCGGGCCGATCGGCGTGCGGGTCAACTGCGTGGCGCCGGGGCTGGTCACCGGGACCGATGCGAGCCGGGACACGCCCGAGGAGGTGCGCGAGGCGCTGATCGCCCAGACCCCCTTGCGCCGCCTCGCGACGCCGGAGGACGTGGCCGGGCCGGTGCTGTTCCTGGCCAGCGCGGAGAGCCGGTTCGTGACCGGGCAGGTGCTGACCGTGGATGGGGGATTGGTGATGGGGTGAGTCAGCCCGGGGGCTTGCGCCACCTTGCGCGCTGTTCCGGCATGGGCGCGGGTCTTCCCCTCTCCCCGCGGGCGGGGAGAGGCCTTCACCCCCCTCGTCGGGGGTGAGGGGAGCGAAGGCGACAGCCGGAGCGAGGGTGAGGGGGTCTCGACGAGCGAGGCTCCTCCGGAACCGCCCCCTCACCGTCGGCTGCCGCCTCGCTGTGCTCCCTGAACGGGAGCACAGCCCTCTCCCCGCCCGCGGGGAGAGGGGATACGCGCACCACATGGGATTGCCGCTCAGTAGTCAGACTTCAGCAGACGCCACCACCGATCCTCACACCCCGAACCGCAACCCCTCCCGCTCGTAATCCTCCCGCACGCATTGCAGGATCAACCCGATCTCCGGCGAGGGGTCGTTCCTGCGGTAGCTCATGATAACCGGGATCAGCGCCCGCTCCTCGTCGAGGGGCCGGTAGGCGACGCCGTCGCGGCGCAGGCGCTCGATCGAGGCAGGCACCACGCAGACTCCCGCTTCCGCCGCGACGAGGCCGAGCGCGGTCTGGAGCTCGCGCACCTCGTGGATCACCGGCGGGCGCACCCCGTGCTCGCGAAACAGTGCCAGGATGCGGTCGGCGTTGTTGGGCCGGGCGCTCTTCGGGTAGAGGATCAGGGCCGTGTCGGCGAGGTCGCGGAGCTTCAGGGGGCCCGGCGGGCGCTCGGCGTCCCAGGCCATCGGCACGGCGACGATCAATTTCTCGTTGCGCAGGAGGACGCGCTCGATCGCCGGATCCTCGATCTCGACCCGGCCGAAGCCGACATCGATGCGGCCCTCCTTCAGCGCCGCGATCTGCTCGAGGGTCAGCAATTCGAGCAGCGTCATGTCGACGTCGGGGCGTTTCGTCCGGTAGCCACGCAGGATCTCCGGGAGCCGTCCGTAGAGCGTCGAGGCGACGAAGCCGATGCGAAAACTGTTGCGCTCGGCGACGCGCAGGCGCCGGCCGGTCTCGCGCAGGTCGTCGACCCGCTCCAGGATCTGCAGGGCCTGCTCGTAGATCACCCGGCCCGGCTCGGTCAGCCGTACCGGCCGCGAGCCGCGCTCGATCAGTTCCAGGCCGAACTCCTCCTCGAAGTGCTGCACCTGCTTGCTCAGCGCCGGCTGGGCGACGTGCATCGCCTCCGCCGCGCGGGTGAAGCTCTGCGCGCGGGCGACGGCCACGAAGTAGCGCAGGTGGCGCAGCTCCAATCATTCCTCCCCGATCATTCCTGCCAGGAATGGTTTTGTTCCCAATCGGTCTTGGACCTCCTTATGCCGCTTCCTTAGAACTGAAAAAAGAGGAAACGCTCAGGGAGCGAGCGGGGCTCGGGACGAGACAGTCCAGGACGAGCACCCTGCCACCCTGCGCACAGACGAGCGACAGATCCGAGCCGGCCGCGCATCCCGTGGACCGGCAACGACCTCCCTCGTCTCAAGAACAGCCGGCGCGGCAGGGAGAGCATCATGCTGGACGAACTGCATCAGGTGGTCGAGGGCGCGGTCGAGGAGAACGCCGAGACCGGCGTGTACCGCTGCCGCCGGGACATCTTCACCGATCCCAGCATCTTCGAATTGGAGATGCAGCACATCTTCGAGGGCAACTGGATCTACCTGGCCCACGAGAGCCAGATCCCGAACCCGAACGACTACTTCACGACGTTCATGGGCCGCCAGCCTGTCGTCATCACCCGCAGCCGCAAGGGCGAGTTGCAGGCCTTCGTCAACGCCTGCAGCCACCGCGGCGCGATGGTGTGCCGGCACAAGCGCGGCAACAAGGCGACCTTCACCTGCCCGTTCCACGGCTGGACCTTCAGCAACGGCGGCAAGCTCCTGAAGGTCAAGGATCCGGAGAATGCCGGCTATCCCGAGAGCTTCAACCGCGACGGCTCGCACGACCTGACCAAGGTGGCGCGCTTCGAGAACTACCGCGGCTTCCTGTTCGGCAGCCTCAACCCCGACGTGAAGCCGCTGACCGAGCATCTCGGCCAGGCGACGCGGATCATCGACATGATCGTCGACCAGTCGCCGGACGGGCTCGAGGTCCTGCGCGGCGCCTCGACCTACGTCTTCGACGGCAACTGGAAGCTCCAGACCGAGAACGGCGCCGACGGCTACCACGTCAGCGCGACGCACTGGAACTACGCCGCCACCACCAGCCGGCGCAAGGAATCGCACGTCGTCGACAAGACCCGCGCCATGGATGCGGGCGGGTGGGCGAAGCAGGGCGGCGGCTTCTACTCGTTCGAGCACGGCCACCTCCTGCTCTGGACCACCTGGGCGAACCCGGAGGACCGGCCGAACTGGGACCGCCGCGGCGAACTGGCGGACCAGCACGGGCAGGCGATGGCGGACTGGATGATCAACCGCTCGCGCAACCTCTGCCTCTACCCGAACGTCTACCTGATGGACCAGTTCTCGTCGCAGATCCGCACCTACCGGCCGATCGCCGTCGATAAGACCGAGGTGACGATCTACTGCATCGCGCCGCGGGGCGAGGCGCCCGACGCCCGGACCCGGCGCATCCGCCAGTACGAGGACTTCTTCAACGCCAGCGGCATGGCGACCCCGGACGACCTGGAGGAGTTCCGCGCCTGCCAGATCGGCTATCGCGGCCGCGCGGCGCAGTGGAACGACCTCTGCCGCGGCGCCACCCACTGGATCGAGGGCGCGGACGAGGGGGCGCGGGCGATCGGGCTGGAGCCGCTGCTCAGCGGCGCCAAGACCGAGGACGAGGGCTTGTTCGCGATCCAGCACCGCTACTGGATGGACACGATGCGGCGGCACCTGCCGTAGGCGCGCCGGCCCTGGACCCTCCCCCCTCCGCCGGGAGGGTTCTCGGGAGCCTGACTCACGACAAGCGAAACACCGACGGCGCCGGCCCCACCGGGGCGCCGAACGCCCCCGCACGCCTACACGGAGCCCTCCGATGCCTCTCACCCTGGAGCAGGTGCAGCAGTTCCTCTATCGCGAGGCCCGCTTCCTCGACGACCGCGACTTCGACGCCTGGCTGGCGCTCTACGCGCCCGACGTCGAGTTCTGGATGCCGTCCTGGGACGACGACGACCAGCTCGTCACCGATCCGCAGACCGACGTCTCGCTGATCTACTACGACAGCCGCAGCGGCCTGGAGGACCGGGTCTTCCGCATCCGCACCGAGCGCTCCAGCGCCACCAGCCTGCCGGAGCCGCGCACCTCGCACAACATCGCGAACGTCGAGATCCTGGAGCAGGACGGCGCCACCTGCCGCTTACGCTTCAACTGGCTCACCTTCAACTACCGCTACAAGACGGTGGACACGCATTTCGGCACGTCGTTCTACACCCTCGACACCAGCGGAGAGACCCCGCTGATCAAGAACAAGAAGGTGATCCTCAAGAACGACTACATCCACCACGTCATCGACGTCTACCACATCTGAGGAGGGCGCCGTGAACGCTGCCATGCACAACGTTGCGCTCAATTTCGAGGACGGGGTCACCCGCTTCGTCGCCTGCCGGCCGGGCGAGACGGTGGCCGACGCCTCCTACCGGCTCGGCATCAACATCCCGCTCGATTGCCGGGACGGCGCCTGCGGCACCTGCCGGGTCCACTGCGAATCCGGCCGGTTCGATGCAGGCCACTACATCGAGGACGCGCTCTCCGACGAGGAGGCGGCGCAGGGTTACGGCCTCGCCTGCCAGATGCGGCCGACGACCGACCTGGTGCTGGCGGTGGCCGCCTCCTCGGAGGTCTGCAAGACGAAGGCTGCCGCCCTCAAGGGCAAGGTCGCGGCGGTGCGGCGGCTGTCGGACACGACCTTCGGCTTGAGCGTCGAGACCGAGGAGCCGGTCGGCTTCCTGCCGGGGCAGTACGTCAACATCGCGGTGCCGGGAAGCGGCCAGGCGCGGTCCTACTCGTTCAGCTCGGTCCCGGGCAGCGCCCAGGCCGAGTTCCTGATCCGCAACATCCCGGGCGGCCTGATGAGCACGTTCCTGGCCAGGACCGCGCAGGAAGGCGCCGCCCTCGACCTGACCGGCCCCTCGGGCAGCTTCTACCTGCGCGAGATCCGCCGCCCGGTGCTGATGCTCGCCGGCGGCACCGGCCTAGCGCCGTTCCTGTCGATGCTCGGCCGGGTCGCCGAGACCGGGTCCGACCAGCCGATCCACCTCGTCTACGGCGTCACCCACGATGCTGACCTCGTCGAGACCGAGGCGCTCGAAGAGGCGAAGGCGAAGATCCCGGGCTTCAGCTTCGAGACCTGCGTCGCCTCGCCCGGGAGCACCCATGCTCGGAGGGGCTACGTCACCGAGCACCTCGCCGACGCGCACCTGCATGGCGGCGCCATCGACACCTACCTGTGCGGCCCGCCCGCGATGGTCGATGCCGTCCGCAGGACCTTCGCCGAGCGGGGATTGAGCCCCGCGAGCTTCCACTACGAGAAGTTCGCCGCGAGCGGCGTCGGGGGCGGGGCATGACCGGGTTCGTCTCGCCCGGCCGCTTCGCCGGCAAGATCGCGGTGGTGACCGGCGCCGCGCAGGGCATCGGCCGCGAGGTCTCCTTGCGGCTCGCCCGCGAGGGCGCCGCCCTCCTCCTCACCGACCGCTCGGAGATCGTCGAGGAGACGGCGGCGGCCGCCCGCGACCTCGGCGCGAAGGCCGCGGTGCGGCTCGCCGACGCCGAGAGCTTCGAGGGCTGCGAGGGCGTGATGGCGGCGGCGGTCGCGCGGTTCGGCCGGCTCGACGTGCTGATCAACAATGTCGGCGGCTCGATCTGGTTCAAGCCGTTCGCCCACTACGCCCCGCACGAGGTCGAGGCCGAGATCCGGCGCTCGCTGTTCCCGACCCTGTGGTGCTGCCGGGCGGCGCTGCCGCACATGCTGGCGCAGGGCGGCGGCAGCATCGTCAACGTGTCGTCGGTGGCGACGCGGGGCGTCAACCGGGTGCCCTACGCGGCGGCCAAGGGCGGGGTGAACGCGCTCACCGCCTGCCTGGCCTGCGAGTACGCCGGGCACGGCATCCGGGTGAACGCGGTGGCGCCCGGCGGCACCGAGGCGCCGCCCCGGCGCGTCGCCCGCAACCCGGACCCGCCGAGCGACCAGGAGCGGGCCTGGATCGCCGAGGTGGTGGCCCAGACCAGGGCATCGAGCCTGATGCACCGCTACGGCACCGCCGCCGAGCAGGCCGCCGCGATCCTGTTCCTCGCCTCCGACGAGGCCTCCTACGTCACCGGCGTCACCCTGCCGGTCGCCGGCGGCGACCTCGGCTGACCCGTCCCCCCGACCAGAAGAGAGGAAACGCCCATGTCCAAGCCTTCCCCGATCACCGAATCCGCCGAAGCCCAGGCCCTGTTCGACAAGGTCGCGGGCCTGTCCACCGAGGCCGGCGACCCGCGCATCAAGCAGATCGTGCGCCGCGTCGTCGAGGATGCCTGCCGGATCGTCGAGGATCTCGACGTCACCCCGAGCGAGTTCTGGACCGCGATGAGCTACCTGACCGAGACCGGCCAGGCGAACGAGTTCGGCCTGCTGATGCCGGGCCTCGGGATCGAGCACTTCATCGACCTGTGCATCGACGCCAAGGAGCGGGCGGCCGGCATCGAGGGCGGCACGCCGCGCACCATCGAGGGCCCGCTCTACGTCGCCGGCGCGCCGCTGGCCAAGGGCGAGGCGCGCCTCGACGACGACCCGGAGGACGGCGAGGTGCTGATCGTCGAGGGCCAGGTGACCGGCCGGAGCGGCGCGCCGGTGGCGGGCGCCATCGTGGACGTCTGGCACGCCAACACGCTCGGCAACTACTCGGTGTTCGATCGGAGCCAGAGCACCTGGAATCTCCGCCGGCGGATCGAGACCGACGATCAGGGCCGCTACCGCTTCCGCAGCATCCTGCCGAAGGGCTACGGCTGCCCGCCGCACGGCCAGACCCAGAAGCTCCTCGACCGGCTCGGCCGCCACGGCCAGCGCCCGGCCCACATCCACTTCTTCGTCTCCGGCCCCGGCCACCGGCAGCTGACGACGCAGATCAACCTCTCGGACGATCCCTACCTGCACGACGACTTCGCCTTCGCCACCCGCGACGGGCTGATCGCCGAGGTGGTGCGGGTCACGGATCCGGCGGCGATCGCGGCGGCGGGGCTGGAGGGACCGTTCTCGACCATCCGGTTCGACTTCGCCCTCAACCCGGAGGTGGCGCACGCGCCGGATCCGGTGGTGGTGCGGCCGCATGCCGAGGCGGCGTAAGGCGCGACGCCCGCCCCCCCCCTCTGCGGGGACTGTCCGGGAAAATCCCTTTCAGAATCAAGCGCGGGATCCCCTCTCCCGTGTGGGAGAGGGGTAGGGGTGAGGGTGGAGACGGTGCAGCAAGAGGACTGAACCGTTCCGCTGCCAGCACGACGGCCACAGCTTTACACGGAAGCGTCACACCCTCACCCCCGGCCCCTCTCCCACTCGGGAGAGGGGAGGCGCGCCTTCTCCTTCCCCGGACAGCCCTGCGCGGAGGGGGAGGGCTGGAACCGCGCGCCTCACGCCCGAACCGACCCCACCCCCCACATCCCGAGACGCCCCATGCTCGCGAAGACCCAGCTCCACGACGCCGTGCGCCACACGCCCGCCCGAGACCTCGCGGTCGCCGACATCCGCACCACGATCGTCGACGTGCCGACCGTGCGGAAGCACAAGCTCTCCCAGACCTCGGTCACCGCGCAGAGCTACGTCATCGTCCAGCTTCGCCTCGCCAACGGCGTCGTGGGCATCGGCGAGGCGGCGACGCTCGGCGGGCCGCGCTGGAGCGAGGAGAGCGTCGAGGGCATCAAGGCCACCATCGACACCTACCTCGCCCCGGCCCTGATCGGGCAGCCCGCCGACCTTTTCGTCGCCGCCGGCGAGCGCCTGGACGCGGCGGCCAAGCGCAACAACGCCGCCAAGGCGGCGCTCGAGACAGCCCTGTTCGACGCGGTCGGAAAAACCCTCGGCCTTCCCGTCGCGGCTCTGCTCGGCGGCGCGGTGCGAAACCGATTCCCGGTCCTGTGGACGCTCGCCTCGGGCGACCCCGACCAGGAGATCGCCGAGGCCGAGGACAAGCTCGCGGCGCGGCTGCATCGCACCTTCAAGATCAAGATCGGCGCGCAGTCGCCGGACGCCGACCTCGCGCGATTGACGCGGCTCTCGAAGGCGCTCGCCGACCGCGCCACCCTCATCGTCGACGCCAACCAGGCCTGGGACGAGACGGTCGCGCGCCGCTGCCTGCCGCGGCTGGCCGATCTCGGCATCGCCCTCGTCGAGCAGCCGCTGCCGGCCTGGAACGTCGCCGGGATGGGCCGCCTGCGGGCGCGAGGGGGCGTGCCGCCGCTGCTCGCCGACGAGTGCGTGTTCACCGCCCACGACATGCTCGGCGTCGCGCAGGCCGCGGCAGCGGACGCGGTCTCGCTCAAGCTCGTCAAGCATGGCGGCCTCGTCGGCTTGCACAAGGTCGCGGCGGTGGCGGAGGCCGCCGGCATCGGGCTCTACGGCGGCTGCCTGCTGGAGAGCTCGGTCGGCGCCGCGGCGCATCTCCACGCCTTCGCGGGGCTGCGGGAGCTGGCCTGGGGCTGCGAGCATTTCGGGCCGCAGATCCTCACCGGCGACCTCGTCACCGAGCCGCTCGCCTTCCGCGACTTCGCGGTGCACCTGCCCGACGGCCCCGGCCTCGGCGTGACCCTCGATCCCGACAAGCTGCGCCACTACGCCCGGAGCTGATCCCATGCTGTACTGCGTCGAGATGGACGTCGCGATCCCGCACGGCCTCGATTCCGACTATGTTGCCAAGCTGAAGGCCGACGAGAAGGCGAGAGCCCAGGATCTCCAGCGCCAGGGCAAGTGGCGCCACCTGTGGCGGGTCGCGGGTCGCTACGCCAACATCAGCGTGTTCGACGTCGAGAACCACGACGAGCTGCACGACATCCTGTCCGGCCTGCCGCTGTTCCCGTTCATGACGATGCGCGTGACCCCGCTCGCGCGCCATCCCTCGGCGGTCGGCTGACCGGATGCGGGCGGGGAGCCAGCCACTCTCGCCCCTCGCACTCTGCGCGTCGTCCCGGGGACCGTCGAAGACGAGAACCCGGGATCCGGAATCGTCGACGGTTCAGATCAAGTTGGAACGCGCATCGCCTCGCCCGGCATCGTCGGCGGCGGTGGATCCCGGGTTCCGCTTCGCGGCCCCGGGATGACGAAGAGGAGATGAGTCCCGCCGAGGACTTCGATCCCCCCGTCCGCCATTCGGCACGAGACCGAAGAAATCCCCAAAAACCACCCAGGAGGAAACAACGCCATGCCCACACCACGCAGCATCGACGTCCAGGACGTCGTCAACCGCCACGGGGTCTCCCGCTTCCAGATGCGGATCGTGCTCCTGTGCTTCCTCGTCGTCGCCATCGACGGGTTCGACACCGCGGCGATCGGCTACATCGCCCCGGCGCTCCGGACCCAGTGGGGCGTGACCCAGGCCCAGCTCGCGCCGCTGTTCGGCGCCGGGCTGTTCGGCCTGATGGTCGGCGCCTTCCTGTTCGGCCCGCTCGCCGACCGGGTCGGCCGCAAGGCGATGCTGATCGTCACCACGGCCTTCTTCGGGCTCGCCAGCCTCGCCTCGGCGTGGTCGACCTCGATCGAGATGCTGACGGTCCTGCGCTTCGTCACCGGGCTGGGCCTCGGCGGCGCGATGCCGAACGCCATCACGCTGACCTCGGAATACTGCCCGGAGCACCGCCGCTCGTTCCTCACCATGGCGATGTTCTGCGGCTTCACCGTCGGTTCGGCCCTCGGCGGCTTCGCGGCGGCGCACCTGATCGCCGATTACGGCTGGACCTCGGTGCTGGTGATCGGCGGCGTCATGCCCCTCGCGCTGGTGCCGGTGCTGGTGCTCGGCCTGCCGGAATCGGTGCGCTTCCTCGTGCTCAAGCAGGCCCCGGCGGAGAAGGTGGCGCGGCTCCTCAACCGCATCGCCCCGGCCGAGGACTTTTCCGGCGCCACCTTCGCCGGCATCGCCAAGCCCAAGGGCTCGCCGATCAGCCAGCTGTTCCAGCCCGGCCTCGTCGCCGCCACGCTGTGCCTGTGGCTCACCTTCTTCATGAGCCTGCTGATCTTCTACCTGCTGTCGAGCTGGCTCCCCACCATCATCAGCAGCGCCGGGCTCACCCTCAAGGAAGCCTCCCTCGTCACCGTCATGCTCGCCACCGGCGGCACGGTCGGCGGCCTCGTGCTCGGGGCGCTGATGGACAGGGTCAACCCGCACGTGGTGCTGGGCCTGTCCTACCTCGCGGCGGCCGGCTTCGTGGCGCTGATCGGCAGCGCCACCGGCTCGGTCCCGCTGCTGGTGGCGGCGGTGTTCGGCGCCGGGTTCTGCGTCGCCGGCTCGCAGATCGGCATCAACGCGCTCTCGGCGAGCACCTACCCGACCGCGAACCGGGCGACGGGCGTGGCCTGGGCCAACGCCGTCGGCCGCGTCGGCTCGGTGGTCGGCTCGATGATCGGCGCCTCGCTGATCGGGCTCGGCTTCGGCCTGCCGGCGACCTTCGGCATCGTCGCGGTGCCGGCGCTGATCGCGGCCGCCGGCATCACGCTCAAGGGCCGGCTCGGCACGCCCGCGCCGCGCCTCGCCCCGGCGCTCCAGAGCACCTGACGCTCCCCTCCCCGCGCCACCCGGCGCGGGGTCCCTCACGTGCGCCATCCGGACGAGCCGACATGCCATCGACATCCTCCGCCCAGTCATCTTCGGGCAGGGCCTTGCGCGTCGCCGTGATCGGCGGCGGCATCGGCGGGCTGACCCTCGGCCTCGCCCTGCGCCGCCGCGGCCTGACCGCCGACATCTACGAGCAGGCGGCGGAGCTCGCCGAGATCGGCGCCGCCGTCGCGCTCTCGGCCAACGCGACGCGCGAGCTCGAACGCCTCGGCCTCGGGCCGGCGCTGGACGCGGTCTCGACCGAGCCGACCGAGCTGATCTTTCGCGACGGGCGCAGCGGCGCCCGGGTCGCCGCCCACCCGGTCCGCGACGGCGGCGCCTACAGAACCCGGTTCGGGGCACCGTATTACGGCGTGCACCGGGCCGATCTGCAGAAGGTCCTGAGCGGGGGGCTCGCCGGCGCGGGCCTGCATCTCGGCCACCGCCTCGCCGCCCTCGACCAGAGGGGCGACGTCATGATGCTCGCCTTCGAGAACGGCGCCGAGGTCGAGGCCGATCTCGTGATCGGCGGCGACGGCGTGCGCTCGCCGGTGCGGCGCTGGATCACCGGCGGGGAGAAGGTGCGCTACTCCGGCACCAGCGCCTTCCGGGGCGTGGTGCCGATGGGCCTGTTGCCCTCGCTCCCCGACCGCCAAGCGATCCAGTTCTGGATGGGGCCGGACGCGCACCTGCTGCACTACGCCATCGGGGGCGAGGCGGATTCCGTCAACTTCTTCGCCGTCGTCGAGGGGCCGGGGACCTGGACGTCCGAGCGCTGGCTCGCCGGGATCGCGCCGGGCGAGCACCGCGCGGGCTTCTCCGGCTGGCACCCGGCGGTGATCGAGATGCTCGACGCGCTGCCCCAGACCCAGCGCTGGGGCCTGTTCGTCACCGATCCCCTGCGGCGCTGGCACCGGGGCCGGGCGGTGCTGATGGGCGACAGCGCGCATGCCATGCTGCCCCATCACGGCCAGGGCGCCAACACCACGATCGAGGACGCCGTCACCCTGGCCGAACTGCTCGCCGCGGGCGGCGCGCGCGACCTCGACCGGACGGTGCGGCGCTACCAGGACCTGCGGCAGGCCCGGACCCGCACGATCCAGCGCAGCGCCTGGGCGACGAACCGCCTCCTGCACCTGCCCGATTCCGTCGGACCCGGGGCGCTGGCGCGGCGCGACGCCCGGATGGCGCGCTTCCCCGAGGATTTCGGCTGGATCCACGCCTTCGACGCGCGGGCCGTCGTCGGGAAGGCCGCCGCCGAGGATTCGCGCGCGGCGTGACGCGCCGGCGACGTCGCGTCCGACCCGCGCGAGACGGCGCGGGATCCCCGCCGACCCCGCAGGAGGGGATCTCGATCCATCAATCCAGAGGAATGCCCTCTCGGCGATCGACGCCCCGGATGGCCGCGCAGGCCTCCGCGACCCCGCTCTCGGCCCGCATCAGCACCTGAACCTCGCGGCAGGCCGCCGCCACCGCGCCCGAGCCCACCAGCCGCTCGATCGCCCGCCGCGCCCGCGGGGCGGTGAAGCGCCAGCGCGCGAGCGAGGTCCCGACCCCGAGCCGCACCACCCGCTCGGCCTCGTCGGCGTGGTCGAAGGCGACCGGCACGATCAGCTGCGGGCAGCCGGCCGCCAGCGCCTGCGCCACCGTCCCGACCCCGCCGTGATGGACGAGCGCCGCGCAGGCCGGCAGCAGCCGGCTCAACGGAGCGTAGGCCGCGTGCACCACGCCCGGCGGCAGCGCGTCCGGCACCTCGTCCGCCCGGCCGGCGAGCAGGAGGCCGCGCCGTCCGGTGAGCCGGCACACCTCGACGGCGGTGGCGAAGAACGCCCGCGCCCCGGCCATTGCCGAGCCGTAGGTGAAGACCAGCGGCGCCGGCCCGTCCTGCAGGAAGGCGGCGAGGTCGGGCGCCAGCTCCGCCGCGTCGCCGAAGGTGTCGGCGAGGGGAAAGCCGACCTGGGTCACTTGCGCCGGCCAGTCGGCCTGGGGCGGGGCGTACCAGTCGGGTACCGCCAGGAGCACGCGCTCGGGGCTGTGCCACCAGTGGCGCAGGCGCCGGACCGGGGCGAGGCCGAGGCCGGCCCGGAAGGCGTTGAGCGGCGGCAGCGCGGCGGGGCCGAGGACGAAGCGGTCGGCACCGCGGCCGAGCGCGTGGCGCAAGGCGGCGGGCAGGAGGCGGGGGAGCGGCAGGCCCGGCAGCCGGGGCGGGGCGGTGCGGCTCTCCAGCAGCATCGGCATCAGGTGGAGCGTCGTCAGCGACAGGCCGAGGCGCTCCTGGGCGACGCGGGCGCCCAGCGCCAGGGTCGAGGCGACGACGCGGTCGCCGGGGCCGGCCTCGGCCTCGAGCCAGCGATAGGTCGGCTCGGTCGCCGCGGCGACCGCCGCGAGCATCGCCCGCGCACCCCGGACCGGGCGCCACAGGGCGGGCTGGTCGACGGCCCGGGCGAAATCGGCGGCGGTGCCGAGGGCGTGGAAGGCGAGGCCGGCCCGGGCGGCGAGCGGCCGGAACGGCGCCGGCGCGGCGAGGCGGACCTCGACGTTCCGCCGGCGCAGGGCGGCCCCGAGGGCGAGGACGGGCAGCACGTCGCCGTGGGTGCCGAGCCCGATGAGGAATACGCGCCCGCCGCCCTCCCCGGCCGCGGCGGAGGCCGGGACGGGCGCGGGACCCGCGTCGGAACGGATGTGCAGCGCTCCGGCCATGGCCGCTCCTACTCGGAAAAGCGCCGGCTCCGGGCGAGACGCGGCATCCCTCGCGACAGGTTCGGCGCCGGCGGGCGCGCCGGTCAATTAACATTGCATCATCGAAAAATGCGCAAAGCGCGACATATCGGTCATCCGATATCGCTTATGCTATTGATCGACCGCTCCGGTCGATGCTGCTCGCGATGCACGAACACCGGGCAGCCCCCACCCTGTACGAGGCGGAACCTGCCGCGCGCGGGACGGCGCGACGTCGGACACGCGGCGGGTCCGAAGCCTTATGTCGTAAGGCCTAGGCTGTAAGCCTGAGTATGTCTGTCGGGTTTCAGGCACTACTTGCGCGGGTATGATCCCGATGCTCGACATGCCGGCGGCCGCCGAGGGCCGCCCTCCCGCCCCCCCGCGCAGCGCCGCGGGCCTCCTCGCGCACGTCCTGCGGGACCTCGCCTTGTCCTACGAGGCCGAGTGCCCGGGCGGCTTCGCCCGCTTCCGGCAGGCCCTGTCGGTCGAGTCGCTCGCGGTCATCGCCCGCTTCACCGGCGCCGCGACGAGCGACGAGGCCGCCTACGCCCTGGCGCGGCAGGTGCACGAGACGCTGCTCGACGTCGAGGAAGACGTCTGGGCGCTCCACACCGCCGCGCACTGACTCTTCACTCCGCCGCGACGACCCCGCCCTGCGCCGCGTGCAGGCGCCGGTAGGCGCCGTTCGCCGCGACCAGCGCGTCGTGCGAGCCCTGCTCCAGGATGCGCCCGTTCGACACCACGGCGATGCGGTCAGCGTGCCGGATGGTGGCGAGGCGGTGGGCGATGACGAGCGTCGTGCGGCCGATCGTCAGCTCGGCGAGCGCCTGCTGGATCTCGCGCTCGGTCTGGGTGTCGAGGGCCGAGGTCGCCTCGTCGAGGATCAGGATCGGCGGGTTCTTCAGGAACACCCGGGCGATCGCCAGGCGCTGCTTCTGCCCGCCCGAGAGCTTGACGCCGCGCTCGCCCACCACCGTGTCGAGGCCGTCCGGCAGCGTCTCGATCAGCCCGTCGAGGCGGGCCCGGTGCGCCGCCTCCCGGATCTCGGCCTCGCCCGCGTCGAGGCGGCCATAGGCGATGTTCTCGCGGATCGTGCCGGCGAACAGGAACACGTCCTGCTGCACGATGCCGATCTGGCCGCGCAAGGAGGCGAGGGTCAGGTCGCGGATGTCGTGCCCGTCGACCGTGATGCGCCCGCCCTCGACGTCGTAGAAGCGCGGCAGCAGCGAGCACAGGGTGGTCTTGCCGGCGCCCGAGGGCCCGACGAAGGCCACGGTCTCGCCGGCGCCGACCGCGAGGTCGACGCCATCGAGCACCTGGCGGCCGTCGCCGTAGCCGAAGCGCACGCCCTCGAAGCGGATCTCGCCCCGGAGCGGCGGCGCGGGACGCGCGCCCGGCCGGTCGACGATGTCGGGGACGGTGGCGAGCAGCGCCCGGTAGCGGCGAAAGCCCGCGATCCCCTTCGGATAGGTCTCGACCACCGCGCTGATCTTCTCCAGCGGCCGGTAGAACACCCCGACGAGGAGCAGGAAGCCGACGAAGCCCCCGGCGCTGAGGTCGCCCCGCACCACGTAGGCCGCGCCGCCGAGCAGCACCACGATCTGGACGAGGCGCATGCCGAGGTAGTTGAGCGACAGGCTCGCCGCCATGATCCTGTAGGCGTCGAGCTTGGTGGCGCGGTAGCGCGCGTTGTCGGCGGCGAACAGGCGCCGCTCGTGGGCCTCGTTGGCGAAGGCCTTCACCACCCGGATGCCGCCGACATTCTCCTCGATGCGGGCGTTGAAGGCGCCGACCCGGCCGTACTGCGCCTGCCAGTTGCTGGTCATCCGGCCGCCGTAGCGCACGGTGACGAAGGCGATGACCGGCAGGATCGCGGCGGTCATCAGCGCCAGCGGCGGGTGGACGGTGAGCATCAGCGCGAAGGCGCCGATGAGCGTCATCACGGCGATGAACAGGTCCTCGGGCCCGTGATGGGCGACCTCGCCGATCTCCTCCAGGTCCTTCGTCACCCGGGCGACGAGGTGGCCGGTCTTCTGGTTGTCGAAGAACCGGAACGACAGCGTCTGCAGGTGGTCGAAGGCGCGGGCGCGCATCGTGGTCTCGATGTTGATGCCGAGCACGTGACCCCAGTAGGTCACCACCACCATCAAGCCCGCATTGGCGACGTAGACGAGGGCGAGCCCGGCGGCCGCGAGCACGATCAGGTTCCAGTCCTGGCTCGGCAGCAGCACGTCGACGAAGGCCTTCACCGCCATCGGGAAGCCGAGCTCGAGCAGGCCCGACAGGATGGCGCAGCCGAAATCGAGGAGGAACAGGGCCCGGTACGGCCGGTAATAGGCGAGGAAGTCCTTCAGCATGTCGATCCGGCGGTGGTCGGAACGCGGCCTCGAGGCGGCACGCTGGGCCCCTGATAAGCGGGAAACCGCGCGCGCGACAAGGTCACGGCGCGTGCCATAGGGCCGCTCCGGGTGAATGAGTTGGGGCATGGGAAGGACAGGGTGGGTCGGGAGCGGTTTCACCGCTGTTCCGGGACCCATCTCGGTATTATTCTGAATCGAAAATCTTATGACGCCCCACCCCCTGATGAGAGCGACAGGCAATGCTCTACTCGCTGCTAGTCTCGGACGAGCGACGGCCGGTAGCGACACAGATCGCTTCCAGGGGCAGATAAGGGCTGTTCAAGGAATGAGATGCGTGGGTTTCCCCTCTCCCCGCGGGCGGGGAGAGGGCTCCGGCGACCTTGTCGTCGACGGAGCTAGCGGAGGCGAAAGCCGGAGCGAGGGTGAGGGGATGCCTCAGGATGAGGCTCCTCCGGAAACACCCCCTCACCCTCGCCCTTCGGGCTCGCCGCGCCCTCTAAACGAGGGCACGGCCCTCTCCCCGCCCGCGGGGAGAGGAGAGAACTCGCGTCCGTTCCTTTCCCGGGACGGCCCTGCCTTCGCACCTCCCCTCACGCCGCCGCGTCGCGGGCCCCATCGGCGGAGAGCACGCCGCGGCGGATCTGGTCCTCCTCGATCGACTCGAACAGGGCCTTGAAGTTGCCCTCGCCGAAGCCGTCGTCGCCCTTGCGCTGGATGAACTCGAAGAAGATCGGCCCGATGGCGTTGGCCGAGAACAGCTGCAGCAGGATCTTGGTCATCCCGCCCTCGACCACGCCCTCGCCGTCGATCAGGATGCCGTTGCGCTCCATGCGCTCCAGCGGCTCGCCGTGGCCGGGCAGGCGCCGGTCGACCCGGCGGTAATAGACGGAGGGCGGCGAGGGCATGAAGGCGACGCCGCCCGCCCGCAGGGCCTCGATCGTCGCGTAGATGTCGCGGCAGCCGCAGGCGATGTGCTGGATCCCCTCGCCTTTATAGGCGTGCAGGTATTCCTCGATCTGGCTCTTCTCGTCGGCCGATTCGTTGATCGGGATGCGGATCTTGCCGTCCGGCGAGGTCAGGGCCTTCGAGAACAGGCCGGTCTGCTTGCCGGCGATGTCGAAGTAGCGGATCTGCCGGAAGTTGAAGATTTTTTCGTAGAACCCGGCCCAGACGCCCATCCGGCCGCGATGCACGTTGTGGGTCAGGTGGTCGAGGTAGAAGAGGCCGAGGCCCTCGGGCCTGGGGTCGCGCTCGGCCAGCCACTCGAACTCGGCCTCGTAGGGCGAGCCCTTCGCCCCGTAAGTCTCGACGAAGTAGAGCAGCGAGCCGCCGATGCCCTTGATCGCCGGCACGTCGAGGGTCTTGCCCCCGTCCGCCGGGTCGGCCGGCTCGGCGCCGAGCGCCAGCGCCCGGTCGTAGGCGGCCTTCGCGTCCACCACCCGGAAGGCCATCGCGGGGGCGCAGGGGCCGTGGGCGGCGACGAAGCGGTGGCCGTGGCTGCCGGGCTCCTCGTTGACGAGGTAGTTCACGTCGCCCTGGCGGTAGACGGTGATCGCCCGGGTGCGGTGGCGCGCCACCGCGGCGAAGCCCATGGCGCGGAAGAGGTCGTGCAGGGCCTGCGGCTCGGGATGGGCGTACTCGACGAACTCGAAGCCGTCCGTGCCCATCGGGTTGAAGGCGGTGATCGCGGCGGCGGGAGCGTCGTGCGGATAGGGGCCCATCGTTGTCCTCCGTGCTCGTTGCCCGCATCACAGCATGGACGGCCCGCGCGGGGCGTGCGAAATCCAGGCGCCGACCCGGCCTTCGCGCACGGATCGTGCACGGATCGAGGCTTCGATGACCGATTCCCTCACCCTCGACGGTTTCGACCTGAAGATCCTCGCGGCCCTGCAGGAGGATGGCCGGCTCGGCAACCAGGAGCTCGCCGAGCGGGTGCACCTGTCGCCGAGCCAGTGCTCGCGCCGGCGCCTGCGGCTCGAGGAGCGCGGCGTGGTGCGGGGCTACCGGGCGGAGCTGGCCCCGGGCCCCCTCGGGCTCACCGTCACGGTCTTCACCAAGGTCGCGCTCGCCACCCACAACCGCGACAATGCCCGCCGCTTCGCCGAGCTGGTGCGCGGCCTCGACTGCGTGCTCGAGGCCCACGTGATGACCGGCGACAGCGACTACCTGCTGAAGCTGATCGTGCCCGACCTCAAGGCCCTGTCGTCGGTGGTCAACGACGTGCTGCTGCCGCACGAGAGCGTGGCGCACGTCCACTCCTCGGTGGTGCTCGACACGCTGAAGGAGGCGGCCCCCCTGCCGCTGTCGGGCGTGCGCCCCTCGACCTGATTCCGCGGGTCGCCCCTTGCGGCCGGAACCGCCGCGTGCTCACGGTGCGGCAAGTGCCGCGAGTGCGGCCGGCACGACGGAGGACCGGCGTGAACAAGGGATCGACGATCGCGTCGGGGGTGGCCGTCGGCATCGCGGTCGGTGTCGCGGCGGGCTGGGGCGTGGGCCTCGCCTGCGGCGTGGCCGCCGCGGCGGCCCTGTCCGCGAGACGCCGTCCCTGAGACGGTCGCGGCGAACCCTGCGGATCCGGCCTCAGAACTCCACCCCGAGCTTCACCCGCACCGCGTGGCGCTCGAAGTGGCTGAGGTCGAGCGGGCGGCGGGTCTGGCCCTCCGTGCGGTCGCGGCCCGCGACCTGGCCCGCATAGGCCAGGGTCACGAAGGCCTTGTCGGACAGGCGGCGGTAGAGCAGCGGGCCCAGCGTCAGCGCCCGGCCCTCGAAGCGGTTGAGGAAGGCGCCGTCATAGGCGCGCAGGTAGCGGATCTCCGGGCCCGCGAAGGTGTCGGCATCGAGCCGGAACGCCAGCGCGTTCGACCACAGGAAGGTCGAGGAGCGGTCGGTCTCCCGGGAGCCGCGCAGGGTGCCGACCGCGGGCTCGACGCTGAGGTTCATGCCGTACCAGACCCGGTCGGGCACCAGCCGCCAGTCGAGCTGGAGCACGCTCTCCATGTCGAAGATGTCGGCGCCCCGTCCCTCGACCGGCAGCACCCGGGCGAAGCGCGGGCGCAGCTCGAGCGCGAGGCCGAGGGGCTGCGCGTCGGTGCCCTTCAGGAACTGGTACTTCAGCTCGATCCCGACGCCGTCGAAGCTGCCGTTGTCCTTGTCCGGCAGGTCGGTGCCGCCGCGCACCCGGCGGGCGTCGCCGAACAGGCCGATCTCGACGCTGAACGACTCGGTCGGGTCGAACTGATAGCTGAGCTTGGTGTTGGCGATGGTGTAGCGGCTCGGTCCCGTCTCGCCCCGCCGCTTGCCGGCACGGCCCACGGTGTCGAGCAGGATCTCCTGCTCGCCCTTGCGGCCGGTGGTCGAGCCTTCCGTGAAGCCGAACAGGTTCTCGGTGTCGACGTCGTCCGCGTCCCCGGCGACGGCCGGCTGGACCAGCGCGGCGAGGAGCAGGCCGTCGCGGACGATGCGACCCAGTCTCGTCATGTGCGTCGAATCCGCCTCGGCCCCTTCCGTCTCTGGACCGGTCGGGATGATCGCGCAAGGCCTCGCCCGGGCTGCCGCAGGGTCCGCGCCGCCCCGATCCCCGACGAAACGGTGATGCAACCTCCGCCGTTGACGAACGCTTGATGGATCCAGGCCACACTGGGACCCGGGACAGGCCCGGCAGAGGTCAGGCGCCATGATGTGGGACGGCATCGCACTCTTCTCCGGCGCGCCGGTGCGGCGCTCAGCGGACGGCGTGCTGGGTGCCGCGGGCGTTCCTCCGGTGCCCGAGCCCGAGCGGCCGCGGCGGGCGAAGGTCGGCCTGGCGCTCGGCGGCGGGGCCGCCCGGGGCTGGTCGCATATCGGGGCGATCGAGGTCCTGCGCGAGGCCGGCATCCCCATCGACGTGGTGGCGGGCTGCTCGATCGGCGCGGCGGTGGGCGCCTGCCACGCCGCCGGCAAGCTCGGGGAATTGCGCGAGTTCGCCCTGTCGCTGACCAAGCGCCGGGTGATGGGCCTGCTCGACTTCCACATCAGCGGCTCGGGGCTCATCGCCGGCGAGCGCCTGCGGCGGCTGCTCGAGCGCGACCTCGGCGCCTCCCGCATCGAGGACCTGCCGCTGACCTTCGCGGCGGTGGCGACCGAGCTCGGCACCGGCCACGAGATCTGGCTCACCCGCGGCGGCCTCGTCGAGGCGGTGCGGGCGTCCTACGCGCTGCCGGGCATCTTCGATCCGGTCAAGATCGCCGGGCGCTGGCTGATGGACGGGGCGCTGGTCAACCCGGTGCCGGTGACGGCGGCCCGCGCGCTCGGCGCCGACGTGGTCCTGTGCGTCAACCTCAACGGCGACATGCGGGTCCGCGGCACGGTGATCCAGTCGCACGGGGCGGAAGGGGCCGACGCGGTGATGGAGGCCGCCGCGGAGGCCGCCGGCGCGCTGCCGGAGGAGCCGCGGCGCTGGCCGCGGATCGGCGGCCGGCGCACGAAGCCGAAGCCCCGGCCCGAGGCCGGCGCGCCGAGCGGCATCGCCAGCGTGATGGTCGACGCCTTCAACATCACGCAGGACCGGATCTCGCGCTCGCGGCTCGCGGGCGACCCGCCCGACGTGATGATCAACCCGAAGCTCGCCCAGATGGGCCTGTTCGAGTTCCACCGTGCCGAGGAATGCATCGAGCTCGGCCGCCAGGCGACGAAGCGCCTGCTGCCGGAGATCCACGAGATGATCTCGGCCGCCGTCACGCCGGTGTGAGGCGGCCGAGCGGCGCTCGCCGGGGCGGCGGTCAAGCCGTGGCGATGTACTCGCGCAGGGCCTTGTGCTCGGCCTCGACCGACTCGATGCGGTGCTTGACCACGTCGCCGATCGACACGAGGCCGACCAGGCGGCCGTCCTCGACGACCGGCACGTGGCGGAAGCGCCCGTCGGTCATCAGCTCCATCACCTCGTCGACGGCGGTGGCGCGGCTGCAGCACACCACCTTGGCGGTCATGTGCCGGGAGACCGGCGCCTCGAGGGCGCCGCCGCCGCCGCGGACCACGGCCCGGATGATGTCGCGCTCCGACAGCATGCCGAGGACGCTCTGGCCGGCATCGCTCACCACCAGGGCGCCGATGCCCTTCTCGGTCAGGAGCGCGGCAGCCTCCGCCAGCGTGCGGTGGGGCTGCACGGTCACGACGGTGCGGCCCTTCTGCGACAGGATGCGCGCAACGGTCATCAACACCTCCCTGCTCGGGCCCCCCGGCCTTCAGCGATCCGGGCGGGACGCCCATTTGGACGCAGAGTGTGTGACCGCATTCCGGATGACGCAAGCACCCCGGAAGTCGAAAGGAAGAATCCTCGGGCCGCTCAGCGTCGTCCGAGCCGGTCGACCAGGGGAAGCAGCAGGAATCCGACGATGAAGCCGCCGAGATGCGCGTCCCAGGCGACCGCCGAATCGCTCAGGCCGAGCGGCAGGGCGGCGAGGCCGAAGAGCAGGTTGGTGACGAACCAGATGGCGAGGAACACCGCCGCCGACCGGTTGCGCAGCAGCTCCGGGATGGTCTGGAGCCGCGTCGGCACCGGGCGCTGCCACGGCACGGCGGCCGGGCTCGGGCCCTCGGCCGGGTGGAAGGCGAAGCGCACCGCCGCCGCCATCAGGCCGGACACCCCCGCCGAGGCGCCGATCAGCGGCACGGTGCTCAGGGGATCGATGAGGACGTGCAGGAAGCCTCCCGCGGCGGTGGAGACGAGGGCGATCACCCCGTAGCGCCAGGCGCCGCAGCGCCGCGCCACCGGGGTGCCGAAGGCTGCGAGCCAGACGCCGTTGAGGAGCACGTGGCCCCAGGAGCCGTGCAGGAGCGCGTAGGAGACGAAGGTCCAGGGCATCGCGCCCGGATCGGCCACCAGGTAGGCCGCGAAGGCCTTGCGCGCCTCGACCTCGAGGGCGGAGCCCTCCGCGGCGGCGGCCGCCCGCAGCACGTCGGCGGCACGGTCGGGATCGAGGGCGAGGGTCCAGCGCGCCGGCACCAGGGCGAGGTCGAGGAGCAGGGTGATGTCCCAGACGTCGGGCAGCCCCTGCCGCACGGCATGGAGCAGCACCAGGATCCCGACCGAGGCGGTGACCACGGCGGGCATGTTGAACACCGGCACGCGCGGCGGTCGCGGGAGGTCGGGGGTGGCATCCATGCGGCACCATTGCGGGGCCGCGGGGCCGACCGCAAGGGAGGCCGGCGCCGCGGGCCGGTCCCGCCCCCGAAAAGTGAGGGCTCGCGCACGAAAAAAAGGGAGAGCGTTGCCGCTCTCCCCGGAAGAGGGTGAACATGCCCGGCCGCGAGGCCGCGCGCAGAACGCCGTCAGGACCGTGACGCCGCGGGCCGCGACGCGGCCCCCACCCCTTTCTCACGCGAGCGGGCTTAGGGCGGGTTCGCCACCCCAGCCAGCCCGAATTCGCTGTCGCCCGCGACAATCGCGCAGGTGTGGGCCAAACGCAACATTAATGCCTCGGTAACCCTAACGAAACCTTACGCTCTCGCGGCTCGGCCGTTCGGCATACGGTCTGCTGAACCGAATCAGCTCAGCCGGCCTCGGTCCCGAAACGGGACAGCGTCCGGCGGCACCCCGGACCGCCCGCCGCAAACGCCTGTGCCAGACCGAGACGCCATGAAGCACCCGACCAGCCGCATGCTCCACGCCTACTGGAACGGCCTGCGCGGCGCCCGCGCCGCGCCGGAGCGGGGCGAGATCGAGCCCGGCGAGATCCGCCACGTGCTCGCCGACAGCCTGATCCTGGAGATCGACGCGCCCCGGCGCGCCGCCGCGATCCGCCTCGCCGGCACCCGGCTCTGCGCGCTGTTCGGGGCCGAGCTGCGCGGCCTCCCCTTCGCCGGCCTGTGGGGCGAGGCCCCGGCGGCCGATCCCTGGCGGCTGATCGAGGCGGTGATCCAGGAGACCGCCGGTGTGGTGGTCGGCCTCGTCGGGGTGACGGAGGCCGGCGAGACGATCGACCTCGAATTGCTGCTGCTGCCGCTGCGCCACCGCGGCAAGACCCAGGCGCGGGTGATCGGCTCGCTCTCGCCCGCCCTGATCCCGACCTGGCTCGGCCTGCGCCCGATCGTGGCGCTGCGCACCGTGTCCCTGCGGATCCTCACGGCGGAAGCGAACGCCGCCGCCGCGCCGCTCGCGGCGCCCCCGCCCGCCGCCAACGACGAGCCTGGCCCCGAGCGGCGCAAGCGCTTCGTGGTGCATCGCGGCGGGCGGGCCTGAGGGATCGACGGCTCGTTAACCATTCCGGCGCAGGATGACCCGGGGCGGCCGGGTGCCGCCCCGGGAGAGTCGCGCGTCATGGCGAGCGTCGTGGGCACTGGCATCGGCACCGTCGCGGGCGGCGGCAGGAGCGTCGGCATTGGCAGCGGCCTCGGCAGCGGCGCCGGAAGCGTCATGGGCCGGGCCGCGGCGCCGGGCCTGCGCTCCCTCGCGCTGCGGGCGGCGGCGGACCAGCGCCGGCATCATCGCGTCGCCGTGGCGCTGCTCGGCCGCTACATGCTCGCCGACCGGCAGGAATACCCGTGCCAGACCGTCGACATGTCCCCCGGCGGGGTGCGTCTGACCTGCGCGGTCGGCGGCGAGATCGGCGAGCGCATCGTGATCTACCTCGAGCATGTCGGGCGGATCGAGGGCACCATCGCGCGGCTCCTGCCGGACGGTTTCGCGGTGACGATCGGCGCCACGGCGCGCAAGCGCGACAAGATCGCCTCGCAGCTGACCTGGCTCGCCAACCGCGCGGTGCTCGGCCTGCCGGAGGACCGCCGCCACGAGCGCGTGGTGCCGCGCCAGGCCCTCACCACCCTGCGCCTGGAGGGCGGGCGCGAGACCGCCGCCCGGATCATCGACATCTCGCTGTCGGGCGCGGCGCTGGCCTGCGAGGTCGAGCTGCCGCTCGATACCGGCCTCACGGTCGGCCGCACCCCCGCCCGGGTGGTGCGCCAGTTCAAGGGCGGCGTCGCGATCGAGTTCCGCCTGCCGCTGTCGCCGGACCGGTTCGACGAGAACTTGGTGCTGTAGGAACGAACTTCTCGGCCCGGCGAGACGAGGGCCTGCCGGGCGTGCGAAGCAGACCCTGGTCTTCCGCCCTCGAATCGGACATTTTGCTCGCTCGCGTTCAAACCGATTTCTGGGCAACCGTCACTTTCGTCCTGCCTCCTCGTGTGGGCGCCGTGAATGGCTCCGCCCATTCGACGAACCCGAGCAGATTCTCGTCGTCATCGAAGATCGGCCAGGTGCGTGCATTCCACCAGCCGTTCGTCGTCTGGCCCTCGGCGTCCAGTACGAGGTAGGGAAGATCGGTGATCTGAGATGCCGCGCCTGCCTGCGCGAGGGACATGAACTTCGTGAAATTCGCCTTGGGCGCACCATGCAGGTCGGCAAAGATGCCGTAGATCGATCGACCCCGGATGGCCTCAGGGTCCACGTGACTGTGGCGAGCGCCGAACCGGTTCATCTCGACGATATGCATCTCGGGGGTCATCAGGACGCATCCCGCATCGACCGGACCAAACATCCGGCGAAAGCTCGCCAGCGCCAGGTCATCGCGGCTGCGAGCCGAGCGAGGCCACCCGTGCGGACGACGCCGGGCCTTCGTGGGCCGCCATTCCGAGGGCGAGAGCACGTCCGTGAACGGCACCGTCATCAGGTTCCGACCTTTGTCGTCGGCGATCACGCAGGACGCGGCGAGCGGATCTTTTCGCTCGATGAGGAGCTCCTGCGCGATTCCCGGTATGCTGGCACAGACCGCCAGGTAGGCGTGGTGGAGATCGGCGAACTCTATCGGGTCGCTCGGAGCCGCCTCGTGAATATCACTGAATACGAGGTAATAATTTGGCATAATCGAGCCATATCTACCTTTTGCAGCCCGCCCTGTAGGCTGGAAACAAGCCGATAACTACAGAACTATACAAAATTCCGACATAGAGGTATCACGCGCGCGCGAAGCAGCCTTTAACGAATGTTAGATTCAAGCTGCCGACACCATGCCCTGCGCCCCGGGAGACGGATATCTCCGGGCCCCAAGCGTGATGCGCAGAGGCCCGAAGGGCGTTCCGGACGGGTGGGAAGCAGATGGTGCCGGGCGATCACCCGCCCCAGCGCGCCCGTGCCTCCGTCGCTTGATCGGGGCTCTCGGCAACGGGAGGCACATCCTCACCCAGCCAGATGCTCGCGAAGGTCATCGTGGCCGTATAGACGATCAGATTGCTCGCGTTGCGGACGAGCACCGTCAACGCCTGCCGATCTCCGTCCTTCGGGATGACGTCCCGCGCGATCGCGGGGAGGGCCATCATGGCTTCAAACCTGATGGTGTCCGGACCGCCGCATTCGGTACCCACGTCATCTCGCGTAAGGTGTTTCCCGTCGTGGACGTCGAAATAGTAGCGGGCCATAGGTTCCTCTGCCACGAGCACCTAGGCCGCAACGCGCAGAACTCGATGATGTTCTGTACGAATTCGCACTCAGTGGACGCAACGGGTCGAAACCCTCCTCGCACGATCGAGCCGACCGTGCTCCGGCTCCGATCGCGCGCCCCTACAGCGCGCCCTCGCGGATCGACCCCGGATCTGCCAGCGCGTGGAGCAGGCCCGCCGCCGCGTGGGCGAAGCGCAGGGTCACGGCCTTGCGGCGGGCGCCGGCCAGGGGATGCTCGGGCGGCGGCCTCAGGATCTCGGCCCCGAAGGCGTCGGCGACGATGAGGCCGGTCTCGTCGGGCAGGATCTCCACCGGCAGGGTCTCCGGCACCGCGAAGTAGAAGCGGTCGCAGAAGTCGCGGTAGTCGGGCCATTTCCGGTCGGCGCGGAAATCGGCGACGCTCGACTTGATCTCGATGATCGTCAGCTTGCCGCAGCCGCCGAGCGCGATCAGGTCGGCGCGCCGGCCGTTGGCCAGGGTGAATTCCGGGATCGTGACGTGGCCGAGCTCGGCGAACAGGCGCCGCACGCCCCGCTGCACGCTGAGCGCGGTCGGCGATTGGCGGCGGTCGACGGGGAGCGAGAGGGCGAGGGCGGCGGACAAGGCTGTGGAGGGACGCTGATCGAGGGGTTGCCAAGGAGACCGAATCGGGAACGCCATCGGACCAGCTTCGCCGGCCGTTGTCACCTGCAGCCCGTGTCGCAGGCCGCGCAACGTGGTCTCGCGCCGAGGCTGCCCCTTGCGCGGAGGCCCGCCAGCCTCTAGCCACCGATCTGGAAAGCCGAGCCGCATCAGCACCTTATACCCATTCAAAACTGCGCCGTCTCCGGTGCGGTCGCCCGACGGAGAACCGGATGAGAGCGTCCAGCGTCCGCGCCTGGGCCTTCGTGCACACGTGGTCGAGCCTGATCTCGACCCTGTTCATGCTGCTCCTGTGCCTGACCGGCCTGCCGCTGATCTTCCACCACGAGATCGACGAGGTGTTCGGAGTTGGCGACGCGCCCGCGGCGATCGCCGGGCAGGCGCCCGTCCCGGTCGAGCGGATCGCCGAGAACGCCCTGCGCGACCATCCGGGCAAGGCCATCCAGTATGTCGGCTGGGACCAGCACGAGCCCGACAAGGTCTTCGTGATCCTCAACGCCGCCGCGGATGCCGCGCCGAACGACGCGACGGTGACGCTCTACGGTGCGGCCGGCGGGGAGAAGCTCGGGCCGTCGGGCAACGCCTTCATGCAGGTGATGCTGCGCCTGCACGTCGACCTGTATGCGGGGCTACCCGGCAAGCTGTTCCTCGGGGCGATGGGCCTGCTCCTCGTCGCGGCGATCGTATCGGGGGTGGTGCTGTACTGGCCGTTCACCCGCCGGCTCGCCTTCGGCACCGTGCGGCCGGAGCGGTCGCGGCGGGTGGCCTGGCTCGCGGTGGTGGGCCTGACCGGCGCGATCAACACCCTGTCCGAGCCGCTCGTCGGCATGTGGAAGGCCGAGACCCTCGGGCGGATGATCGCGGGCAGCCAGGGCGGTCCGGCACCGGCGCGGCCCGCCTCCCTCGACACGATCGTGGCGCGGGCGCGGGAGGCGGCGCCCGGGATGGTGCCGGGCTTCGTCGCCTTCCCGGGCACGCCCTTCGCGACGCCGCGGCATTTCGGCGTGTTCCTGCGCGGGACCGCGCCGCTCACCGCGCGGCTGCTGCAGCCGGTGCTGCTCGAGGCCGGCACCGGCGCGGTGGCCGATTCGCGCGCCCTGCCCTGGTACCTGACCGCGCTCCTCGTCTCGCAGCCCCTGCATTTCGGCGATTACGGCGGGCTGCCGATGAAGGTGCTGTGGGCGCTGCTCGACCTCGTCAGCATCGTGGTCCTGGGCAGCGGCCTCTACCTGTGGTGGGTGCGCCGCCGCCGCCCGGCGCCGGCCCTGCGGGCGCAGGCGGCATGAAGCGGCCCCGCATGACGAGGCGGCCGCGCATGGGACACCCGGCATGAGGCGGTCCGGCCGTCCGCGCGGCCCGGCCGGCTGGCGCGCCGTGTTCGGCGTGCCGCTCGCCGTCGGCGCCGCCACCCTGGCCGGCCTCCTGGCGGCGCTCCTCCACGAGGGCGCCGGCGGGGTCGCGGCCTGGGCGGCGCTGGGCCTGCCCCTCGCCCTGATCGCCTGGCATGTCGGCAGGGCCTACCTGCCCCGAAACCGGCCCGCGCGACGGACGTAGCGGTTGATCTCGCGGGCCCGCTCGCCGATGGTCGCCGCCCCGGGAGCCGCGCGAGACGGCGACGGAACCCGGCAAGGACGGCAGGAGGGAGCGACGGGCATGGGGGGGCAGCACGCCGCCGAGGGACGAAAAGGGGGGCGGGCCGGCATGCGCCTCGTCGGCGGCACGGCACTGGCCCACGGCGAGGCGGTGCGCCTCGACGGCGTCAGCATCGCCTTCACCCTCAAGGGCGGCAAACGCTACGTCGCGGTCGAGGGGATCGACCTCGGGGTGATGCCGGGGGAGTTCGTGGCGGTGGTCGGACCGACCGGCTCGGGCAAGTCGACGCTGCTGAACGCCGCCGCCGGCCTGCTGAAACCCGCCTCCGGCTCGGTCACGGTGTTCTCCTCGGCCCTGTCGGGCCTCAACGCGCGCGCCGGCTACCTCTTCCAGGCCGACGCCCTGATGCCGTGGAAGACGGCGCTCGACAACGTCGCGGTAGCCCTCGAGCCGCAGCGGGTGCCGCGCGCGGAGGCGCTCGCGCGGGCCCGCGAGTGGCTGGGCAAGGTCGGGCTCGCGGCCTTCCTCGACCGCTACCCGCACATGCTCTCGGGCGGCCAGCGCAAGCGCGTCGCGCTCGCCCAGATGCTGATCCGCGATCCCGAGATCCTGCTGATGGACGAGCCCTTCGGGCCGCTCGACGCGCAGACCCGGCAGATCATGGGCAACCTGCTGCTGGAACTGTGGGCGGCCAACCGCAAGGCGGTGATGTTCGTCACCCACGACCTCGAGGAGGCGATCGCGCTCGCCGACCGGGTGGTGGTGCTCTCCGCCGGCCCCGCCGCCCGCATCGTCGGCGAGTTCAGGGTCGATCTCGCCCGCCCGCGCGACATCAGCGAGATCCGCCTCGAGCCGCAGTTCCACGCCCTCTACAAGGAGATCTGGTCGTGCCTGCGGGTCGAGGTCTCCCGCGCCTATGCGGGCGGCCCGGCGTGAGCATGACGACCCTCCGGAGACCCCATTCGTGAACCGCCTCGGCCTCCTCGCCCTGCAGATCCTCGTCGGCCTCGTCGGCTTCGCGATCTGGCACGTGCTCACGGTCTACCCGATCCTCGGCAGCCCGAAGCAGATCCAGTTCTTCTTCTCGACCCCGGTCGACGTCCTGAAGCGCACCTGGATGGAGATGACGAACCCCGAGATCTGGGGCCACCTGTGGATCACCCTTCAGGAGACGGTGCTGGCCTTCGTCTTCGGCGCCGTCGGCGGCATCGCCTTCGGGTTCCTGTTCGCCCGCAACGCGCTGCTCGCCGCGGTGTTCGACCCCTACATCAAGGCGGCGAACGCCCTGCCCCGGGTGGTGCTGGCGCCGATCTTCGCCCTGTGGTTCGGCTTGGGCATCTGGTCGAAGGTGGCGCTCGGCTTCACGCTCGTGTTCTTCATCGTGTTCTTCAACGTCTACCAGGGCGTGCGCGAGGTGAGCCCGGTGGTGCTGAACAACGCCCGGATGCTCGGCATGAGCGAGCGGGGCCTGCTCCGCCACGTCTACTGGCCCTCGGCGCTGACCTGGATGTTCTCCTCGCTCCACACCGCGGTCGGCTTCGCCCTCGTCGGCGCGGTGGTGGGCGAGTATCTCGGCTCCTCGGCCGGCCTCGGCTACAAGATCCACGAGGCCGAGAGCGTGTTCGACGTCACCGGCGTCTTCGCCGGGATGCTGATCCTGACCGTGTTCGTCATCGTGATCGACACGGTCGTCACCCTGATCGAGAACCGCCTCCTGGTCTGGCGCCCGCAGGCCGGCGGCCAGGGCTGAGAGGCGGTCTCGCCGCTCGTGGGATCGGCATCACGACGGGCGTCATCTCACCCGCGGCCTCGTCCCGAGGTCGCGGATGGGACGGGTTCGACATTTCGGCCTGATCGGCCCACGGAACCAACGGGAGGACACGACCCATGCAACGCCGCAGCTTCCTCGCCGGCGCCGCCGCCCTGGCGCTCAGCCCCGCCGCTCCCGCCCGGGCCGACACCGTCAAGGTGCGCATCGGCGTCGGCGGCAAGCCGCTCCTCTACTACCTGCCGCTGACGATCGCCGAGCGGAAGGGCTTCTTCAAGGAGGAGGGGATCGAGGCCGACATCAACGATTTCGGCGGCGGCGCGCGCTCGCTCCAGGCCCTGATCGGCGGCTCGGTCGACATCGTGACGGGAGCCTACGAGCACACGATCCGGATGCAGGCCAAGGGCCAGGACGTGCGCGCCGTGTGCGAGCTCGGCCGCTTCCCCGCCATCGTGATCGGGGTGCGCAAGGACCTCGCCGACACGGTGAAGTCGGCCGCCGACCTCAAGGGCCGCAAGATCGGCGTGACCGCGCCGGGTTCCTCGACCTCGCTCACCGCGCAATACGCGATGCTCAAGGCCGGGCTGAAGGCGACCGACGCGGCGCTGATCGGGGTCGGCGGCGGGGCCGGGGCGATCGCCGCGATGAAGAAGGGCGAGATCGACGCGATCTCCCACCTCGACCCGGTGATCGCCAAGCTCGAGGCCGACGGCGACATCAAGGTCATCATCGACACCCGCACCGAGGCCGGCACGCGGGCGCTGTTCGGCGGGCCGAACCCGGCCGCGGTGGTCTACACCAAGCAGGACTGGATCGAGCGCCATGCCGCCGCGACCCAGAAGGTCGTCAACGCCTTCGCCAAGTCGCTGAAGTGGATCGTCGCCGCCTCGCCGGAAGAAATCGCCGACACGGTGCCGCCGGCCTACCATTTCGGCGACAAGCCGCTCTACGTGCAGGCGGTGAAGAACTCGCTCGAGAGCTATTCGCGCACCGGCGTCCCGACGCAGGAGGGCATGGCGAGCGTGCTGGAGCTGGTGCGCACCCTTGATCCCGAGCTGCAGGGCGCCAAGATCGACCTCGCGGCGACCGTCGAGGACCGGTTCGTCAAGCGGGCGATGGGCTGAGGCGGCCTCACGCCCACCCGACCCGGGCCGCCGCGCGCGGCCCGGGCATCGTCGCCGAGGGGTCGAGCGCGGGGTCGAGCGGGCGGTCGATCCTGGCGCCCGAGGTCGCCAGGCGGCCCTTGCCGGCGGCCTTGGCGCGGTAGAGCGCCGCGTCGGCCTCGGCGAGGAGCGCCTCCGGGGTCATCCCCGGCATCGCCCAGCCGATGCCGACGCTGAGTCCGACGCCGATGCCGACGTCGGTGGGCGCCTTCACGGCCTCGATCAGGCGCGCCGCCACCTGCGCGGCCTCGTGGGCCCTCTCGCCGCCCGCCAGGATCACGAACTCGTCGCCGCCGAGCCGGGCGGCCTGCCACTCCTGCGGGATCGCGGCGGAGATCCGTCCGGCCACCTGCACCAGCAGGGCGTCGCCGGCGGCGTGGCCGAGGCAGTCGTTGACCGCCTTGAAGCCGTCGAGGTCGAGGTAGAGCAGGGCGAGGTCGTCGCTCCCCCGCCGCAGCCCCGCGGCGAGGTCCTCCATCAGCCCGGTGCGGTTGCGCAGGCCGGTCAGGGGGTCGTGCGTGGCCCGGCGCTGGTTCTCCCGCTTGGCGAGGAGCGCCTCGACGTAGGTGCGGTTGAGACGCGTCACGGTGGTGCGGATCGCCACCACGAACAGCAGGCCGAGGAGCGTGCCGAGCAGGAACCAGGCGTCGCGGAAATGGAGCGGCAGCGCCACCTTCAGCGGCAGGTCGCACAGGGCGACCATCGTGACGGCGAGGCGCGGGGCGCCGTAGTTGCGGGTGACGATCCCGCACAGGATCCCCATCATGGTGATGGGCGCCAGGGTCTGCAGCAGCGGATCGCCGCTCAGGAAGCACAGCATGGTCGAGAGGCCGACGAGGCCGGCCCAGGCGAAGCTGCTGGCGAGCAGGAGGCCCGTCGGCACCGGAAGCCCTTGCGCGGCCTTGCGGCCGGCGCGCACGAAAATTCCGATGCGGAGGGCGAGCAGGGCGGCGTCCGCCGCCAGAAGGCTCAGGAAGAGCGGCCCCGGCTGCCGGATCGCGGCCGCCACCTCGATGATCAGCATCGCGACGGCGCCGAGCACCAGCGAGGCGATCGAGGGTAGGAACGTCGCGAGCAGGCCGCCCCGCAGGTCCGCCGGCAGGTCGAGACCCGGATCCGCCAGCCAGCGCAGGATGGCCGGTCTCGGCATCTGGTAGGTCGGCAACACGTTGGGCATGGAACCGCTTTCGGGTGCGGCCTCGTCGGCGCATCAGGGGTCGAGTACGCCGTTACGGTTAATATTCCGTGATACCCCAGCGTCCACCATTGTCTAGGACAAGTTTCTTCGACCTCGACGCTGCGTCAGGCGGGGGAACGTGGCGTGATTACCGTTTCGTCAGGCGCGCCGCAACCAGTCGATCAGGCCGGCGCCCGGCGCGAGCCAGACGAAGGCCCACAGGAAGGCCGAGGAGAGGTTCGCGAGCTGGAACGGCAGCCGCGGCAGCAGGGCGACGCCGGCGACGAGCGGCACCACCGCCCGGGCCGGGCCGATGAAGCGGCCGACGACGATCGCCCAGGCGCCCCAGCGCCGGCAGAACGCCTCGCCCTTCTCCACCATCTCGGGGTAGCGGCTGAGCGGCCACAGGCGCTTGGCGCCGTCCTTGTAGTAGCGGCCGATCTCGTAGGAGACCCAGTCGCCCAGGATCGCCCCGACGGCCGCCCCGACCATCACCGGCAGGAAGGGAATCGCGCCCGAGCCGATCAGCGCCCCGATCCCGATCAGGATGACGGTCGCCGGCACCAGGAGCGAGAGCACCGCCAGCGATTCGCAGAAGGCGATGATCCCGGTGATCACCGGCGCCCAGGCCTGGTGGTCGCGCACGAAGTCGATCACCGTGGTGCGTAAGCTCTCGAAGTCCATGGAGCGCGTGACCGTGGGTTCAGCCGGGTGGCGGGACAAGTCGGGGCGCCGGGCGGGCGTTCCCTCGCGCAATCCTTAACCCCGGACGCGTGAGCGCCGCGTGAACCCGCCTCGCGCGCGGTGTCGCGACCCGAAAGGCGGTTGCCAGGAACGCCCGGTTCCGGGAACGTTGCGGGCGTCAGTACACCCCGCGCGAGGTCTCGTGTCGCGATGAACGTCCTGTCGATCCAGTCCCACGTCGCCTACGGCCATGTCGGCAACGCCTCGGCGGTCTTCCCGATGCAGCGGCTCGGGGTCGAGGTCTGGGCGGTGCACACGGTGCAGTTCTCCAACCACACCGGCTACGGCGCCTGGCGCGGCCGGGTGTTCGACGGCCCCGCCATCGAGGAACTGGTCGAGGGCATCGCCGAGCGCGGGGTGCTCCCCTCCTGCGACGGGGTGCTGTCGGGCTACATGGGCTCGGCCGATATCGGCACCGCGATCCTGCGGGCGGTCGCGCGGGTGCGGGCGGCCAACCCTGCGGCGCTCTATTGCTGCGACCCGGTGATCGGCGATGTCGGCCGCGGGGTGTTCGTGCGCCCCGGCATCCCGGAATTCATGCGCGACCACGCCGTGCCGGCCGCCGACCTCATCACCCCCAACCAGTTCGAGCTCGATTACCTGAGCGGGATCGAGACCCGGACGCTCGCCGACGCGAAGGCCGCGGTCGCCGCCGTGCAGGCGAGCGGGCCGAAGGTGGTGCTCGTCACCTCGCTCCACACCGAGGAGACGCCCGACGACAGCATCGACATGCTGGCCGGCGAGGGCGGGCGGTTCTGGCGCCTGCGCACCCCGCGGCTGTCGCTGAGCGTCAACGGCGCGGGCGATGCCACCGCGGCCCTGTTCCTGGTGCACTACGCCCGCAGCCGCTCGGCCGGCGAGGCCCTGGGGGCGGCGGCCGCCTCGGTCTTCGGCCTCCTGCGCCGCACCGCGGAGGCCGGCGCGCGGGAGATCCTGACGGTGGCGGCGCAGGAGGAGTTCGTGGCGCCGAGCCGGACGTTTCCGGTCGAGGCGGTGTGACGCGTCGGGATCGGATCCGGTCGCGACGCGGCCGTCGTGGCAGCGCTCGGCGAGTTCGGCGTAGAGCGTGCTGAACGGCAGGTCGATGCGGCGCATGATCAGGTCGTTATGGCGCTTTCGCGAAAATGCCATAACGCGCTCCTCGCGCTCCGGCGACGGGTGCGCGGCAGAACCCCGGGGCTTGCGCCCTCCCCCCGATCCGTGCTGCCTCGCCGCTCGCCTTCGGAAGGACGGATAGCCCGATGCCCGCACGCCGATACGCCACCCTGGACGTGTTCACCGACACCCCCCTCGCCGGCAACCCGCTGGCGGTGGTGCTCGACGCCGAGGGGCTGGACGATTCCGCGATGCAGGCCATCGCCCGGGAGTTCAACCTGTCCGAGACGGTGTTCGTGCTGCCGCCGGCCGAGAGCCGGCACCGGGCGCGGCTGCGGATCTTCACGCCGGCCCAGGAGCTCGCCTTCGCGGGTCACCCGACCGTCGGCACCGCGGTGCTGCTGGCGCTCGGCGACCGGCGGGCGGAGGTCGCCGACGCGGTGGCGTTCGGGCTCGAGGAACAGGTCGGGGTGGTGCCCTGCGTGGTCGAGACCGGCGAGCGCGAGACCGGCGGGAAATGGGGCCGCGCGCGCTTCCGCCTGCCGCGCCTGCCGGAGAGCTGGGGCGAGGAGCCGGACGCCACGGCTCTCGCCGGGGCGCTCGGCCTGTCGCCGTCCGAGATCGGCTTCTCGCGCCACCGGCCGAGCCGCTACAGCGCCGGCACGCCGTTCCACCTCGTGCCGGTCCAGAGCCTCGACGCGCTCGGCCGGGCGCGCACGAGCGCGGAGGCGCTGGCGCAGGCCCTCGGGGCGGGCGCCAAGGTGTTCCTCTATACCGGCGAGACCGGGGAGCCGGGCCACAGCTTCCGGGCCCGGATGTTCGCCCCCGCCGCCGGCATCGCCGAGGACCCGGCGACCGGCGGCGCGGTCGCGGCCTTCGCGGGCGCCCTGATGCAGTTCGAGCCCCTGGGGAGCGGCACCCACGACCTCGTCGTCGCGCAAGGGTACGAGATGGGCCGGCCGAGCGCGATCGCGCTCCAGCTCGCGATCGAGGACGGAGCGCTGCGCGCGGCCGAGATCGGCGGCAGCGCCGTCGTGATCTCCGAGGGCGAGCTGCACCTCTGATGGGCATCACCATCACGCCCGCCCGCCGCGTCGAGGCGACCATGGTCGCGCACGACTGGACCTGGGCGCGCGAGAACCGGGAGAGGATCGCGGCCCATTGGGAGATGCGCCGGGCGGCGCGCCCGGCGATGTTCAACGGCACGGTGCTGATGCTGCGCGCGTTCGACCTCGCCGACGGGGTGCTCCGGGCCGAGCTGTTCGAGGCCGAGTACGCCGCCCTCACCGCCCTCAAGGATTGGGGTTTCCGGACGGGAGCGTCCTCAACGTCTTCGCCGCGGTCGTGCCGCGCACCCGGGACGGCGCCTACATCCTCGGCGAGATGGGCCCGCACACCGCCGCCGCGGGCCGCGTCTACTTCCCCTGCGGCACGCCCGACCCGACCGACATCGCGCCGGACGGCCGCGTCGACCTCGCGGTGAGCGCGCTGCGCGAGCTGCACGAGGAGACCGGCCTCGTCGCCCGGGAGATCTCCCCGGAGGCGCCGGATCCCGGCTGGGCGATCGTGCGCGACGGCGGCCTGATGGCGCTCCTGCGCCCGGTGCCGCTCGCGGAGGACGAGGCGACGGTGCGGGACGCGATCGCGGCCCACCTCGCGGCGGAGGCCGAGCCGGAGCTGTCGGCGATCGTCTCCGTGCGTCGGGCAGCGGATCTCGACCCCGCCCGGATGCCCGGCTTCGTCCGGCACTATCTCGCGAGCGTGCTCGCCTGAGCGGACGCCGCGGGGCGCCCGACACGGTTCACAGCGGAACCGCGCGTCGCTACGGTCGCGCCGGAAGGCGCCCGGGACGTGGCGCCGCCGAGGGGGAACAGACCGCCATGACCAGGATCAGGCGCGCCGCGACCGCGGCGCTCGTCGGAGGGGGCCTCGCGGGAAGCGGCCTCGTCGCCGGGCCGGCCGGGGCCGAGGTGACCCGGTTCGAAACCCTCAAGGCCGAGAAGCCGGCCCTGCAGGGCCGCAGCTTCGGCGAGCGCGGCCAGGCCGAGAAGGTCACCGGGCGGGCGACCATCGCCCTCGATCCCGCCGACCCCCGCAACGCCGTCATCGCCGACATCGCGCTCGCGCCCCGCAACGCGGAAGGCCGGGTCGAGGCGACCGCCGACGTGGTGCTGCTGCGGCCCGAGCGGCCGAACGGCCTGCTCATCGTCGAGATCCCCAATCGCGGCCGCAAGCTCATCGGCCCGCTCGTCGAGGGCAGCTCGACCGAGGCGTCGGGCCGGCTGGAGCAGGCGGACGACGCGGGCCGGGGCTTCCTGCTGTCGCGGGGCTACACGCTCGCCTGGATCGGCTGGCAGGGCGACGTCGCCCCGAGCGACGGCAGAGCCGGGGCCGGCATGGGCATCCGCCTGCCGGTGCTCGCCGGGATCACCGGGCCGTCGCGCGAGGAGTGGAGCTTCGACAACACCACGTCGCCGATCGAGGCCCCGCTGACCTGGCCCGCCGCCGACCTCGACCCGGCGAAGGCGCGCCTCACCGTGCGGGCGAAGGCGGAGGATCCGCGCACGACGCCCCCCGGCCTGTCGTTCCGCTTCGTCGACGCCGGGCGCATCGCGATCACCCGGCCGGCGGGCTTCGACGGCAGCGCGCTCTACGAGCTGAGCTACACCGCCCGCGACCCCGCGGTGACGGGTCTCGGGCTCGCGGCGATCCGCGACGTCGCGACCTTCCTGCGCCACGATGCGAGCGCGCGGAACCCGCTCGCGCGGGACGGCCGCAGCACCATCGACCGGGCGATCGGCTTCGGCATCTCGCAATCGGGCCGGGTGCTGCGCGACCTGCTCTATCTCGGCCTCAACGAGGACGAGCGGGGCCGGATGGTGTTCGACGGGATGATGCCGCACATCGCCGGCAGCCGGCGCAGCTTCACCAATGCCCGCTTCGCCCAGCCCGGCCGCAATCCCGGCCCCCACCTCGATCGCTCCTACCCGGCCGACCAGTTCCCCTTCGCCTACGCGACGACGACCGACGCCCTGACGGGGAAGCGCGACGGCCTGTTCCTGCGCTGCCGGCTCGGCAACACCTGCCCGCGCCTGATGCACGTCGACAGCGAGTACGAGCTGTGGGGCTCGCGGGGGGCGCTCGTGACCACCGACACGCGCGGCGCCGAGCTGGAGCAGCCGCCGGAGGTCCGGGTCTACATGATTACCGGCGCGCCGCACTTCGCGAATCCCGACGCGAGGACCGCGACCGATCCCGCTTGCGCCCTGCCGGTGAGCCCGGTCCATGCCGGCGCTGCCTCGCGGGCGCTGCTCACCGCGCTGGAGGCCTGGATCACCGACGGGGTCGCGCCGCCGGCGAGCCGCTACCCGTCGCGGGCCGACGGCACGCTGGGCGCCCCCGCCCACCTCTACCCGCCGATCCCCGGCCTGCCCTATACCGGCCTCCACACCCCGGCCCAGTGGGTCGAGCCGGGGGTGCAGTCCGGGCCCGAGCCCGCCGGTCCGCCGGTGGTGCGCGGCACCTACCCGCTGCTGCTGCCGAAGGTCGATCCCGACGGCAACACGCTGGCGGGCCTGCGCCTGCCGCTGATCGAGGTGCCGCGGGCGACCTACACCGCCTGGAACCCGACCCGCGGCGTCGCCGCCGAGACCCTGTGCAACCAGAAGGGCGGCGTGCTCCCCTTCGCCGGGACCAGGACGGCGGCGCAAGCCGCCCACGACCCGCGGCCCTCGCTCGAGGAGCGCTATCCCGATGCGGGCGACTACGCGGCGGCGGTGAAGGCGGCGGCCGACCGCATGGTGATCGAGCGCACGCTGCTGCCGGCGGATGCCGAGGACATGGCGAAGGCCGCGGCGGAGGGGCGGCTGGCGCGGTGAGGCCCCGCCGCCCGCGGACCCGCGGGCCGGCTCCTGGGTTCCAGATGGACATTCACAGCGGGTACGCCATGGTCGCCAAGCTCGTCGAACTCGTCCGGGAGGCCGCGGTGCAGGCCCGGGGCGTCGCCCGGACCTATCCCGAGGCGTGCAGCGCCGACGCGCTGCCCTGGACCGTCATCGCGCGTTTCGACGCCGACGTGCGCGGCCATGTCGAGCGCGATCCCCGGATCGAGGACGGGCGCGACCAGGTCCTGATCGCCGCCGTGAACCTCGCCGAGGCCGCGCCCGGCGACGGGGAGACCCCCGAGCGCGAGCGCCTGGTGAAGGCGATCAACGACCTCGAATGGGTGACCCTGAGCCGGGGCATCGCCAACCGCGCGGCGGCGGCGCTCGGCTACGGCGAGGCGGGGGAGCGGCTCCGGGACGCGGGGTGACGGCGGGACGGCTCCCGCCGCCTCACCCCCGAGCCGCCCGCCGCGGCCACATCCGCCCCATCACCTCGTCGCGCCGGATCCAGGCGTGCCAGGCGACCGCCAGCACGTGGATGCCGAGCACGATCCCGACGCCCCAGGCGATCCAGTAATGCGCGGCGTAGCCGGCGAGCGACAGGGCCTTGTCGACCGGCACGAGGCGCGGGAACGAGAGCACACCGAACCACGGCAGGCCGTAGCCGCCCGCCGCCGAGTAGACGTAGCCGCTGACCGGCAGGAGCAGCATCAGGGCGTAGAGGCTCGCATGCGCGGCCTTCGCGGCGAGGTGCGCGGACCGGGACGGCGGGGCGCGGTAGGCCGGCTCGCCGGCGATCAGCCGGTAGACGAGGCGCAAGGGCAGGAGCAGCAGCACCGTCAGGCCGATCGACTTGTGGAGGTCGAGAAGCTCGCGCCGCGGCGAGGTGCCGGGCACCTGCCAGGCGGCGTAGATCCCGATGCCGAGCGCCACCAGGATCAGGGCCGCCATCAGCCAGTGGAAGCCCCGCTGCGTACGGTCGTAGTGGTAAGGTTCACCGGCCCGGGCCATCGTCGTGCGCATCCCTCGTCGCGGGTCGGCCGAGCTTTCGCGGCCGATCGGGGCGCGAGCGCGGCGGGTTCGTTTCGGAACCGTGGCCGGGCGCGAGGCGGGCCCGGTTGCAACAGCCCGCCGCTGCGGACATATCAGGAACACCTGACGGAGGCCGGCGCGCGGCCCCCCATCTCGGAGAATCGCCGCCGATGGCGAAGAACCACCAGACCTTCGCCTGCCAGTCCTGCGGCGCGGTCTACAACCGCTGGCGCGGGCGCTGCGAGGCTTGCAACGGGTGGAACACGATCGTCGAGGAGACCGGCGCGGCAAGCCCGGTCTCCGGCCCGGTCGCGACCCGGCCGAGCCGGGCGCGGGGCCGGATCTTCCCCCTCGAGGGGCTGACCGGCGAGGCCAAGGAGGCGCCCCGCACCTCGTCCGGCATCGCCGAGCTCGACCGGGTGACGGGTGGGGGCTTCGTGCGCGGCTCGGTGATCCTGCTCGGGGGCGATCCCGGCATCGGCAAGTCGACGCTGCTGATGCAGGCCTCCGCCGCCCTGGCAAAGAGGGGCGAGCGCGTCGCCTACATCTCGGGCGAGGAGGCGGTGGGCCAGGTGCGCCTGCGGGCCGAGCGGCTGGGGCTCGCGAGCGCTCCGGTGGAACTCGCCGCCGAGACCAACGTCGAGGACATCATCGCGACCTTGAGCCAGGGCAAGCCGCCGGCGCTCGCGATCATCGACTCGATCCAGACGATGTGGACCGAGACGGTGGAATCGGCCCCCGGCACGGTGACCCAGGTGCGCGGCTCGGCCCAGAGCCTGATCCGCTTCGCCAAGACCTCGGGCACCGCCGTGATCCTGGTCGGCCACGTCACCAAGGACGGGCAGATCGCCGGTCCCCGCGTCGTCGAGCACATGGTCGACGCGGTGGCCTCGTTCGAGGGCGACCAGGGCCACCATTTCCGCATCCTGCGGGCGGTGAAGAACCGCTTCGGCCCCACCGACGAGATCGGGGTGTTCGAGATGACCGACGGAGGCTTGGCCGAGGTGCCGAACCCCTCGGCCCTGTTCCTCGCCGGGCGCGACCTCGCGGCGCCGGGCACCGCGGTCTTCGCCGGGATGGAGGGCACGCGGCCCCTCCTCGTCGAGATCCAGGCCCTCGTGGCGCCCTCCGCGCTCGGCATGCCGCGGCGCGCGGTCGTCGGCTGGGACCCCAACCGCCTGTCGATGGTGCTGGCGGTGCTGGAGGCCCATGGCGGCATCCGCTTAGGCGGCCACGACGTCTACCTCAACGTCGCCGGGGGGCTTCGCATCAGCGAGCCCGCCGCCGACCTCGCGGTGGCGGCGGCCCTCGTCTCCTCGCTCTCGGGCGCGGCCCTCCCGTCGGACGCGGTCTATTTCGGCGAGGTCGGCCTGTCGGGGGCGGTCCGCCCGGTGGCGCAGGCCCCAGCGAGGCTGAAGGAGGCGCAGAAGCTCGGCTTTGCCAAGGCGCTGATGCCGCAAGGGCGCGAGGGCGCCGGGCGCGACGGGTCCGGGACGGGGTTTCCGGCGGAATCGCTGCGCCACATCGCGGATCTCGTGGCCGGGGTCGTCGCCAGCGGCAAGCCGGTCCGCGGCGGGCGGCGCCAACCGCAGCGGATGCCGGCCTACGACGACGAGGATTGAGACCTTCGCGCCTCGGCGCCGACGCCCGTTCGGGCTTGGCCGGCGCCTTCGAACGGATCCGTTCGAAGGCGCGGCGGCATGAAACGTCGGTCGATCCCGAACGCCGTCGTGCCGGACGCTCCCGCTCCCCGGTGCACCGGCCTTGCACCGCCTCCCCGGGCCCGCCCGCCGGAGCCGGCCTCCGGGCGCCGGAGCGCTGCCCGGCGACACCGATCCGCCGGAGAATGCTGCGCCATCGAGGATGTGGAGCAGCGTCGGATGACAACGCGATCGGTCGCTGCTCCAGGCCGTCTACGAGGCGATGACGAAGGCGTAGGCGCTGCTGCCGCCGTCCGCGTTCATGTGGCCCTCGATGACGTGCCCTGCCGGCGACGTGTCGGTCGAGTCCAGCGCGCCGCTATCGTCGGTCTGGTTCGAGAAATCGTCGACCGAGCCCGTGAAGTTGGCGCTGACGAGGAGCCGGTTGCTGCCGATCGACAGCGGGACCTCCCATCCCAGGAAAATCCCGGACGCGAATTCCGATGTCGAGGCGAAGCTGATCGCACCCTGCGTTCCGACGAGAGCGTTGTCGCGCTTTCTCACGCCGAGGAAGCCGGCACTGATCGCCGCGTACGAGGTCTGGACATTCAGGTTTTCGATCACGAACTTCGCAGGAATGATCGCCTGGGGATTGTCGGCGTCGGCGTCCGCCTTGAACCCGGAGACGCACTTCCCGTGCGTGAACACGATGTCGCTCATGACGAGATCCGAATCGGTATTGTTGATGATGACGAACAATCCGAACGCGTCCTTCGCCATCAGGATCATCAGCGGCACGAGGATCGCGAGCACGATCGATGAGATCATGAACCTGATGACGTTCGCGCCGACGGACAGGATTCCGGAGAAGACGGCAGAGGCTTCTGTCGCCTCCGTCAGGGTGACCAACGTCTTGATGATATTCAGGACATACTTTATGGCCGCAGCCCCGAAGGCTATCACGCCGGACTGCATGCATATTTTCGTTATTCCGACCTCGTCGTCCTGCTCCATGACTTGAAAATTGTTGACCAGATTCGTGACGTAGGTGGCGACGTCATTTCCTCTCGCGGCCTGGTATTTTGCGACGGTATCGCTGCTCCAGCCCCAGACGGTGTAGCTGGGCGCCCCGTCCGGAAACGTTGCCGGCACGGGCGCACCCCCCACCGCGTCACGGAGGAAGGCGGCGAGCTCGATCGGCTTTCCCTCCTTGCTCAGAACCCCGAGATCCTGAGCGACCTTGACCTCTGCCGCCGAGAGCGCGCGCGCCTGGCCGTCGAGCCAGGCCTGCGCCTTGGCGACCGCCGCCGCGAGGGTATCGGGGCCGCCGGCCGCGGCGGCGCGCCAATCGATTCCCCTGACGGTCTTCTCATGCCGCCAGATTCGCTCGATGACCTCGTGATACGGAAGGTTGTTAGCGACATCCACTTTCTTCGCATTGTACGCAGATTCAAATTGATCGAAAGTCATTTGGTTACTGAACATGTCATCTCGCATTTATCTTCGACGAGATCTCTATGTTCACACGTACAATTTGCCAAATCAAGCGGCCGATGGAGGGAATGTTTTTTCCATAATCAAAGTTAATACATGATTGTTCCATAGATATCAAAATTAACACGCAAATAATGACATTTTATAATAATTTATTATTTAAATTCATATGTATCATGCATGCAATTGCGAGAGTATACTGATTAGATCGATGATACCGCCGCGCCTTCGAACGGATCCGCTTGAAGGCGCCGGCTCGGCCCGAACGGGCGTCGGCGCTGATGCGCCGGACGCCTCGGCCCCGACACGTCGATGCCGAGGCGCGCGGGTATGGGATCTGTTTCCTGGCTGATCTGCGTTTGCCGGTCGGTGCGATGCCCGGGCACGCCACGGCGATCGCGCAGGCGGGGAAGGCGCCCGACGGCGCCGGCAGGCCTCGGACGAAACCGCGCCGCACTCACCGACCGACCCGTCTGCCGGTGCCGGAGAGGACCGGGGCGGGCATCCGGGGGCTCGCCCGGCAGCGCGAGGGACTCAGCGCGAGGGTGACGAAGCGCATCCGGCAGCGTATACAACCCCCGCGGTGCCGGGCAGCCGCGACCCCGAGGCAACGCTCTCAGCCCCCGAACCGTTCCTGCCAATGCCGTTCTCCGTTCTCGATCTCGTCGTGCTGGGTGTCGTCGTCATCTCCGCGCTGCTCGCGGCGGTGCGGGGCTTCACCCGCGAGGTGCTGGCGATCGTGGCCTGGGTCGCGGCGGCCGGGCTCGCCTGGACCCTGCACCCGCTGCTGCTGCCGACCGTCAAGCAGCACGTCTCCAGCGACACCGTCTCGCTGGTCGTGTCGATCGCCGCGATCTTCCTCGTGACCCTGCTGGTCGTCTCGGTGATCACCGTGAAGATCTCCGACCTGATCCTCGATTCGCGCATCGGCGCCGTCGACCGCAGCCTCGGCCTCGCCTTCGGGGCGGCCCGCGGCTTCCTGATCTGCGTCATCGGCTGGGTGTTCCTGGCCTGGCTGGTCCAGGGCAAGGTGCCGGACTGGGCCCAGCAGGCGCGCAGCCGCGAGATCCTCGAGAACAGCGGGCAGAAGCTGGTAGCGATGCTGCCGGACAACCCGGAAGGCCTGCTCAAGCAATTCCGCAAGCCCAAGCCCGAGGGCGATCCCGGCACCGACGCGCCGGCCGAGGCCGACGCCCCGCCCCAGCGGCGCACCGATGCGAGCCCGCGTCGCTGAGCGCCGGGCCGGCGTCCCTTGCATGTGAGATACGTCGCGCAACGCACGCCTGACGCCTTGGTTCCGCCGAAGGCAGCGATTACATAGCCGGCGCGGGGCAGACGATCGGGCGCGACGCAATGCGATGCGGGCGGCTCGACGCCGGCCCCGCGGGTGATTTGTGGCCCGCGCGCGGACGTCAAGGTGCGCGGGGTCGGCGAGGCGAGGCCGTGCGGTGACCGGCCACCAGGGGCTTCTCATCATGTCAGCACGCAGCGAAACCTTCCGGGGCGCCCCCGGGACGAGCGAGGCGTTCCGCGGCGATCTCGACCTCGACGGCGACACCCTGCGCGAGGAATGCGGCGTCTTCGGCATCTACGGCCACCCGGACGCCTCGGCGATCGTGGCGCTCGGCCTGCACGCCCTGCAGCATCGCGGCCAGGAGGCGGCCGGCATCGTGTCGTTCGACGGCCGGGTGTTCCACTCCGAGCGCCGGATGGGCCTCGTCGGCGATTCGTTCTCGGACCTCGCCACGATCGAGCGGCTGAAGGGCGAGACCGCGATCGGCCACGTCCGCTACTCGACCACCGGCGAGACGATCCTGCGCAACGTGCAGCCGCTCTTCGCCGAGCTCGAGACCGGCGGCCTCTCGGTCGCCCATAACGGCAACCTGACCAACGGCCTCCTGCTGCGCCGCCAGCTCGTGCGCGACGGCGCGATCTGCCAGTCGACCTCCGACACGGAGGCGATCCTCCACCTCGTCGCCCGCTCGCGCCACGTGCGCATCGTCGACCGGGTGATGGACGCGCTGCGCCAGATCGAGGGCGCCTACGCCCTCGTGATGATGACGAACAAGAAGCTGATCGGCGCCCGCGATCCCCTCGGCATCCGCCCGCTGGTGCTCGGCGAGCTCGACGGCCGCTACATCCTGGCCTCCGAGACCTGCGCCCTCGACATCATCGGCGCCCGCTTCGTGCGCGACGTCGAGAACGGCGAGATGGTGGTGATCTCGGACGAGGGCATCGAGTCGATCCGCTTCGCCCGGGCGCAGCCCTTACGCCCCTGCATCTTCGAGTACATCTACTTCGCCCGTCCCGATTCGATCGTGAACGGCAAGAACGTCTACTCGGTGCGCAAGAACATCGGCGTCGAACTGGCGAAGGAATCGCCGGCCGAGGCCGACATCATCATCCCGGTGCCGGATTCCGGCGTGCCGGCGGCGCTCGGCTACGCCCAGCAGACCGGGCTGCCCTACGAGCTCGGGATCATCCGCAACCACTATGTCGGCCGCACCTTCATCCAGCCGACCCAGTCGGTGCGCGAGCTCGGCGTGCGGATGAAGCACTCGGCCAACCGCGCCGCGGTCGAGGGCAAGCGCATCGTGCTCGTCGACGACAGCCTGGTGCGCGGCACCACCTCGGTGAAGATCGTCCGGATGATGCGCGAGGCCGGCGCCCGCGAGGTGCATTTCCGCATCGCCTCGCCGCCGATCACCCATCCCGACTTCTACGGCATCGACACGCCGGAGAAGGAGAAGCTGCTCGCCGCCACCCACGACCTCGAGAGCATGCGCCGCTACATCGGCGCGGATTCCCTCGCCTTCCTGTCGATCGGGGGGCTCTACCGGGCGATGGGCGAGGAGGGCCGCGACGCCGCCTGCCCGCAATACACCGACCACTGCTTCACGGGCGACTATCCCACGCCGCTGACCGACCTCGCGGTGGCCTCGCCGCGCCGGATGGCGATCCTCGCCGAGGCCGATTGATCCGATGGCCGGCACTCCCCTCCCCCACAAGCCCCTCGCCGACCGCATCGCCGTCGTCACGGGCGCGTCCCGCGGCATCGGCCGCGCGGCGTCCCTGGCGCTCGCCGCGGCCGGCGCCCACGTGATCGCGGTCGCCCGCACGCAGGGCGCCCTGGAAGAGCTCGACGACGCCGTGCGGGCGGCGGGCGGCTCGGCCACCCTCGTCCCCCTCGACCTGTGCGACTACGACGCCATCGACCGTCTCGGCGCCGCGATCCACGAGCGCTGGGGCCGGCTCGACGTGCTCGTCGGCAATGCCGGCGTGCTCGGCAAGCTGATGCCGCTCGGCCACGTCGACCCGAAGGTCTGGTCGAACGTGATGGACGTCAACGTCACGGCGAACTGGCGCCTGATCCGCTCCCTCGACCCGCTGCTGCGGCGCTCCGATGCCGGGCGGGCGGTGTTCGTCACCTCCGGCGCGGCCTCGTCGTGCCGGGCCTATTGGGGGCCCTACGCGGTGTCGAAGGCGGCGCTCGAGGCGCTGGTGCGGACCTACGCGGCCGAGACCGCGACCACGCCGGTGCGCGCGATGCTGCTCAATCCCGGGCCGCTCCGCACCGCGATGCGCAAGGCCGCGATGCCCGGGGAGGACCCGGAGACCCTGCGCACGCCCGAGGACCTGGCGCCCCACATCGTCCGCATGGCGAGCCCGGACTGGAGCGGGAGCGGCACGATCTTCGACTTCCCGACCGGGCAGATCCTGACGCCGCAGAAGCCGGCCTGAACGGGCGGGACCGCGGCGGCGCACGCCGCGGTCCGCATCGACGGATCACGATCGGGCATCCCCCTCCCCGCTCGAGAGCGGGAATGCCAGGCGACCCGGCCGGCGGCTTCGCGGGAGGGACGCCGACGGCACTTCGCGCCACGGGATGCCGCAGGGTGCCGCGCCTTCCCGCTTCGGTAAAAATACGTTTTTTGTATCTTTCTCAGAATTCGCTCACGTCGGACTGAGCGTTTACAACTCAAATTACCAGTTCCTAAGACCTATGTCCTGGTGTTGACATTTTTCCGTTTACGGCCGCCCTCACTTAAGGCTGTATTAGTGTTCTGGTCCGCAACAAGGACGCAGGGGCATACTCGGCTCCAGTCCCCCGGGCAGAACCGATGACGGAACGGACCGCCGTGACCGCAAGCACCGACGTCCTGTACCGCCTCCTCGTCCAAGGGGTGACCGACTACGCGATCTACATGCTCGATCCGAGCGGCATGGTGGTGAATTGGAACGCCGGGGCGGCGCGGATCAAGCGTTACGCCGCCGCCGAGATCGTGGGACGGCACTTCTCGTGCTTCTACGGCGCGGAGGACCGGGCGGCGGGCCTGCCGGAAGCCGGCCTGCGCCAGGCCCGCGAGACCGGACGGTTCGAGGCCGAGGGCTGGCGCTTCCGCCGCGACGGCACCTCGTTCTGGGCCCACGTCGTCATCGACGCCATCCGGGACGACGACGGCCGCCTCATCGGCTTCGCCAAGATCACCCGCGACCGCACCGACCAGCAGCGCCTGCTCCAGCAGCATCGCGAGGAGGAGCGCCGGTTCCGGCTCCTCGTCCAGGGCGTGACCGATTGCGCACTCTACATGCTCGATCCGACCGGGATCGTCGTCAACTGGAATGCCGGGGCCGAGCGCACCAACGGATACACCGCGGCCGAGATCGTGGGACGGCACTTCTCGTGCTTCTACGGCGCGGCGGACCGGGCGGCGGGCCTGCCGGAAGCCGGCCTGCGCCAGGCCCGCGAGACCGGGCGGTTCGAGGCCGAGGACTGGCGCTTCCGCCGCGACGGCACCTCGTTCTGGGCCCACGTCGTCATCGACGCCATCCGGGACGACCAGGGCGCCCTCCTCGGCTTCGCCAAGATCACCCGCGACCGGACGGAGAGGCGCGCGCAGGAACTCCAGGTCGTCGAGGCCAAGGAGAGGGCCGAGCGCCACCGCGACGAGCACGCCGCCGCCTCGGCCTTCCTCGACAGCGTGATCGCCACGATGCCGTCGAGCGTCGTCGTGCAGGACGCGAGGACCGGGCTGATCCTGCTCGCCAACCGTCAGGCGGAGCTGCTGCTGTGCCGCTGCGCCGGCGAGCTCGTCGGCCGGCCGGCGGCGGCGGTCCTGCCGACCGCCCTCGGAGCGCTGATGGCCGCCGCCCTGGCGAATGCCGGGGCGTCCGCGGGGACCGGCCATCCGGCCTCCAGCGTCAATGCCGAGGCGCAGGTCGAGACCGCGTGGGGCGCGCGGATCCTGCGGATGCGCGCCCTGGCGATCGGCGGGCGCGGCGAGCAGCCCCTCCACGGGCTGCTCATCGCCGACGACATCAGCGACGAGCACGCCGCGCGCCAGCGCATCCACCATCTCGCCCATCACGACGGGCTGACCGGCCTGCCGAACCGCGAGCTGTTCCGGCAGCGTCTCGCCGAGGCCCTGGCGGCGGAGGCCGCGAAGGCCGACGCCCCGGGCGTCGACGCGATCCTGGGACCGAGCACGGCGGTTTTGTGCCTCGACCTCGACGGCTTCAAGTGCATCAACGACACCCTCGGCCATCCGGTCGGCGACCACCTGCTGCGCGTGCTCGCCCGGCGCCTGTGGGACGCCTTGCGCCCGGGCGACACCCTGGCGCGGCTGGGCGGCGACGAGTTCGCGGTCGTCGCCCCGGTCCTCGGGGCGGGCGCGGAGGCCGCCGCCCTGGCCGACCGGCTGATCGCGGCGGCCCGCCAGCCGGTCGAGATCGACGGGCATCGGATCGAGACCGGGCTGAGCATCGGCATCGCCCTCGCACCCGAGGACGCGTCGAGCGCCGACGAGCTCCTGCGCTGCGGCGACCTCGCGCTCTACGAGGCCAAGCGCACCGGCCGCGGCCGGCACGCGCGCTTCCACGGCGCGCTCGAGGCCTCCGCCCGCTACCGCCGCCTGATCGAGACCGACCTGCGCGAGGCGATCGCCCGGCGCGAGCTGTTCCTGCACTACCAGCCGATCGTGCGGGCGGAGGACGGCGCGACCGTCGGCTACGAGGCGCTCCTGCGCTGGCACCACCCGGTGCGCGGCCCGATCTCGCCCCTCGACTTCATCCCGGTCGCCGAGGAGACCGGGATGATCGACGAGATCGGCACCTTCGTGCTGCACGAGGCCTGCCGCGAGGCGAGCCGCTGGACGAGCGACCGCACGATCGCCGTCAACCTGTCGCCGGCCCAGTTCCGCAGCTCGGCGCTCGCCGCGCAGGTCGCGGCGGCGCTCGCCGCCTCGGGCCTGCCCGCCGGCCGGCTCGAGCTCGAGATCACCGAATCGGTGCTGCTCGACGCCTCGTCGAACAACCTGGCGCTGCTCCGCCAGCTCAAGCAGCTCGGCACCCGCATCGCACTCGACGATTTCGGCACCGGCTATTCGTCCTTGAGCTACCTGTGCACGTTCCGGTTCGACAAGATCAAGATCGACCGCTCCTTCATCCGCGAGATCTGCGACAGCCGCGAGGCGCTGGCGGTGGTCCAGGCGATCACCGGCCTCAGCCGCAGCCTCGGCATCGCCACCACGGCGGAGGGCGTCGAGAGCGCGGAACAGGCCGCCTGCCTGCGCCGGGAGGGCTGCACCCAGCTCCAGGGCTACCTCTACGGCCGGCCGGTGCCGGCAGACGCCCTGCCCGAGCGCGCGGGCGCCCCCATCCGCCTGGAGGCCTGACGGGACGGGCTGGCCCGGGAAGGGGCGGCAGGCTAATCAGGCGCGGGGCCGGGAGCGCGGCCCGGGAGGGCCGAGGGCCGATGATCGACGTGCGGGCGATGTGCGCCATCGGGCAGCGGGGCCAGCTCGGCCTCCACGGCCGGCTGCCCTGGGAGGGCAACACCGACCCGCTCTACGTCGAGGACGTCACCCGGTTCTTCGCCGTGACGCAGGGCCACGTCCTGATCGCGGGCCCGAAGACCATCGAGGCGGTGCCGGACTTCGCCTACCAGGACCGGACCATCGCGGTCATCCGCTCCCACGAGGACCCGCGGGCGGTGCTGGCGCGCTATCCCGGCCGGCGGATCTACGTCGGCGGCGGGATCGCGGTCTGGAACGTCTACGCGCCGTTCATCCAGCAATGGGACATCACCCGCCTGCCCTACGACGGCGAGGCCGACCGCTGGTTCGATCCCGCCTGGCTGGTGGGGCGGGGGCGGGACTGAAGCCCGCCCCGTCGGTCAGGCGCCGGCCGCGACGGCGGCGGCGAAGTCGCGGTAGGTGCGCAGCGGGCGGCCGACGAGAGCCGTCAGGCGCTCGCGGTCGCCGGCCTCCGGGATCATCCCGTCGGTCTGGAAGCGCTCGGCCATCAGGCGCATGTCGAAGGCCATCCAGGGCGGCATGAAGGCCCGCAGGGAGCGCTCGAACCCCGCCGTGTCGTCGCCCGCATAGGCGACCGGGCGCCCCAGCACACCCGACCAGATCGCGGCGACGTCCGGCCCGGTCAGCGTCTCGGGCCCGACGAGGTTGAGCGTCTCGGAGGGCAGCGGACCGGCGGCCCGCTCGCGACGGATCAGCGCCAGGGCGGCGATCTCGCCGATGTCGCGCGCGTCGATCATCGCGAGGCCCCTCGATCCGAGCGGCATCGGGTAGACGCCGTGGGCGAGGACCGCGTCCGCGACCGTGCGGTCGTTGTCGATGAAGTAGGCCGGGCGCAGGATCGTGGCCTCGAACCCCATCCCCTCGATCATCCGCTCGACCCCGAACTTGGCCGCGAAGTGCGGCACGTTCACCGAGAGGTCGCTGTTGATCACCGACAGGTAGACCACCCGCTTCACGCCCGCCTCGCGGGCGAGGTTGAGCGCGACGAGCGCCTGGGTGAATTCGTCGGGCACCACCGCGTTGAGCAGGAACAGGGTGGAGATGCCCGAGAGCGCGCCGCGCATCGCGTCGACGTCGAGGAGGTCGCCTTGCGCCACCGCGACGCCGGCCGGGAGGCCCGCCTTCGCGGGATCGCGGACGAGGGCGCGGATGTCGGCGCCGCGCCGCGCCAGTTCCGCGACCACGTGGCGGCCGACCGTGCCGGTGGCGCCCGTCACCAGGATCGTCATGGGTGTGCTCCGGGTTCGTCGTTGAAGACATCCGCACGATGAGCGATCCATGGACGGGGCGATAGGCGCCCGATCTGGACGCACCGTCTCGCCGGTGGGACGACTTGGTGGGACGACTTGGTGGAAAGACATGGACCTGCTCGCCCTCGCCGACTTCGTCCTCGTCGCCCGTCACGGCGGGTTCGGCCGGGCGGCCCGCGCGACGGGCCGGCCGAAGGCGACCCTGTCGCGCCGGGTCGCGGAGCTGGAGGAGCGCCTGGCCCTGCGCCTGTTCGAGCGCGGCCGCCGGGTGCTGACGCTCACCGAGGAGGGCCGCGCGCTCGCCGAGCGGGCCGGCGCGCTGCTGACCGAGCTCGACGAGACCGCCGCCGCGATCGCCGCGGGCGGGGGCCGGGCGCGGGGCCGGCTGCGGATCAGCGCGCCGCTGCTGTTCGGGCAGACCGCGATGGGCAAGGTGGCGGCGGCCTTCGCGCGCGAATACCCGGAGATCCGGCTGGCGGTCACGACGGAGGACCGGGCCGTCGACATGGTCGAGGAGGGCTACGACCTGGTGATCCGGGTCAACCCGGACCCGGACGAGAGCCTGGTGGGGCGGGTCTTCCTGCGCGACCGGATGGTCGTGGTGGCGAGCCCGGACCTTGCAAGCCCGGACCTGGCGAGCCCGGCGGGAGGCGCGAGCGTCCCGGCCGTGGTCCGCGCGGAGCAAGGACCCGGGGTCTGGGCCCTCGCGGGAGGCGGGCGCCTCGCCGTCGCGCCGGTCCTCGCCCTGTCCTCCCTCGTCATGGTCCGCGACGCGGTCCGGGCCGGGGTCGGGGCCGCGCGCCTGCCGGTCTCCCTCGTCGGCCCCGACCTCGCCGCCGGGCGGCTGGCCCATTGGGGCGACGTGGAGGGCTCGGACATCGCCCTGTGGGCGCTCTACCCGTCGCGACGGCTGCTGAGCGCCCGGGTCTCCGCCTTCCTCGACCACCTGAAGGCGACGTTCCCGACGGGGGAGCCGGAGGAGCTGGCGGCCTTTATCGGGGGATGAGGCCCACCGTCATGCGCCGAAGCGGTCACCGGTTCGGCGGCGACGATGACGTGAGAGAAGAGCCTGAGCAGAGTTGCCTGACGCAACCCCGCCCGGGCCTCACGCCGCCTTCACCGCCGCCAGGAAGCCGCCGACCTCGCGGGTGAGCCCGTCGGAGTGGCGCGCCAGGACGAGCGCGGCGTCGAGGACCTGGGCAGCGGTCGCGCCGGTCTCGCCCGCCTCGCGGCGCAGGTCGCGCAGGGTGTCGGTGACGTGGCCGGTGCCGTGAGCCGCCTCGCCGACGCTGCGGGCGATCTCCTGCGTCGCTGCTCCCTGCTCTTCCATCGCGGCGGCGATCGACGAGGCGGAGGCCGACATCTCGCCGATCACCCGGCCGATGCGCTGGATGTCGGCGATCGCGGCCCGGGTCGCGGCCTGGATCGCCCCGACCTGCCCGGTGATCTCGTCGGTCGCCCGGGTGGTCTGGCCGGCGAGCGCCTTGACCTCGGCGGCGACGACCGCGAAGCCGCGGCCCGCCGCCCCCGCCCGGGCCGCCTCGATGGTGGCGTTGAGCGCCAGGAGATTGGTCTGGGCCGCGATGTCGGCGATGACCGAGACGACGCGCTCGATGCGCTCGGCGGCGGCCGACAATTCGCCCACCGTGGCGTCGGTGCGGCCCGCATCCTCCACCGCCTGCCCGGCCATGCGCGAGGATTGCGCGACCTGCCGGACGATCTCCTGGATCGCGGTTTTCATCTGCTCGCTCGCCGCCGCGACGGCGTGGACGTGGCCGGAGGTCCGCTGCGCCACGCCCGCCGCCGCGTCGGTGCGCCCGGCCCCGGCCTCGGCGCCGGCCGTCATCGCCCGGGCGGCGGCCTCCATGGTGCCGGCGGCCCCGGCGAGGTCGCGCGAGAGGCCCGAGACCTTGGCCTCGAAGGCCTGGGCGAGGCCGTCGACCAGGGCGGCGCGGCGCGCGGCCGCCTCGTTGCGCTCGCTCTCGCGCAGGGTCAGGCGGTGCATCTCGCCGGCGGAATCCTTGAACACCTGCAGCGCCCGGGCGAGCGCGCCGATCTCGTCCCGCCGCCCGGTGCCGGCGACCGGAACCGTCAGGTCGCCGGCCGCGAGGGCGTTCATCGCCCGGGCGATCCGGGCGAGCGGCCGGGCGATGCCGAGCACCGCGATGGCCGCGAGGGCCGAGAAGGCCAGGACGAGGCCGATCGCGGCGACGAGGGTCAGGCGCGTGGCGGTCGCGGCGGCGGCGGCCTCGGCGGCGTCGCGGGCGGCGGCGAGGTCTCTGAGGGTCGCCCGCACCCGGGCGTCGATGGCCGCCGACGCCTTCGCCCGCCGCCCGGCATCCTCCTCGGTCGAGAGCGCGAAGGCGACGTCGGTCATGCCCTGCTGCGCGTTCGTCACCACCTTGGCCGAGAAGGCGAGGTAGTCGGCGACCCCGGCGCGGGCCGCCTCGTCCTCGGCGCGCTCCTCGGCGCTCCCGGCGAGCGCGACCAGCCGCTCGGCCTGCGCGCCGGCGAGCTCCTCCGCCGCCCGGTGCTGCCGGGCCAGGGCCTGGCGCGCCTCGTCGCTGCCCTCGATGATGACGCTCCGCTGGGCGATCGCCGCCTCGGCGACGGCGTTCGCCACCCGCTGGGCCGCGACGGCCCGGTTGGTGCGGGTGTCGACGATCTCGCGCATCGTCCCGCTCATCGCGTCGAGGCCGCTGCGGGCGAGCCCGACGAGGCCGAGCGCGACGAGGAGGACGAGGCCGGCCGGCAGCGCCAGCTTGGCGATGAGCGTGAGGTCGTTGAAGGCGCGCATCCCGGATCCCCGACGCGGGCGGCCCCGACCCGGCTCGGTCGCGTCCTCCCGCAGGCTAGTGATGACACGAGCTATTCATGCCCGGGTTAAGGGATCATTTCTGTATCACATCGTATCGATGCGACGATCGTAGTCGATTTTCGAACATTCGTCTGACGGCACGTCATCCAATACGTCGCCTGCAAAATATTTCTACTTCGAAACTGCTTATCCCTGCGGCATGCCGCACAGACCGTGAGCAGATGGAGCCTTCCCCGGTCGGACTCGACGGGTCATCGGCCGCGCTCGGTCGACGGCACTCCGCGTCGCCTGCACGATATCGCCTGCCGCTGGGTCATTGGCGGTCGCCAAGGCAGTCGCCAATTCCCGGCGGACGCGGTAAACGCGTTCGTAACCAGTCAGAACGGGGGCTGTCAGGCCATGAGCGAATCCACCGACCGGTTCAAGCGCGCGCCCAAGCGCAAACCTGCGCAGGCGCGCACCCTCACGGTCTCGCCCGAGGCCAAGGCCGCCTACGAGAAGCTGATCCGCGAGAAGGAGGAGCGCGAGACCTACGCCCGCAACCTCCCCGCCGACCAGAAGCCGCGCTGACACCCGGTCCCCACGCCCGGCCCTACTCCTTGTCGAACGGGTTCTTCGAGGTCCGGAGCGACAGGCGGATCGGCACGCCCGGCAGCTCGAAAGCCTCGCGCAGGCTGTTGACGAGGTAGCGGGTGTAGGATTTCGGCAGCGCGTCGAGCTGGTTGCCGAACAGGGCGAAGTGCGGCGGGCGCGACTTCACCTGGGTGGCGTAGCGGATCTTGATGCGCCGGCCGGACACCGCCGGCGGCGGGTTGGCCTGCGTCGCCTCGCCGAGCCACTGGTTGATCTTGGCGGTCGAGACGCGGCGGTTCCAGACCTCGGCGGTCGAGACCACGGCGTGCATCAGCCGGTCGATGCCCTCGCCGGCGAGCCCCGAGAGCGGCACCACCGCCGCGCCCCGCACCTGCGGCAGCAGGCGGGTCGCCTTCTCCTTGAGCTCCTTCAGGAGCCCGGGCTGGTCGGCGACGAGGTCCCACTTGTTGAGGCCGATGACGAGGGCGCGTCCCTCCGACTCGACGAGGTCGACGATGGTGAGGTCCTGCTTCTCGAACGGGATCGTGGCGTCGAGGAGCACCACCACCACCTCGGCGAAGCGCACCGCCCGCAAGCCGTCGGAGACCGCGAGCTTCTCGAGCTTGTCGTCGACCCGGGCGCGCCGGCGCATCCCGGCGGTGTCGTGCAGCTTGATCCGGCGGCCGCGCCACTCCCAGTCGAGCGAGATCGAATCGCGGGTGATGCCGGCCTCGGGCCCGACCAGCAGCCGGTCCTCGCCGAGCATCCGGTTGATCAGCGTCGACTTGCCGGCATTCGGGCGGCCGACGATCGCGACCTTGAGCGGCTTGCCCTCGCCGCCCTCCTCGTCGTCCTCGTCGTCGGGCTCCGGCAGCACGGCCTCGAGCGCGTCGAGGAGATCGCCCAGGCCCTCGCCGTGCTCGGCCGAGACCGGCACCGGATCGCCGAGGCCCAGCGCGAAGGCCTCGTAGGCGCCGGCCATCCCGGCCCCGCCCTCGGCCTTGTTGGCGAGCAGGATGACGGGCTTGTCGGCGCGGCGGACCAGCTCGGCGAAGGGCTGGTCGGCCGGCAGCAGGCCGGCGCGGGCGTCGATCACGAACAGGACCGCGTCGGCCTCGGCGATGGCGGCCTCGGTCTGGGCCCGCATGCGGCCGGCGAGCGAATCGGCCTCGGCCTCCTCGAGGCCGGCGGTGTCGAGGATGCGGAAGCGCAGGTGGCCGAGGCGCACCTCGCCCTCGCGCCGGTCGCGGGTCACGCCCGGGCGGTCGTCGACGAGGGCGAGCTTGCGGCCGACGAGGCGGTTGAACAGCGTCGACTTGCCGACGTTGGGACGCCCGACGATCGCGACGATGGGCATCGACATGGAGGTCTTCCTGAACATAGCAGCGGGCGGGCACGCCGCGAGGCGCGCCGCCCTGTTCGACATGATGCGGGACGGAACCGTCCCGCGCTACGGGGATCTGTCTAGCGCGTCGCCTCGGGGGCCGGAGTCTCGGGGGCCGGGGCTTCCTCGTGGGGCTCCGTCCGGGGCGCGGGCATTCCGAGGAGGGACGGCGGGGGCGGCGCGGCCGGCGCCTGGGGCGCCGCCTCGGTCACCCGGACGGGACCGCCGGCCACCAGGCCGACATAGATCTCGAGCCGCTGGCGCAGGCCCGCCGGGGTCTCGCGGTCGGCGGCGATCTGGTCGAACCAGCGCCCGGCGCCCTCGTAGTCGCCCTTCCTGAGCGCGACGAGGCCCAGCGTCTCGCGGGCGGTGTGGCGGAAGGCGCTCGACGGGGCGGCGAGGCTCTGGAGCGCGTTGAGCGCGCCCGCATCGTCCTTGTCGACGAGGAGCAGCGCGCCGCGCAGGCGGGCGAGGTCGCGAAGGGCCGGACCCACCGCATTGTCGTCGGCGATGGCCGCGTAGGCCTTGGCGCCGGCCGCCGGGTCGGCCTTGCCGGATTCCGCGGCGGCGCGCAGGCGCGCCAGCAGCCGGTAGCCGAACGGCGCCTCGGCGGCGACGCCCGCGAAGGCCTTCTCGGCATCCTCCGGCGTGCCGTCCTTGGCGCGGCGCAGGGCCTCCTCGAAGCGCAGGCTCGCGGCTTCCGCCTGCTGGGCTTGCGCGTGCTGCCAGTAGCGCCAGCCGCCGACGCCCAGCACCACCAGCACCGCGAGACCGATGAACACGCCGCTGTAGCGCGACCAGATCTGGGCCAGGCGGTCGCGCCGGTACTCGTCGTTGACCTCGCGGATGAACTCGTTCTCGCTCATGATCTTCTTGGCTCGATCTCTTGGCTCGCCGCCACCAGTGAGCCGGTCGGCTCTTCGCCGCGACCGTGCGACAGGGCCGGTCGCGTAGCACAGTCCCGGCGGGAAGTCAGGCCTGCCCGGCGGCAAGTCGGGCCTGCCCGCCGGCGGGAAGTCGGGCCTGGCGCGCGATCGCGCTCAGGCCTGGCCCGGCCAGACCGCGACGCCGATGAGCCAGGGGTGCAGCACCCGGGCGAAGACGAACCAGGCCGCGACGCCGATCACCACCGCGAGCGCGTCGTTGCGCCACCCTGCGGGCGCGACGGCGGGGCCGCCATGCGGCTTCACCTCGTCGCGGCGCTTGGCGCTGATCCGGGCCATCACCGCCCAGGCCAGGATCGCCCCGAACAGGATCATCGAGCCGAGGTCGCCGTTGGCGAGGAGGTGCGCGGTGGCCCAGATCTTCACGCCGAGCAGCATCGGGTGCTTGAGCCGCGCCTTGATCCGGCCGGGCAGGTAGGCGGCGACGAAGCTGATGAAGGCGAGGAGCACCAGCAGCAGGGCGAGGTGGCGCGTCCAGACCGGCGGCGACCACACCTCGATGTAGCCGTGCGCCCGGTACTGGCCGTAGCCGATCCCGGTGACGACGAGGCCGAGGAGCGCGACCAGGGAGTAGCCGACCTTGTAGGGCCCCTCCCCCACCCGCGCGATCAGGGCGGCGCGGGGCGCGCGCGCCATCGTGAAGGCGTGGGTGCCGAGAAACAGCACGAGGCCGGCGATCATGAGCAGCATCGGGGGAAACCCTCGGGGATGGCGGCCGGATTCGCGGAAACCCGCAAGCAAGCCTCAAGCACTCTGGAGCAGGCTCCGCGGCCAAGTCCAGGGATGCCGCATGCTCCTCCGCCTCCTCATCGCGTGTCTCTGCGTCGCGGCCGTGACGGCAGCCGGGGCCAGGGAATCGCCGCTCAAGGAATCGCCACCCACGGATCCGCCGCGCAGGGAAACGCCACGCAGGGAACCGCCGCTCTCGGCCCTGACCCTCGTCGGCCCGGCCCGCACGGTGTTCAAGGCCGGCCGCGACGCCTGCGACGGGCACGACGTGCCGGACGCCCCCGCCCGCGCCTTCCGCGAGGCCGATGGCGGGATCGCGCTGTTCGGGATGCACTACCGCAACCGCGCCTTCCGCGGCCGCGACTTCGACAGCCTGAAGCTCGATTGCCGCGTCGTGCTCGATTCCGCCTTCAAGCCGGAGCCCGAGGCCTTCGACGACCGCTCCTGGATCGCCGCCACCTGGACCGAGGACGGCCGGACGGTCGAGGCCCTGCTGCACGAGGAGTACCACGCCGACGACTACGGCCGCTGCCGCACCAAGGGCGCGCTCGCCTGCTGGTACAACGCGGTGCTGGCCGCACGCTCGCCCGATGGCGGGCGCAGCTTCACCCGCGCGAGCCCGCCGACCGTGGTCGCGGCGGTCCCGTTCCGCCAGGAGGTCGAGCAGGGCCGCCACCGCGGCTTCTTCAATCCCTCGAACATCTTTTCCGACGGGCGCCACCGCTACTTCTACGCCTCGACCACCGGCTGGGCCGGCCAGCCCTTCGGCGTCTGCCTGTTCCGCAGCGACGACGTGTCGGATCCCGCACGCTGGCGCGCCTTCGACGGACGGGATTTCTCCGCCCGCTTCCCCAACCCCTACCTCAAGGGCGCGAAGCCGACCGGCTCCTGCGCCCCGGTGGCGCCGTTCCCGGCCCCGGTCGGCTCGGTGAGCCGCCACCGCGGCACCGGCGCCTGGATCGCGGTGTTCCAGGCCGCCGCCGGCGGCGTCTTCCCCCGCCCCGGGATCTACTGGAGCACGTCGCGCAACCTCACGACCTGGGACGCGCCGCGCCTCCTCATCGCCGGGCCGACGCTCTACGACGATCCCTGCACCTCGGGCGGGGAACTCGTCAGCTACCCCTCCCTCGTCGACCCCGCCGCGCCCGGCCGCAACTTCGACACCGTCGGCGACACCGCGACGCTGTTCTACGTGACGTTGAAGACCAAGGGCTGCGAGGTCACCTCCGACCGCGACCTCGTGCGGCGGCCGGTGGCGGTCAAGGTGTGGCCGTGAGGGGGTACGGACGAGAAAAACATGGAAACAGATACGTGTTCATCATCCGCCCGTAGCCCGCCGGCGAGATCGAAAGATCAGTGAGGGCGGACAAGCGTCGACGCGACGAAACCAAGTCGAACCGGTCACGAGACCTCTGGCCTTCCGCCTCACGCTGCGTCACGATGCCGTCGGGATAGAGCGAGGGGGGGGACGGCGATGCGGTGGCGCGTTCTGGCATTCGTGGCGGCGAGCTTGGTCGCGGGCGCCGGTCCCTCCCGGGCGATGAGCATCTCGGAGAGCGGCGACCAGGTCGTCCTCGTGGGCGCGATCGTGCCGGGCGACGGCGAGGCCTTCGCCCGCTTCCTCGCCGGACCGCACGCCCGGGCGCCGCGGGTCGTCTACCTCGACAGCGGCGGCGGCAAGGTGCTGGAGGGCGTCGCCATCGGCCGGGCGATCCGCCGCGCCGGCCTCGTCACGGCGGTCGATGCCCACGCGGCGCGCTGCGACAGCGCCTGCACGCTGATCTTCGCCGGCGGCGTGCGGCGCCATTACGTCCACGGCGAGGACGTGTACGAGGGGATGTCCGGCCGCTCCGGCCTCGGCTTCCACACGGCGCATCGCCCGGGCAACCGGGTCGAGGCCAACACGCTCAACGAGCGCGGCACCGACACCATGCGCCGGTTCTACGCCGAGATGGGCCAGCCCGGCGCCGCGACGCTCGTCGACAAGGCGGCGTTCAACAGCCTCTATCGCCCCTCCGGCAGCACCGCGCTCGACCTCGGCATCGCCACGAGCCTGCAGGCGCCCTGAACGCAAGATGCCCTGAACGCAAGATGCCCTGGGACCGGCATGCCCGGGCGAAGAGCCCGGGCGGATGCCGAGGCTAGCGCGCCGGGCCGCGTGGCCCGGCTCGGTCGCGCATTCGGCCTCAGGCGGCGATCCAGGTAAAGTGCGCGGCCTCGTCCCAGGCGCAAGCCTCGCCCAGAGCCGCCGCGAACACGCCCGACAGGCGCGCCCGCTCGGCCTCGACCACCGGCCCGTCGACCGCCACCGGCCGGCAGCGGGCGGCGAGACCCGGCACGACGAAGTCGGGGTTGTGGAGCGCGTGATCGGAGCCTTCGGTGAAGAACGGCCGGTCGCCCCAGTCGAGATAGCTCTCGGCGGGAAGCCCCTCGGCGAGCAAGATGTCGTGGCTGTCGAGCTCGACGTGCCAGTAGGTGACGGCCGCCACCGGCTCGCGGGCGATGGTGGTGCCGTTGATCAGGCACATGACCGGCACGAGGTGGCCGCCCGCGCCGTCGGCGTCAGTGCCGACGAGGACGGGGTGGCCGGGGGAGAGGCGGAGATCCCGGGTGGGCAAGCCGGCCCCGAAGGCGCCGGCGCGGATGCGGATCGGCTGCTGGTCGTGCGGCAGGAGCGGCCCGGCGGCCGCGATGGCGCGACGCCCGATCCAGACGATCGGACGAAGGGCGCCGGAGGCGGTGACGGCGCGGTCGCCGACCCGCAGGTCCTCGACGGCGACCTCGCCGCGGGCGGTGCGGATCAGGGTGCCGGTCGTGAAGCACACCGGCGCGTAGTCGGTCGGCGTGTTGTTGCCGTCGAAGGTGACGCGCTGGCGCGCGGCGAGCTCCGTGTTCGACAGGACGTACCGAATGGTGGGGCTGGTCGGGCTGTTCGTGAACTGGATCATGCCCGGCGAGTCGTACTGCGTCGCGTACAACGTCTTGGTCGTGGAGGTGCTCTCCGCCGGGAAGATCCCGGTCGCCTGCACGGTGTCGCCGGCCTTGGTGACCGTGCCGGTCACCGTGATGTTCGAGGCCGACACGTCGTCGATGCCGAAACCGGCCGAGGGGGCCCCGTCATCCGAGCCGACGAAACGCGGCCCGTACACGGTATTGTTGAAGACCGGCATCGCAACACACTCCCCGTTTCGTCGTGACTTGATCTGAGGGCCGAACAAACGACGGACGCGCATCCGCGCGCCGCCAAGGCCCGCCGCCCGCTGCTTCTCGGCAGCCGTAGGGGCGACCGTGCCCAGGTTAAGCACACGGATGGGCATGGCGGCAGCCTGACTTACGGGCAGGATCGCTCGTTTCCAGTGGTATGTGGTTTTATTGCTACGATATTGCCGAACTGCCCATCACGGCTTCTGGCGAAAACATCAGAACAGGTGGCAACGACGTTGCCAACTCTTCCTGACTACGTTGCCGAATCGTCCCGAACCGATCGTCGCGCGGGTCGCCGCGGCCGTTCCTCTCCCGATTCCTGGAGGCCGGGCCTGCGCCGATACCGTGCGCGCTTCACGGATGCACGGGCTTTGCCCGGCGTCCCGCGCCGGCGGCCCGGCACGGGCGGCCGCCTTGCGGGTCCGGCGCGTCGTTCTCGCGGGGAAGAGACAACCCGGACCGGGCGCGCCCGCGGCGTGGCGACCGGCAATCCCCCGACAGTCCAAACCGCTTAGCGGTCAAACCGATCGCCGGTAACCGAAAATTATCAGACTGCTCGCATCAGTTGTGTACCTGGATAGGTGCAACTGAACCATGGATCAGACGGTCGTCACCGCCGCGCAGAGCCGGCGCTTCGCCACCTTCGGCCTGACGGACGACGATCGCGACCGTCTGCACGGCCTCGCGGACTTCGCGCGCGAGCGCCTGCCGGGGCTCCTCGCCGAGTGGAACGCCCGCTTCGGGGAGTGGCCGGAGATCCAGGCGACCCTGCGCGACCCGGAGGTGCACGAGGCCCGGGTCGCCCACTGGGTGCGGGTCGTGAGCGGCGATTTCGGCCCGGACTTCACGGCCTCGGCCGAGCGCCTGGCCTCGGTGTTCTACGACCGGGGCGTGCCGGGCTACGCGGTGGCGATCTGCCACGCCACGGTGACGGCGGGGCTCGCCGACGCCCTCGGCCTCGCCGGCCCGCGCCGCGGCAGGTTTTTCGGGGCGAAACTCCTCGGGGCCAAACCCCTCGGGGCCGGCTCCCGGGCCGCCCTCCACGGCGCCCTCACCCGGGCGGCCTGGCTCGACCTCGAGGTGCTGCTCGAGACCTACGCGGCGGCCGAGCAGGCGAGCCGGCGGCGCACCACCGCCGCCCTGGCGCAGGCCTTCGAGGACAGGGTGCTGGCGGCGATCGGCGCGGTCGCCGAGCAGGCGCACGGCCTCGACGGCACCGTCGCGGCCCTGTCGCGCAACGCCGCCCGCTCGACGGAAGCCGCCACCGCGGTGGCGGCGGCGGTGGTCGAGGCCTCGGCCGGGACCGGGCAGGTGGCGATGTCCGCCGAGCAGCTGCGCGCGGCCATCGCGGAGATCGCCGGCGAGGTCGGCCGCTCGCACGCCGTGGCGGAGGAGGCGGTGGCGCAGTCCGACGCGGTGGCGGGGCGGGTCTCGTCGCTGGCCGAGTCGGTCGGCCAGGTCGGCCAGGTGGTGACGCTGATCACCGACATCGCCGCCCAGACCAACCTGCTCGCCCTCAACGCCACGATCGAGGCTTCCCGCGCCGGCGCGGCCGGCCGCGGCTTCGCGGTGGTCGCCGCGGAGGTGAAGGCCCTCGCCCAGCAGACCGCCCGGGCGACCGGCACCATCGCCGGGCAGATCGAGGGGATGCGGGCGGCGGCCGGCGGCTCGGTCGAGGCCATCGCCCGCATCCGCGAGACGATCGGCCGGATCAGCGAGAGCAGCGCGATGATCAGCGCCGCGGTCGAGGAGCAGAGCGCGGCCACCGCCGAGATCGCCCGCAGCACCCGCGACGTCAGCGCCGGCACCGACGAGGTCGCCCGCCTGATCGACCGCGTGCGCGAGGATGCCGGCGGGACCGCCGAGGTGGCGGCCCGCGTCACCGGCACCACCCGCGACCTCGGGCGCCAGGCGGAGGCAATGAGCGCGGCGGTGGGCGCGTTCCTGGGGGAGATCCGGGCGGCCTGAGGCGGGCGCCGGACGATTCTCGGCGCGCGGCGCGCCGGTTCCTCCTCGCCCCAGCGCGCGTCGCGCGCCAAGCCCTCCTCGCCTCAGCGCGCGTCGCGCGCCAAGCCCTCCTCGCCTCAGCGCGCGTCGCGCGCCAAGCCCTCCTCGATCGCGGCGGCGAGGTCGGCCTCCGCCATCCCGCGCCAGTCCTGCGCCAGGGTCAGGCGCACCGCGTGCGCGCCGCCCGAGGGCGTGCAGACCACCGCCCGGCGGTCCTTGCCGGCGAGCTTGTCCTTGGCCGCCTCCGGCATGTCGGCCAGCGCCTCGATGCAGGCCCAGGCGATGCCGTCGCGGGTGGTCACGTCGCGCTGCTCGGTCATGGTGTCGTCGGTCCTCCGGTCTTGCTCAAGGTGAGGGCGGCTCGGTGAGGGCGTCTTGGTACGGGCGGCTTGCGCGAGGAGCCGCGCCAGGGTGCCGGGATCGACGTAGGCGAGGTGGACGCGCACCACCGGGCGCCCTCGGACGGCATTTGCCGCCGCGAAGGTCCGAGGCTCGGCGGCCGTCAGCATCGCGCGCTCGTCCTCCCCGATCGGCATCACCAGCGACACCCCGTCCTCCGCCAGCCAGGCGAGCCGCCGCCGTCCGATCCGGAAGACCGGGCCGGACGCGCCAGCGTGCTCGGCGACGCCCGGCACCGCGCGGGCCGCCCGGCGGGCAACCTCGAACCAGGGCGAGGGTTTCCTGGGCGGGATCGCGGGGCGGGGCTTGCGGCGCATCTCCCTGCAACGCGCGTCATCAGGCAACGCGTTCAGAGAACCGGACCGCCCCGGTCGCCGGCACCGGCGGCGTCATCGGCAGGGCGCTCAGGGAGTCGCCCGGGGCGATCGCGATCGACCTCACCGCCGCCGCCGCGCCGCCGGCGCCTCCACCACCCCGAACATCGCCGGCTGCGCCGTCTCGACCAGCCCGCGCAAGCTAAGGCCCAGCGCCTCCAGCCGCTCCTCGCCGAGCTGCCCCTGGAACAGGTGCGCCGCCACCACGAGGCGCGGGCGGCCGGTACGGTCGCACAGGGCGCTCGCGACCGAGGTGACGCCGCGGATGAGGTGGCCGATATCGAGGGCGTAGCCGCGCTCGACGCCGGCCTCGACCTCGGTGAGGTAAGTCTCGAACGGCACCGGCACGTGCCAGCGGATCGTTCCGAAGCGGGTCCGCAGGGTGGCGCGCGGCAGCCCGCCGGCGGCGTGTCCGGCGGCGGCCACCGCGCGGCCGATCGCGCCGGCATAGGCGGGGATGCGGGTGGCGAGGCGGAACTCGATGTGGATGCCGCTCGCCGGGACGATCCGGCCGAGGAGCAGCGCCTTGTCGTCGGGCGCCACCTGCCAGACGCTCGTCGTCGCCTCGAACTCCGTCGCCACCTGCTGCAGCCCGGGCTGCAGCAGCTCGACGTCCGAGCGGTTGAGGAGCGGGCGCGCCACCTCGAGCAGGCCGAGGCCGAGCCGGTAGGTCTTGGTGTCCGGCGCCAGGGTGACGAAGCCCTCGTGCACCAGGGTGCGCAGGATGTTGAGCGTGGTCGAGGGGCTGACGCCCGCGGCCCGCGCGATCGCCGTGACCCCGAGCGCGTCCCGCGCGCCCGCCACAGCCCGCAGGATCGCGGCGGCCTGCGTCACGGCGCCGACCTCGCGGCCGACCTCCATCACCGCCCGGTCGCCCTCGGCCTCGGACCTCTGCCCCACACCCACCCCCTGGAGCCTTTGCCCCTTGCCGACCGGATCGTTTACGGTTCAGAATAGCGTTCAGCCGGCGGAATGGACAAGGCCATCCGCGCGAGGCCCGGGAAACGGGCCCGATGACCACGGGGAGGACCAGGATGGCACGAACCCGACGAGCCCTGGCGGCGCGCTGCCTGGGCGCGATGCTGGCATGGCTGGGCGCGACCGCGGCGCGGGCCGACGGCGACGTGCTCCGGATCGGCATCATCACCGACATGAGCGGCCAGTACAGCGAGGGCAACGGCGAGGGCTCGGTGGCCGCCGCCCGCCTCGCGGTCGAGGATTTCGGCCCGACGGTGCTCGGCAGGCGCATCGAGATCATCTCGGCCGACCACCAGAACAAGCCCGACATCGCCTCGACCATCGTGCGCAACTGGCTCGACACCAAGGGCGTCGACGTGGTGGCGGAGGGCGTGAACTCGGCGGTGGCGCTCGCGGTCCAGGCGGTGACCCGCGAGCGCGACAAGATCTTCCTGATCTCGGGGGCCGGCTCGTCCGACCTCACCGGCAAGTCGTGCTCGCCGACGAGCGTGCAATGGACCTACGACACCTACGCCTCGTCGAACTCGACCGCCAAGGCCCTGGTCGCCCGCGGGGCGAAGTCCTGGTACTTCCTGACCGCCGATTACGCCTTCGGCCACGCGCTGGAGCGCGACGCGTCCCGGGCGGTCGAGGCGGCGGGCGGCACGATCGTCGGCAAGGTCCGTCACCCGTTCAACAATCCCGACTTCTCGTCCTTCCTGCTCCAGGCCCAGGCCTCGCCCGCCCAGGTGGTGGCGCTCGCCAATGCCGGCAGCGACTTCGCCAACGCGATCAAGCAGGCGCACGAATTCGGCCTGTCCCAGTCGGACAAGATCATGGCGGCGCTGCAGGTCACGCTGACCGATTCGGCGTCGCTCGGCCTCGAGGTGGTGCAGGGAGCCCTCTTCACCGACAGCTTCTACTGGGACCGCACGCCGGAGACCCGCGCCTATGCCAAGCGGTTCTACGCCCTGCGCAAGGCGATGCCGACCGCCTACCAGGCCGGCGTGACCTCGGCGATCACCCACTACCTCAAGGCGGTACAGGCCGCCGGCACCACCGATTCCGCCGCCGTGATGGCCAAGATGCGCGAGACCCCGGTCAACGACTTCTTCGCGCAGGGCGGCAAGGTCCGGGCCGACGGCCGCATGGTCCACGACATGTACCTGATGCGGTTCAAGAAGCCGTCGCAATCGACGGGGAAGTGGGACCTCTACGAGCTCGTCGCCACGGTCCCGGGCGACGAGGCGTTCCGGCCGCTCGGCGAAGGCGGGTGCCCGCATGTCAAGAACTAACGTCGCCGACCTCTCTCCCCTGGTCCGGCCCGGCTCGGTCGCGATCATCGGCGCCTCCGCCGACCCGACCCGCATCGGCGGCCGGCCGATCGCCTACATGCTGCGCGCCGGCTTCCAGGGCGCGATCCTGCCGGTGAACCCGAACCGGGCCGAGGTGCAGGGCCTTCCCTGCTACCCCTCCGTCGCCGCCCTGCCGCAGGCGCCGGACGTGGCGGTGATCGCGGTGCCGGGCGCCGCCGCCCTCCAGGCGGTGGACGCGCTCGGGGCCCGCGGCACCCGCTTCGCCGTGATGTTCACGGCCGGCTACGCCGAGGTGGACGCGGCCGGGGCCGAGAGCCAAGCCGCCCTCGTCGCCACCGCGCGGCGGCACGGGATGCGGCTCCTGGGACCCAACTGCCTCGGCCTGTTCAACGCGGCGACCGGCTTCTACCCGATCTTCTCCGCCTCGCTGGAGGGCGGCCTGCCGCTGCCGGGGCGAATCGGCATCGCCAGCCAGTCGGGCGCCTACGGCACCCACCTGTTCACCGCCTGCCGCAACCGCACCATCGGCACCGCGATGCTGGTCACCACCGGCAACGAGGCCGACCTCTCGGTCGCCGACGCGATCGGCTGGATGACCCGGGACGACGACCTCGACGTGATCATGGCCTACGTCGAGGGCGTCTCGGCCGGACCGGCCTTCGCGGGGGCGCTCGCGGCGGCGCGGCGGGCGAGGAAGCCCGTGATCGTGATGAAGGTCGGGCGCAGCGCGATCGGCAGCGCGGCGGCGCAGTCGCACACCGCCTCGATCGCCGGCAACGACGCGATCTTCTCCGCGGTGCTGGCCGAGCACGGCGCGATCCGGGCCCGCTCGACGGAGGAACTGATCGACGTCGCCTACGCGGCGACCCGGCGGATCTACCCGGTGCCGAACACCCTCGGGGTCATCACCATCTCAGGCGGCGCCGGAGTGCTGATCTCGGACGCCGCCGAGGCCGCGGGCCTCCCGATGCCCGAGATGCCGGCGGAGGCGCAAAGCCGCCTGAAGGCGGTCCTGCCCTTCGCCTCGCCCCGCAACCCGGTCGATTGCACCGCGCAGGCCTTCAACGACCTGTCGCTGATCGGCCGCTTCACCGAATCGATGATCGCCGACGGGGGCTATTCCTCGATCCTCGCCTTCTTCACCCAGATCGGCGGCGCGCCCAGCATGGCGCCGGCGATCCGCGCCCAGCTCAACGCCGTCAAGGCGCGCCACCCCGACCGGCTCTACGCCCTCTCGGTGCTGGCCTCCGAGGAGCGCAACCGCGAATACGAGGCCGACGGCTACCTGCTCTACGAGGACCCGGCCCGGGCGGTGGTGGCGCTCGAGGCGATGGGGCGCTTCGGGACGAGCTTCTCGGAGCCCGAGCCGGCCGCGCCGCCGGTGAGGGAGGCGGTCGCGCTGCCGGAGGCGACCCCGAGCGAGGCCGAGGCGAAGCGCCTGCTGGCCTCCGCCGGCATCGCGACGGTGCCGGAGGCCGTCTGCACGGACGAGACGGCGGCGGTCGCGGCGGCCGAGGCGTTCGGCTTCCCGGTCGTGATGAAGATCCTGTCGCCGGACATCCTGCACAAGACCGAGATCGGCGGCGTGCTGCTCGACGTGGCGGATGCCGAGGCGGTCCGGCGCGGCTACGCCACGCTGCTCGAGCGCGCCGCCCGCCACGCGCCGTCGGCCCGGATCGAGGGCGTGCTGGTGGCGCGCCAGGTCAAGGGCGCGGTCGAGTGCATCCTCGGCATCCAGCAGGACCCGGTCTTCGGCCCGGTGGCGATGGTCGGCCTCGGCGGGGTCTTCGTGGAAGTCCTGCGCGACGTGGTCTTCCGCCGCTGCCCGTTCGGCGAGGACGTGGCCGAGGCGATGATCCGCTCGATCAAGGCGGCGCCGCTCCTCACCGGCGCCCGCGGCCGGCCGCCCTGCGATATCGCAGGCCTCGCCCGGATGCTGTCGCGCCTCTCGGTGCTCGCCGCGGCGGCGGGGCCGCGCCTGCGCTCCATCGACCTCAACCCGGTCTTCGCCCTGCCGGAGGGCGCCTTCGCGGCCGATGCGGTGATCGAGGTGGGGGAGGCGGAGTGATGGTGAGTCGGATGAGCGGCTTCGGGGCGAAGCTCCTGACCTCTCCCCCCTCTGCGGGGGAGGGTTCAGGAGCGCGCGCCTCTCTCGTGGCAGTCACCCCATGACCGACCCCGCCCGCATTCCCGTCGTCGTCGGCATCGGCGAGGTCGCCGACCGGCCCGACGCGCCCGGCCGCGGCTCCGTCGGCCCCGAGCCCGCCGCCCTGATGGCCGAGGCCCTGGCCCGCGCCGACGCGGATGCCGGCGGCGGCTGGCTCGCCCGCGTCGCCTCCCTCGACGTGATCAACGCGGTGTCCTGGCCCTACGCCGACCTGCCGGCCCGCGTCGCCGACCTGATCGGCCACCGCCCGGCCCGGCTCGCCTACGGCCCGGTCGGCGGCGAGACGCCGGTGCGGTTCCTGCACGAGGCGGCGCTCAGGATCGCCCGCGGCGAGGTGGAGGTGGCGGCCCTGTGCAGCGGCGAGGCCGAGCACAGCGCGGGCGCCGCGCGCCGCGCCGGCCTCAAGCCCGAGCGCGACGCCGTCCCGCCCTGGACCGCGCCGGATCCGGCCTGGACCAACCCGCGGGCGCGCGACTACCTGCACCCTCAGGCCCTGCGCCACGGGCTGTCGCAGCCGGTCTTCGTCTACCCGCTCTACGAGACGGCCCTCCAGGCCGCCTGGGGACAGACCCCGCGCCAGGGCCGCGACGAATCGGCGGCCCTGTGGTCGGCGATGTCGCGGGTCGCCGGCGCGAACCCGAACGGCTGGCTGCGCCGCCCCTTCGCGGCGGAGGAGATCGCCACGCCCTCGCCCGCCAACCGGCCGATCGCCTGGCCCTACCCGAAGCTGATGGTGGCCAACCCCGTGGTGAACCAGGGCGCGGGCCTGATCGTGACGAGCCTCGCGCTCGCCCGCGCCGCCGGGATCCCCGAGCACCGCGTGGTCCCGATCGGCCCCGGCGCCGCGGCGGCCGAGCCGCGCGACTGGCTCGCCCGCGACCGCTTCGACCACGCGCCGGCGCAGGACGCGGTGCTGGCCGAAACCCTGCGCCGGGCAGGCTTCGCGCCCCCGGACCTCGCGGCGGTCGAACTCTACAGCTGCTTTCCCTGCGTGCCCAAGATGGCGCGCCGCAGCCTCGGGCTCCCCGCCGACGCGGTGCCGACGGTGGCCGGCGGGCTGACCTTCTTCGGCGCGCCGCTCAACGGCTACATGGCGCATGCCGCCTGCGCGATGGTCCGCGCCTTGCGCGAGGCGCCGGGCGCGGCCGGCCTCCTCTACGGCCAGGGCGAGTTCGTCACCAAGCACCACGCCCTGGTGCTGGGCGGCCGGCCGCGCGCGCCCGCCGACGCGCCGGTCTCGGTCCAGGACGAGGCGGATCGCCGCCGCGGGCCGGTGCCGCCGGTCGTCGAGGCGGCGACGGGCCGCGCGACGCTCGAGACCCACACCGTGCTGTTCGACCGCGAGGGCGCCCCCGAGCGCGGCGTCGTCGTGCTGCGCCAGGGCGGCGCGCGCCTGCTCGCCCGGGTGCCCGCCGCCGACCGCGGGACGCTCGGCCGCCTCACCGACCTCGACCGCTCGCCCGTCGGAGGCGAGGGCCGGTTGCGCACGGCCCCCGACGGGCTCCTCGAATGGGAGGCCGCGTGATGGCGGACCCGATCCGCGTCGCGCGCGCCGGCGACCACGTCGCGGTCGTGATCCTGGACCGGCCGCAGGCCCGCAACGCCGTCGATCCGGCGCTCGCCCGTGCCCTCGCGCGGGCGGTGGTCGAGACCGAAGCCGACGACGCGGTCCGCGCGGTGGTGCTCGCCGGCGAGGGCCCGGTCTTCTGCGCCGGGGCCGACCTGACGGTGATCGCGGCGGGGCGGGCCGACGATCTCTGGACGGAGGCGGGCGGCTTCGCGGGCTTCGTGCACGCGCCGCGGGCCAAGCCCTGGATCGCCGCAGTCGAGGGCCCGGCGCTCGCCGGCGGCTGCGAGATCGCGCTGGCCTGCGACCTGATCGTCGCCGGCGAGGGGGCGAGCTTCGGCCTGCCGGAGGTGACCCGCGGCCTCGTCGCGGCGGCGGGCGGGCTCTACCGGCTGCCGCGGGCGCTGCCTCAGCGAATCGCCCTCGAGCTGATCCTGACCGGCGGGCGGCTCGAAGCCGCCCGCGCCCACGCGCTCGGCCTCGTCAACCGGCTGGCGCCCCAGGGCCGCGCCCGGGACGAGGCGCTGGCGCTGGCGCGCGTCATCGCCGGCAACGCGCCGCTCGCCGTGCGCGAGAGCTTAGGCGTCGCGCGCCTCGCACCCGATTCCAACGAGGCGGGCTTGCGCGAAGCGAGCGCCGCCGCCCGGGCACGGGTGCAGGCCTCGGAGGATTACCGCGAGGGCCCGCGGGCCTTCGTCGAGAAGCGCCCGCCGCGCTGGACGGGGCGGTGAGAACAGGGAGACACCCCATGGGCCTACTGGACGGCAAGGTCGCGCTCGTCACCGGAGCCGGTGGCGGCATCGGGCGGGAGATCGCGCTCGCCATGGCGCTCGCCGGCGCCCGGGTGGTCGTCAACGACGTCGGCGCGAGCCTCAGCGGGCTCGGCGAGACCTCGGCGACCCCGGGCGAGCAGACCCGCGCCATCATCGAGCAGCGCGGCGGCCAGGCGGTCGTCAACACCGATACCGTCGCCGAATGGGACGCGGCGCAACGCATCGTCGCGACCGCCCTCGACGCGTTCGGCCGCCTCGACATCGTGGTCAACAATGCCGGCATCCTGCGCGACCAGATCTTCCACAAGATGACGCCGGAGGAATGGCTTTCCGTCATCAACGTCCACCTCAACGGCAGCTTCTTCGTCTCCCGCGCCGCCGCCGAGACCTTCCGGAAACAAGGCTCGGGCGCCTACGTCCACATGACCTCGACCTCCGGCCTGATCGGCAATCTCGGCCAGGCGAACTATTCCGCCGCCAAGCTCGGCGTCGCCGCCCTGTCGAAGTCGATCGCCCTCGACATGGGCCGCTTCGGCGTGCGCTCGAACTGCATCGCCCCCTTCGCCTGGAGCCGCATGACGAGCTCGATCCCCGCCGAGACCCCGGAGCAGAAGGCTCGCGTCGCCAAGCTCCAGGCGATGGGCCCGGAGAAGAACGCCCCGCTCGCCGTCTTCCTCGCCTCCGACGAGGCCGGCCACGTCACCGGCCAGATCTTCGCCGCCCGCCACAACGAATTGTTCGTCTTCAACCATCCCCGCCCGGTGCGCGGCGTGCACCGGGGCGAGGGCTGGACGCCGGAGACCATCGCCGAGCACGGGATGCCGGCGCTCTCGGGCCACCTCGCCCCCCTCGACCGCAGCCCCGACGTGTTTTCCTGGGACCCGGTGTGACCATGACGATCAACGGACGCGCCTACATCGCGGGGGCCTACGAGCACCCGGCCCGCAAGGCCCCGGACAAGTCCGTGGCCCAGCTCCACGCCGAGGCCGCCGCCGGCGCGCTCGCCGATGCCGGGCTGACGAAGGACGACGTCGACGGCTATTTCTGCGCCGGCGACGCGCCGGGCCTCGGGCCGCTGGCGATGGCCGACTACCTGAACCTCAGGGTGCGCCACCTCGACAGCACCGATATCGGCGGCGCCTCCTACATCGCCCACGTGGCCCACGCCGCGCAGGCCATCGCGATGGGGACGTGCAACGTCGCGCTGATCACGCTCGCCGGCCGGCCGCGCAGCGCCGGGCATTCCGGCACCGCGGCCCGGCCCGTCATCGCCGATGCGCCGGACAGCCCGTGGGAGACGCCGTTCGGCCCGACCACGGTCAACCTCTACGCGATGTGTGCCCGCCGCCACATGCACGCGTTCGGCACGACGGCCGAGCAGCTCGCCTGGATCAAGGTCGCGGCCTCGCACCACGCGCAGCACAACCCGAACGCCATGCTGCGCGACGTGGTGAGCGTCGAGGACGTGCTGGCCTCGCCGATGGTCGCCGATCCGCTGCACCGGCTCGATTGCTGCGTCGTCAGCGACGGCGGCGGGGCGCTGGTGGTGGTGCGGCCCGAGATCGCCCGCACCCTGAAGCGCCCGCGCGTGCGGGTGATGGGGGCGGGCGAGGCGCAAAAAGGCCAGCTCGGCGGCGCGGTCGACCTGACGTACTCGGCGGCGCGGATCTCCGGGCCGGCGGCCTTCGCGGAGGCCGGGGTGACCCCGGCCGACATCCGGTACGCCTCGATCTACGACAGCTTCACCATCACGGTGCTGATGCAGCTCGAGGATCTCGGCTTCTGCGAGAAGGGGCAGGGCGGGCGCTTCGTCGCCGACGGCAACCTGATCTCGGGGACCGGAAAGCTGCCGTTCAACACCGATGGCGGCGGGCTGTGCAACAACCACCCGGCCAACCGGGGCGGCATCACCAAGGTGATCGAGGCGGTGCGCCAGTTGCGGGAAGAGGCGCATCCGGCGGTCCAGGTGAGGAATTGCGGCCTCGCCGTGGCGACCGGCATCGGCGGCCTGCTCGGCAGCCGCCACGGCGCCGCGACCCTGGTGCTCGGGAGGGAGTGAGACGTGATGACCGGGATTTCCTCGACCCGCATCTCCTTGCGCGACGGCGACTGGCCCGATCCGCCGGCGAGCCCCGAATCCGCGCCCTTCGTGGCGGCGGCGCGCGAGGGCCGGTTCCTGCTGCGCCGCTGCACGGCCTGCGGCAAGGCGCACTGGTACCCGCGCTCCCTGTGCCCGTTCTGCCTCGGCGAGACCGCCTGGGAGGAGGCCTCGGGGAACGGCACGATCTACAGCTACACGGTGCTCGCCCGCGAGGACCCGGCCCGCACGATCGCCTACGTCACGCTGGCGGAAGGGCCGACGATGCTGACGAGCCTGGTCGAGTGCGATCCGCGAGCCCTGGCGATCGGCCAGCCGGTGCGCCTCGTCTTCGCGCGCTCGCGCGACGGCACGCCGGTGCCGTGCTTCCGGCCGGTCGAGGCCGACGAAGCGCCGGGGTCGGAACCGCCATCGTAGATCGGCGTCCCGGGCCGCGCGATCGTTCGGGGCGGGCGGCCCCCGCGGCACGCCCGTGCGCGCGGCCCTCCGTTGCCGGGCCACCGGACGGGGCTGCGGCCCCTCCCGGACCACGCCGCTTCGCCCTTCCGGCATGGCGACGGGAGCACGCGCCGCTTCCGGCAGGGCAGCCGAATTCTGCCGAAGGGTAAGTTTGTAACCGATCATTAACAAAAGTAATTTATCTTATAAGAATAAACTCTCATTTGAGTCGTGACATGCTGCGCAAGTCGACCGTCCGCACCCGCCTGTATTTCGGCTTCGGGTCACTGGTAATGATTGCCGCAGGTCTGGGTGGCTTCTCGATCTACCAGCAGGCCGGCCTCGCCGAGCAGTACGAACGGCGGGCATTGCTCGACGACCTGTCGCGCTCCGCCCTCGCCGTGATCGTGTCGACGAAGACGATGGCGGGTCAGGCGGAGCAGTACCGCCTCGCGCCGCGGCCCGAGCTGATCGCCGAGATCGAGGCGGAGCGCCGGTCGATCGAGGAATCGGGCGATCGGATGGCCAGGCGGGCGATCGCCGAGGACCGCCGCCGGCTCTACGGCGAGATCCGCGACCAGGCCCGCGACCTGAAGCCCGACATGCAGCGCCTGGAGGCGACGGGGCGCAGCATGGCGGAGGCCAAGAGCACGCTGTTCAAGGGCGGCGACGAGCTGACCCGCGCGACCGGCGCGCTCGTGGCCGAGATGCGGGCTCGCGCCAGCGACGCGCAGGTGCTCCAGGCCGCCATGACCGAGAGCGCCATGCTGCTGGTGCGGGTCGCCAACTGGCGCTTCCTGGCGACGCAGGACCCGAACGGCCCGGCGACCTTCGCGACCAATGCCGGCAAGGCGGACACCGCCCTGAAGGCCCTGCGCGGGCTCGATACCGCCGGCGCCTTCGCGTCGTCGATCCGCGCGACCGAGCAGGCGCTGGCGGCCTACGTCACCGCGTTCCAGGCCTACAACGCGGCCTCGGGCGAGAGCCAGAAGGTCTACGATGCCGGCCTCAAGCCGCGCCTGACGGCCATCGACCAAGCCACCAAGACCGTGCGGGCCAAGGTGGAGACCGTGGTGGCCGAGATCGCCGCCGCCACCGAGGGGATGACGGCCCGGACGCGGACGATCCAGTTCGTCCTGATCGCCGTCGCCCTGTCCCTCGGCACCGGCCTCGCCTTGCTGATCGCCCGCAGCATCATCGGGCCGATCGGCGGCATGACCGCGGCGATGAAGCGGCTGGCGGACGGCGATACCGACCTCGCCGTGCCCTCCCGCGATTCCCGCGACGAGATGGGCGAGATGGCCCAGGCCGTGGAGGTGTTCCGGCAGAACGCCATCGCCCGGGTCGCCCTGGAGGCGGAGCAGCGCGAGGAGCAATCCGCCCGCCAGCGCCGCGCCGACCGGGTCGACCAGCTGGTCCGGGGCTTCCAGCACAAGGTGGCGGGCTCGCTCGAGATCGTCACCTCGGCCGCGACCGAGCTCGACGCCACGGCCCGCACCATGACGGGCGTCGCCGACACCACCAGCGCCCAGGCGCAGGCCTCCAGCGCCACCGCCGATCAGACCTCGGCCAGCGTGCAGATGGTCGCGGCCGCCGCCGAGGAGATGGTGTCCTCGCTCCAGGAGATCGAGCGGCAGGTCCTGCGCTCGAACGAGGTCGCCGGGAACGCCGCCCGCGAGGCCGCGGCGACCGACGCCGCCATGACGAGCCTGAGCGCGGCCGCCACGCAGATCGGCGCCGCCGTCGCGACGATCACCGCCATCGCCGATCAGACCAACCTGCTCGCCCTCAACGCCACCATCGAGGCGGCCCGCGCCGGCGCGGCGGGGCGCGGCTTCGCGGTGGTGGCCGCCGAGGTGAAGGAGCTCGCGGCCCAGACCTCCCGGGCGACCGTGGAGATCGGCGGGCAGATCACGGCGATCCAGGCCGCCACCGGCCAGGCGGCGGGCGCCATCGGGCAGATCAGCCAGACGATCGCGGCGATGAACGAGATCAGCGGCATGATCGCCGCGACGGTGACGGAGCAGACCGCCGCGACGACCGAGATCTCGCGCAACGCCTCGCAGGCGGCCCGGGGCACCCAGGACGTGTCCGCGTCGATGACCGGCGTGCTCGGCTCGGCGGGCGAGACCGGCAGCGCCGCCTCGCAGGTGCTGATGGCGGCCGCCGAGCTCGCGACGCAGTCGCTCAACGTCAAGCAGGAGGTCGACGGCTTCCTGCACGACATCCAGGCGGCCTGACGCCGCGATCACCGTGCGGTCGCGCCGGACGGTCGCGATCCAGGAGCCGCTCCCTCACTCCGCCGGCGGCTCCGACAGGTACCCGGCGTCGCGCAGCGCCGCCTCGACCGCCTCGCACAGCGCCTCGTCCGGGTCGTCGTTGACGGCCGGCGGGGGCGCGAGCGGCACCATCGGCGCAAACCGCATGGCCGCGTCCGGCGGGGCGGCCATCACCGTCTCCTCCGGCCCCGCCTCGCGGTCGTCGGGCAGCCTGTGCGGGCGCAGGGTCGCGATCAGCCGACCGATCATGCGGGTTCCCTCATATCCTCCGACAGCCCGGGCGCCGGCCTCTCCGGGGCCGGCGTGCAGGGAACGTGCGCGGGAGCGGTTTCGATCCGCGCCGCCCCTTCCCGCCGGCGCGCCCGCCACCATCTCGGGGCTCTCGCGAGATTTCCGAGGAGCATGCGGATGCCCTGGACCCCTTCCATGATCCCGCCGCAGGTCGGACGCCGCGCCCTCGTCACCGGGGCGACGAGCGGCATCGGCTACGAGGCGGCCCTCGCGCTCGCGGGCGCCGGGGCCGGGATCGTGCTCGCCGCCCGGGACGCGGGCAAGGCCGAGCGCATGGCGGCGGCAATCCGGCGGGCGCATCCGGCGGCCTCCGTCGAGATCCGCGCCCTCGACACCGCCCGCCTCGCCTCGGTGCGGGCCTTCGCGGAGGGCTGGCGCTCGGAGGGGCGGCCGATCGACATCCTGCTCCTCAATGCCGGCATCGCCGCGGTGCCGCGGCGCGAGGAGACCGAGGACGGGTTCGAGCGCCAGCTCGCCACCAACTATCTCGGCCACTTCGCCCTGACCGGTCTGCTGCTGCCGAGCCTGCGGCGCGAGCCCGGCGCGGCGCCGGCCCGGGTCGTCGCAGTGGCGAGCATCGCCCACCGCTCGGGACGCATCGCCTTCGACGACCTGCAGCTGCGCCGCGCCTACGGGCCGCAATCGGCCTACCGGCAGACCAAGCTCGCGATGCTGATGTTCGCCCTCGAGCTCGACCGCCGCCTGCGCGCCGCTCGCTCGCCCGTGCGGTCGATCGCGGCCCATCCCGGCGTGGCGGCCACCGCCATCGCCCGGCGCGGCGACCGGGCCGGGCCGCTGGCGGAGCGCATCGGCGCCGGTCTCCTCGGCCTCCTCGGCCAGTCGGCGGCGCGGGGCGCCCTGCCCCTGCTCTACGCCGCCACGGCGCCGGAGGCGGAGGGCGGCCACTATTACGGCCCGGACGGCCTGTGGGAGATCCGCGGCCACCCCGCCCCCGCGAAGGTCGAGCCCCATGCCGGCGACCCCGCTTCGGCGGCGCGGCTCTGGGCCCTGTCCGAGACGCTGACCGACGTGACCTACCCGCTCTGAGAGCGCGTCCTACTCGTCGTCCTCGTCGAGCGACGGGACTTGAACCACCGACGGGGCTTGAACAACCGACGGCACTTGGACGACGTGCCCGACGGGACGCGCCGCGGGCACCATCGCGGGAGCCTCCGCCACCTGCGGGCGCGACGGCATCATGCCGGCCGCGAAGGCGACGAAGCCGGCGGCGTCGCGAACATCCTCGGGCTGGCGCGGATCGCGGGAGATCAGCGCGGCCTCGCGCTGCAGCCGCGCGTTGCAGGTCGCCGTCGGCATGCCGCCCCGGGGCGTGCAGGCATCGTGCCGGGCGCAGGCCGCGTCGAGGGCGTCGATCGGCGGCAGCGGCGCGTTGTTGCCCGGGCCGCAGTAATTGCCGTGGATGAGGAGTGCCGGCGGGCGGCCGGACTGGGCGAGAGCCGGCACGGCGAGGCCGCAGGCGAGGACGAGCGGGACGGCCACGGTCATCGTCAGCAAGCGCATCGATCTGATCCCTTCCGATTGCCCCGGCGAGCCAACGGCACTGCACAAACGCGGTTCCCGCCTTGCGTCCAACCGTCCCGCTTCGGGACGGGCGTCAGCCCTGGGCTGCTCGGGGACGAGATCACCGCGAGGTCACCGGGCGCGAGACCGCGTGAACCCGCGGCCCGCCCCGGTGTTGGGGGATCGACGAGGGCGGAGGCTTGCCGGAGCCGCCCGGGCGCGAAATGTAGGACCGATGATCGCATCCGATTCCGATACGCCCCGGTTCGGCGGACCCTCCTCCCGCGAGCCGTCGGACGGCGGCCCGACCCTCGACGCGGCGAGCCGGGAACGGCTCGGCCGCTACCTCCAGGCCCTGTACGAACCCGTGCTCGACGAGGGGCTCGACCCGCGCCTCGCCGAGCTCCTGACGCAGCTCGACCGCGACCGGGCCGAGCGGGAGGGCGGTCCCCCGCCCGGGAGGCCGGACCACTGACGCGACCCCGCGCCGCGCCCGCTCCGCTGCCCTAGAATCCCCGGTTCGAGGATCGCGGGATCCACCGGATGGGCGAGGACGCATGGGTCGCTGGGCGTGGATGGGACGGCGTGTCGTCCGGCAAGTCTGGTTCCGGGCGGCGCTGATCAGCCTGTTCGGGGTCGGGCTCGCGGTCGTCGCCGCGCTCGTCGGGCCGTTCCTGCCCGGGGACGTGCACGGCCGGCTCGGGCAGGACGCCGTCGGGACGATCCTGCAGATCATGGCGTCCAGCATGCTGGCGGTGACGACGTTCTCGCTCACCGCGATGGTCAGCGCCTACGGCTCCGCGACCCAGCTCGCGACGCCGCGGGCGACGCAGCTCCTGATCGGCGACCCGACCTCGCAGAACGCGCTCTCGACCTTCCTGGGCGCCTTCGTGTTCTCGGTCGTCGGCATCATCGGGCTGCAATCGAGCGTCTACGGCGACAGCGGGCGCGTCGTCCTGTTCTGCGGCACGGTGCTGGTCGTCGCCGTGGTGGTCGTCACGCTCCTGCGCTGGATCGGCCACATCACCGGCTTCGGGCGGATGGGCGACGTGATCGACCGCGTCGAGGAGGCCGCCGCCGAGGCGATGCGGGCCTTCTCCGCCGATCCGCGCCTCGGCGGACGGCCGGCGGTCCCGGTGCCCGCCGGCGCGACGCCGGTTTTCTCCGGGGAGACCGGCTACGTCACCCATATCGACATCGCCTCCCTCGGCGCGGCCGCGGCGCATCACGGGCTCGTGCTCCACGTCGCCGCGCTGCCGGGCACCCTCGTCCATCCGACCCGGCCGCTGCTCCACGTCGCGGGCGATGCCGGGGAGGCGGGCGAGACGGTGGCCGAAACCCTCGCCGAAACCCTCGCCGAAACCTTGGCGAAGGCCTTCGCGATCGAGCGGCACCGGCGCTTCGACCAGGATCCGCGCCTCGGCCTGATCGCGCTCTCGGAGATCGCCAGCCGCGCCCTCTCCCCGGCCACCAACGATCCCGGCACCGCGATCGAGGTGCTGAACGCCCTCCTGCGGGTGCTCCTGCACCTGCCGCCCGACGAGCCGGAGGGCGCGGAGCTGGCCGAGCGGCCTCCGGTCCACGTGCCCCGCCCGACGCTCGACGACATGCTGACCGACGCCTTCCGGCCGCTGATCCGCGAGGGGCTGGGGGAGATCGAGGTGACGATCCGGCTGGCCAAGACGCTGCAGGCCCTGCGCGCCGCGCGGCCCTACGCGGCGCCGTCGGTCGCCCGCGTGGTCGAGCGCCTGGACCGGGCCGCCCGGGAGACGATCGCCGATGCGGCCGACCTCGCCGATTACGAGGCGGCTCAGCGGTAGCCCGCCGCCTGAAGCTCGAACAGCTCGGCGTAGCGCCCGGCCCGCGCCACCAGCGCGGCATGCGTCCCCTCCTCCAGCACGCGGCCCCCGGCCAGGACCACGATCCGGTCGGCCCGGCGCACGGTGGAGAAGCGGTGCGAGATGAGGAGCGCGGTGCGCCCGGCCGCGAGGTCGGCGAAGCGGCGGAACACCTCGGCCTCGGCCCCGGCATCGAGGGCCGCCGTCGGCTCGTCGAGGACGAGAACCGCCGCGTCGCGCCGATAGGCCCGGGCGATCGCCACCTTCTGCCACTCGCCGCCCGACAATTCGACCCCGTCCTCGAAGCGCCGGCCGAGGCGCTGGTCGTAAGATGCCGGGAGCCGCTCGATCACCGCGTCGGCGAGGGCCCGCCGCGCCGCGAGCGCGATCCCGTCCCGGTCCTCCCGCGCCTCGATCCGGCCGACCGCGATGTTGTCGCCGGCCGTGAAGTCGAACCGCATGAAGTCCTGGAAGATCACGCCGATCCGGGCGCGCAGGGAGTCGAGGTCGTACTCGGCGAGGTCGCGGCCGTCGAGCAGGATGCGGCCCTCGGTCGGCGCGTAGAGCCGGGCGAGCAGCTTGACGACCGTGGTCTTGCCGGCGCCGTTCTCGCCCACCAGCGCCACCACCTCGCCGGCCCGGATGCGCAGGGACAGGTGGCGCACCGCCCAGCGCTCCTCGCCCGGATAGCGGTAGCCGACATCCTCGAACACGAAGCCCTCGCGCAGGCGCTCCGGCACGGGCAAGGCGCCGGGCCGCGAGCGGATGGTCGGCGCGATGGTGAAGAACGAGAACAGGTCGTCGAGGTACTGCGCCTGGCCGAGGAGCTGGGACGCGCCGAGCAGCAGCCCCTCGACGAGGCCGCGCAGGCGCAGGAAAGCCCCGCCCAGGAAGGTGAGGTCGCCGACGGTGAGCGTGCCGGCGAGCGCTTCGCCCGCGATGACGAGGTAGGCGGCGTAGTAGGCGAGCGTGCCGAGGGTCGCGAAGGCGCCGCCGGCGAGCGCCCGGTGGCGGGCGAGCTCCCGGTTCTCGGCGAGCAGCCGGGCGGCGAGGTCGCGAAACCGCTCGGCGAGGTGGTGGGCGAGGCCGAACAGCTTGACCTCCTTGGCGCTGTGCGCGTCGGCGCCGAGGTAGCGCAGGTAGTCGGTCTCGCGCCGGTCCGGGCTGCGGCGCCAGGCGAGGCGGTAGCCGCGGGCGTTGAAGTGCAGCTCGTTGAGGAAGGCCGGGATCAGGGCGAGCACCAGGAGCAGCACCAGCCCGGGCAGCATCGTGCCGACGGCGACCGCGAGCGTGATCGCGGTGACGAGGTCCTGGAGCTGGCCGAGCAGCTGGCCGATCAGGTTCGAGCGCCACGCCACCTGGCGCCGGGCCCGCTCCAGCCGGTCCTGCACCGCGCTGTCCTCGAACTGCGCGAGGTCGAGGGAGGCGGCATGGGTCATCAGCCGCAGGGTCGTGGCGTTGCCGACCTTCTCGGCCAGCACCCCGTCGACGTACGAGGTCGCCCGCCCGAGCAGGTCCGAGACGACCGCGAGGGCAAGCTCGATCCCGACGAGGAACCCGATGTGGTGCAGCCGCGGATCGGACAGCCAGCCGGCCTCCGGCGGCGGTCCCCCCCGCCCCGCCACCACGGCATCGACCACGAGCTTGGCGACGTAGAGCATCAGGGCCGGCAGCCCGGCGCGCGTGAGGCGCAAGGCGAGGCTGGCGGCGGTGAGCCGCGGATCGGCCGCGACGGCGAGGCGGAACAGAGCGGGCAGGTGGCGCAAGGGCCCGAGCCGGGTGCTCGCGGCGCGGCGCAAGGCGGAGAGGCGGCTGTCGGAGGGGGCGTCCATGGGGGAGATATAGGCGGGTGGGAGCGTCCGGCTGCGCTGGCCTCAACCCTCCCCCCTCTGTGCAGAGCTGTCCGGGGAAAAGAATGGCACGGGTTCCCTCCTCTCCCCGCGGGCGGGGAGAGGCTTTCGCCCCCCTTGCCTGGGGTGAAAGGAGCGCAGGCGGAGCCGGAGCGAGGGTGAGGGGGTCTCGACGAGTGAGACTCTTCCGGAGCCACCCCCTCACCCTCGCCCTGCGGGCTCCTTGAGCACCCGACAAGGGTACTCAAGCCTCTCCCCGCCCGCGGGGAGAGGGGAGACTCGCGTCTTTTCATTTCCCCGGACAGCCCTGCACAGAGGGCGGGTCTCGCACGAGCGTTCAGCCCTGGTCGCGGAGGGGATGCGGCCGCGGAGCGTGAGCACGCGCCTCGGGAACTTCACCGTTCCCACCGCGTCGACTCCCCGACACAGCTTCACCGCCCCAAAAGGGACCCGATCCATGGCCAACCGCCTCCTCACCCCGATCCTGGCCCTCGCCCTCCTCGGCCCCCTCCCCGCCCTCGCCCAAACCCCGCCGAGCGAGACCGGCACCGGCGGCGGCCCGGCCTCGACGATCCGGGCGCCGAACACCAGCGCCGTCGGCCAGACCGTGCCGAAGCCCGGCAGCCTGGGTCCCGACGAGACCGGCACCGTCACCCCCCGCAACCGCCAGGAGGAGAAGCGCGAGGACCAGATCATGAAGGGCATCTGCATCGGCTGCTCGAAGTAGCGGCTCGAAGCGGGCCTGCCCTGCATTCAGGGACTTGCGGCGGGCGGGGTGGTGGCGGCATGACCCGAGGGGAAACGACCCTCGAAGAGTTCCAATGCCCGCCTACCGTTCCCGCACCACCACCCACGGCCGCAACATGGCCGGCGCCCGCGGCCTGTGGCGCGCCACCGGCATGAAGGACGCCGATTTCGGCAAGCCGATCATCGCGGTGGTGAACTCGTTCACGCAGTTCGTGCCCGGCCACGTCCACCTGAAGGACCTCGGCCAGCTCGTGGCGCGCGAGATCGAGGCGGCGGGCGGCGTCGCCAAGGAGTTCAACACCATCGCGGTCGACGACGGCATCGCGATGGGGCACGACGGCATGCTCTACTCGCTGCCGTCCCGCGACCTGATCGCCGATTCGGTCGAGTACATGGTCAACGCGCATTGCGCCGACGCCATGGTGTGCATCTCGAACTGCGACAAGATCACCCCCGGCATGCTGATGGCGGCGCTCCGCCTCAACATCCCGGTGGTGTTCGTCTCCGGCGGGCCGATGGAGGCCGGCAAGGTCCACCTCTCGACCGGGATCAGGAAGGTCGACCTCGTCGACGCGATGATCGCCGCCGCCGACGACCGCGTTACCGACGAGGACGTGCAGGTGATCGAGCGCTCGGCCTGCCCGACCTGCGGCTCGTGCTCGGGCATGTTCACGGCCAATTCCATGAACTGCCTCACCGAGGCGCTCGGGCTCTCGCTGCCCGGCAACGGCTCGGTGCTGGCGACCCACGCCGACCGCAAGCGCCTGTTCGTCGAGGCCGGCCACCTCATCGTCGACCTCGCCCGGCGCCACTACGAGCAGGACGATGCCTCGGTCCTGCCGCGGGCGATCGCCTCGATGACGGCGTTCGAGAACGCCATGACCCTCGACATCGCCATGGGCGGCTCGACCAACACGGTGCTGCACCTGCTCGCCGCCGCCTACGAGGGCGAGGTGCCCTTCACCATGGCCGACATCGACCGGCTGTCGCGCCGGGTGCCGGTCCTGTGCAAGGTCGCGCCGGCGGTGGCCAACGTCCACATGGAGGACGTGCACCGCGCCGGCGGCATCATGGCGATCCTCGGCGAGCTCGACCGGGCGGGGCTCATCGACGCGCAAGTCGGCAACGTCGCCGCCGGCACCCTCAAGGAGGCGCTGGCGCGCTGGGACGTGCGCCAGACCGGCAGCGAGAGCGTGCGCGAGTTCTACCGCGCGGCCCCCGGCGGCGTGCCGACCCAGGTCGCGTTCTCTCAGGCCTCGCGCTTCGACGAGCTCGACCTCGACCGCGAGGGCGGGGTGGTGCGCGACGCCGCCCACGCCTACTCGCAGGATGGCGGCCTGGCAGTCCTGTACGGCAACCTCGCCGAGGACGGCTGCATCGTGAAGACCGCCGGCGTCGATGCCAGCATCCTGACCTTCTCGGGTCCCGCCCACGTCTTCGAGAGCCAGGACGCGGCGGTGGACGGCATCTTGGGGGGCAAGGTCCAGGCCGGCGAGGTGGTGCTGATCCGCTACGAGGGCCCCCGCGGCGGCCCCGGCATGCAGGAGATGCTGTATCCGACGAGCTACCTGAAGTCGAAGGGCCTCGGAAAGGCTTGCGCGCTCGTCACCGACGGGCGCTTCTCGGGCGGCTCCTCGGGCCTGTCGATCGGCCACGTCTCGCCGGAAGCGGCGGAAGGCGGGTTGATCGGCCTCGTCGAGCCCGGCGACCGGATCGAGATCGACATCCCGAACCGGCGCATCCACCTCGCGGTCGATGCGGCCGAGATCGAGCGCCGCCGCGCCGCGCAAGTCGCGAAGGGCTGGCAGCCCGCCGAGCCCCGGAAGCGCAAGGTGAGCGCGGCGCTTCGCGCCTTTGCCAGCATGACCACCAGCGCCGCCCACGGGGCCGTGCGGAAGATCTGAGCCGCAAGGATCTAACCTAATGGGGATCGTGCGGCTGACGCCTCCGGAAGCCCGCCGGGTCGCCCTGGCGGCGCAGGGGTTTCACGCCGCACGCCCCGCGGCGGTCGGTCCCCGGCACCTCGCCGCCACGATCGACCGGCTCGGCCTGCACCAGATCGACAGCGTCAACGTCCTGGTGCGGGCGCATTACCTCCCGGCCTTCTCGCGGCTCGGCGCCTACGACACGGCCCTCCTCGACCGCCGCGCCTGGGGGCCGAAGCGCGATCGGCGGCTGTTCGAGTACTGGGCGCACGAATGCTCGCTCCTGCCGCTTAGCCTGCACCCGCTGCTGCGCTGGCGTATGGCACGGGCCGACCGGGGGCAGGCCGGCTATACCGGCATGCGGGTCTTCGCGGGCGAGCGCCGGGCGGAGGCGATGGCGCTGCTCGCGCGCCTGCGCGACGAGGGTCCGATGGCGGCCTCCGACCTCCAGACCGGCCGGGCCGGCTGGTGGGCCTGGAGCGAGCCCAAGCGCATGCTCGAATGGCTGTTCTACGCCGGCCACGTCACCACGGCGACGCGGCGGCGCAGCTTCGAGCGGGTCTACGACCTCCCCGAGCGGGTGATCCCGCCGGACATTTTCTCCCTGCCCGACGTGCCGGAGGCGGAGGCGCAGGCCCAGCTGGTCGCCCTCTCCGCCCGGGCCCTCGGGATCGCCACGGCCGCGGAACTGCGCGACTATTTCCGCCTCGGGCCCGCCGACGCCGCGGCGGCCATCGCCCGGCTGGTGGAGGAAGGCACCCTGCTCCCGACGGAGGTCCCCGGCTGGCCCCCCGCCTACCTCCACCGCGACGCCAAGATCCCCCGCCGCGTCTCGGCCCAAGCCCTGCTCGCCCCCTTCGACCCCCTGGTCTGGGAGCGCGCCCGCACCGAGCGCCTGTTCGGCTTCCGCTACCGCATCGAGATCTACACCCCGGCGGCGCAGCGGCAGTACGGGTATTACGTGCTGCCGTTTTTGTATGGGGAGGAGTTGGTGGGGCGGGTGGATTTGAAGGCGGATCGGGCGGGGGGGCGGCTCCTGTTGCATGCGGTGCATTGGGAGCCGGGGGTGATGGAGGGGGCGCGGGAGGCGTTGGGAGTGGAGTTGGGGGCTTTGGCGGCCTGGTTGGGGTTGGGAGAGGCGACAAACTAAACTTCAATTTATATGTTGTTCGGCTGATGCATTGAGCGGGCACGGCTCATTTGCAAAAAGTTATTATACTTGTTAAGTAAAAGTCTACAATAATAAATAAAATGATATTTATTGAATATCATTTTCTAAGAAATCAAATATTACTATGTTCATAGACAACATACTCCCATCTTCAAGACACTGCAGCTCAATAAATCCTGCACGCTCGAAAATATACCATATATTACGCTCCGCACGAGATAGCCATAGCTGGAGCGCTAATAGACGCCGCATCATAAAACGGCAATCCTCTTCGCCCAAGTCGCCAGGCCACGCACCTTCATGAAAAAGCCTATGAATAAAATAATCACGCTTTCCTTTTATCCATTTCAAATATTTAACATCTTTTTCTGAAATATCATGGAGTTCCAGTATTTTTATAAGGCTGCCCAGAGTAGATCCTTACAAAATTTCTCTTTTTTCTAGATAATTATACCACTTCGTAGCATTTTCGCCAATTTTATCCCTCAATTTAATGCGGTCACATACATTCATCGCCGTAATCAGTATGTCTTCAAATTTTCCGACAGCTAGATATGCGCCAGACATTTCTTGACAATACCGGAAACGCGCAAATTCGAGATCCGACATTTTCGCTATAATTTCGATCTGCTTTGCTTTTGTTAAATTCGGAGAGAACATGTAGAACCCCTTATATTTCTTGAAATAGGTCACATACAGCTGAGATCAAGGCGAACGATTGCAAAATTACGCCCTGTGTTTATAGCAGAGAGGAAATGGCGGCTCAATGAATTAAATGTGCGACATGTGGGGGCAAGTCTTTTCATCCACGTTACAATTTCACAGCTCTCCAAAGCACGAAAATTTGCACAATTATATCTAGTATAATATTAATCAATAATTATCATGAAAGTCCAAGATTGACTGCACGCAATCAGAAACCTAAGTTTTGCAAACGTATGACTTGACTCGCCCGTTCCCCGTCCTCCTCCGTGATCTCCCGAAGAGTACGTTGGGAAATCGCAATGAATATATTTTTTAGATCAGAAAATGCTTCGTCAGTGTACTCATCCCTTTTTGCCCGAAGACGGTTCATAATCGCCATAATTGCCTTGATATAAAGAAGCGGATTACAAAGATCATCGATATCTTCCCATCCAGTAGAAAATCCTTGCCGATGGCACATCCTGTCCATTCGACGATCGCATTCGCCTTTACAGACCGCATATACATGAATATTTTGATCAAATTTACGGCCGTCTGACGCTTCAGTGCGCTTTGATGCAGTCACGATGACGCCAGAAAACGGACCTAACATACTCTTTGATAACAGGTCTTCATCACAAACTTTGCATCGTAACTCAACATGCTTATCGAGAAGCTTCTGAATCGGTTTGCTTCGACGATAGCTGTCAGGAAAGTATCTCAGCGCCAACTTGGATGAACCAGTGGTTACAAACCTCTGCTCGATTTTTCTTCCATCAATTAACTCGTAAGCCGAGATATCGCCATTTGCGTGAAGCGATTTGAACCGTTCGATTAAACCACTGGACGGCACAGTTGAATAAAAACCAATAAATCCATCTGCCCTATGCTGCCTTATACGGTCTGTTATATTCTGTTCGTCGCCTGGACCAACAGATTTGTTGCTTTTTGCATAATGCTTACAACTGACTAGCCAGACAAACTTTTTTGTATTTATCTTTCCGTTTAGCTGTTCGCTGATGACGATATCGCGCCCCGCGTCAACACCTCGCCCTGGACCTACATCGATTGTAAATCCACTCTCAGCGAAATAATCTCTTGCAAACAGCTCCCACGTATCACCATCCAATATCTCCGTCCAATCTATCATCAGGCCTGCTCCAAAAAACTGAAATCATTCATATAATATATGAATTAGATTTATTACACCCGTACATAATTTTTGAGCCGCAATCGAACTTTGCAACCAACCGGCGTGCGCCAATATAACATCGCCATATCAACTCACCTCCACCTGCACCACCCCCGGCACCGCCCGCAACGCCCCCGCGATCTGCGGCGTCGCCTGATACTTCCCCCCGAGCTTCACCTCCACCTCCCGCTCACCCCCATCGAGGATCAGGATCAGCGACACCTCCCCCTCCCCCCGCACCTGCAACCGCTGCTGTACGCTCACGATCGGGCGCTCGTCGCGCAGGTAGATCCGCATGCCCTTCTGGTGGCGGGCGGCGGCCTGGTCGAGGGGTTCGCAGGTCTGGATGCGGGCGCGCACGTCCTCGCCCTCGGTGCTGGCCTGGAGCTGGAGCACCAGGGCGGCGCCGGGTTCCAGCATGTCGCGGTAATGCGAGAGGCCTTCGGAGAAGATGATCGCCTCGAAATGGCCGGTCTGGTCGGAGAGCGTGACGATGCCGAGCTTGTTGCCGGTCTTGGTGCGGCGCTCGGCGCGGTCGAGCACGCTCGCCGCGACGCGGCCGACCGTCGAGGTGCCGGCGCGGACCGAGCGGCAGAACTCGGCCCAGGTCTGGACCCGGAGCTTTTGCAAAAGGTCGCCGTACTCGTCGAGCGGGTGGCCGGAGAGGAAGAAGCCGACCGCGTCGTATTCGCGCTTGAGCCGGTCGGCCATCGGCCAGTTCTCGTAGGCCGGGATGCGCAAAGCCACCTCGGCGGCGGCCACGCCGCCGAACATGTCCATCATGCCGACGGTCTCGGCCTCGGCGGCGCCTTGGGCGAGCCGCATCATCGGCTCGACGGCGGCGAAGGCCTTGGCCCGGTCGGGCTCGATCGCGTCGAGGGCGCCGGCGGCGACGAGGTTTTCGAGGGTGCGCTTGTTGACCTGCTTCGGGTTGAGGCGCCGGGCGAAGTCGCCGAGATCGCGGAAGGGCGTGTCGCCGCGGGCCTGGACGATCGCCTCGACGGCGGCGCGGCCGACGCCCTTGATGGCGGCGAGCGCGTAGCGGATCGCGCCGTCATGCACCTCGAAGGTGACGCCGGAGCGGTTCACGTTCGGCGGCTCGACCTTGATGTTCATCCGCTGCGCGTCCTGGCGCAGTTCGGCGAGCTTGTCGGTGTTGTCGATGTCGAGCGACATCGAGGCGGCCATGAACTCGACCGGGTAATTCGCCTTGAGATAGGCGGTCTGGTAGGTGATCAGCGCGTAGGCGGCCGCGTGCGACTTGTTGAAGCCGTAATCGGCGAACTTGGCGAGCAGGTCGAAGATCTCGTTGGCCTTGGCCTTGTCGAGGCCGCGCTCGACCGCGCCCTTCACGAAGCGGTCGCGCTGGGCGTCCATCTCCGCCTTGATCTTCTTGCCCATGGCGCGGCGCAGGAGGTCGGCGTCGCCGAGCGAGTAGCCGGCGAGCACCTTGGCCACCTCCATCACCTGTTCCTGGTAGACGATGATGCCGAAAGTCTCGGCGAGGATCGGCTCCAGCTTCTCGTGCGGGTACCAGTTCTTCTCGTTGCCGGCGTCGCGGCCGAGCTTGCGCTCGCAATAGACCGGGATGTTGGCCATCGGGCCCGGGCGGTAGAGCGCCACCAGCGCGATGATGTCCTCGAACCGGTCGGCGCACATCTCGACCAGCGCCTTGCGCATGCCGGCCGATTCCACCTGGAACACGCCGACCGTCTCGCCCTTCCTCAGGCGCTCGTAGGTGAGCGTGTCGTCGATCGGCAGCGAGGGCAAGTCGACCTCGATCCCGCGCAGCTTCAGGAGGTCGGTCGCGGCGCGGAGCACCGTCAGGGTCTTGAGGCCGAGGAAGTCGAACTTGACGAGGCCCGCCTGCTCGACCCACTTCATGTTGAACTGGGTCACCCGCATCCCGGTCTTCGGATCGCGGTAGAGCGGCACCAGCTCCTCGAGCGGCCGGTCGCCGATCACCACGCCGGCGGCGTGGGTCGAGGCGTGGCGGTGCAGGCCCTCGAGCTTCCTGGCGATGCTCATCAGCCGCGCGACGACCGGCTCCTCCTCGATCGCGCTCTGGAGCTTCGGCTCGCCCTCGATGGCTTGCGCCAGCGTCACGGGATTCGCCGGATTCTGCGGCACCAGCTTCGTCAGCTTGTCGACCTGGCCGTAGGGCATCTCCAGGACGCGGCCGACGTCGCGCAGCACGCCGCGGGCGAGCAGCGTACCGAAGGTGATGATCTGGCCGACCTGGCCCTCGCCGTAGCGCTCCTGCACGTAGCGGATCACCCGCTCGCGGCCCTCGACGCAGAAGTCGATGTCGAAATCCGGCATCGAGACGCGCTCGGGGTTGAGGAAGCGCTCGAACAGCAGGCCGAAGCGGATCGGGTCGAGGTCGGTGATGAGGAGAGACCACGCGACGAGCGAGCCGGCGCCCGAGCCGCGGCCCGGGCCGACCGGGATGTCGTGCTCCTTGGCCCACTTGATGAAGTCCGAGACGATCAGGAAGTAGCCCGGGAACTTCATGTTGGTGATGACGCGGATCTCGTATTCGAGCCGGTCGCGGTAATCCTTCTCCGTCAGCCCCTCGGCCGGGCCGTGCTGGCGCAGGCGCTCGGTCAGGCCTTCCTCGGCCTGCCGGCGCAGCTCGGCCGCCTCGTCGGGGGCGATCTCCTTCGCCACCGCCGTGGTTGCGGCGGCGACCTGGGCCTGGAGGGCGGCGCCCTCCTTCGTGCCCTGCGCCGGCGTCGTCGGGCTCGGCGCGCCGAAGCTCGGCAGGATGGGCTTGCGGGTGCGCGCCCGGTAGGCGCAACGCATCGCGATCTCGACGGTGGCGGACAACGCGTCGGGCAGGTCGCGAAAGAGGCCGGCCATCTCGGCCCGGGTCTTGAAGGCGTGGCGCGGGGTCAGGCGCCGGCGCTTGTCGTCGGAGACGAGGCGCCCTTCGGCGACCGCGAGCAGCGCGTCGTGGGCCTCGTAATCCTCGGGCTTGGCGAAGTAGGGCTCGTTCGTCGCGACGAGCGACAGGCCGTGCCGGTCGGCGAGCCGGATCAGCTCGCCCTCGACGGCGCGCTCGTCGGAGAGGCCGTGGCGCTGCAGCTCGACGTAGAGGTGGTCCTCGCCGAAGGCGCGTTTCAGCGCGTCGAGCCGGGCGAGCGCCAGTTCGGGGCGGTTCGCCCGCAAGGCGGCATCGACCGGGCCGCCCATGCCGCCGGTGAGCGCGATGAGGCCGCCGGCGCATTCGGCGAGCGCCTGGGCGGAGACCCGCGGCACCTCGCCGAGCTGGTTGTCGAAATAGGCGCGGCTCGCGAGCCGCAGCAGGTGGCCGTAGCCGGCCTCGTCTTTCGCCAGCACCACGATGTGCGGGTGGGTGGCGTTGAGCTTGGCGTTCGCCTCCGGCGCCTCGAAGGCGACGCTGAGCTGCATCCCGGCGATCGGCTGGATGCCGGACCCGGCCGCCTTCTCGGAGAATTCGAGCGCGCCGAACAGGTTGTTGGTGTCGGTGAGCGCCAGCGCGGGCTGCCGGTCGGCGCCCGCGGCCTTCACGAGGTCGCCGATCTTCAGGGCGCCCTCGAGCAGGGAGTACGAGGAGTGGACGTGCAGGTGGACGTAGCCGACGGGCTTCAGGATCTGCAAGGCGACTCACTCCTACTGAGCGCGCCAGGATTCCCGGTGGCGGCCGAGGAGTCACGGTCCGGCGCGCCTCACCGGGCCGAAAATCGCTGGGGATTCACCGCGGAATCGGCGGAACCCACCCGGACGTGGCCGCACGGCAACGCCCGGCCGTCAGTGCATCGGCGAGAGCGCCACCGCCCACAGGACGACGGCGCCGGTGAGCAGGCCCATCGACGCGACCTCCGTGACAGCCAGCAGGATCTTGCGTATGTTCATGGTCTGTCCTCTTGGACCACCCCTTGCGACGGCCCGATGTTTGTTCTTGTTTTGTTCCGTGTCAAAGGGGTGGCGGGCCGGATCCGGGCAAGGTGGTGAACGGTTGGTTGACGGGGTGGGCACCGGCCGGGCTCGATGGATCCGGGGGGTATGATGCGGGCGCGTTGCGGCTCGGTCGCCCACGGCCTATTGAGGCACAACCTTGACGGTGATCCGCCGGTCCGCCGGCAGTCGTCGTTTTTCGTTCTTCAAGCACGAGGTGGCGCATGGCGCGCGACGTGTCCGACGCGACCCCGCTCAGCGCGCGGTCCGAGCTGATCGAGTGGTTCGCAGCCGGCGAGAAGCCGCACGACGCCTTCGCCATCGGGACCGAGCACGAGAAGGTTCCTTTCTACCGCGCCGATCACGCGCCGGTGCCCTACGAGGGCGAGCGCGGGATCAAGGCCCTGCTCGACGGCCTGCAGGCGATCACCGGCTGGGAGACGATCGAGGATGCGGGCCGGGTGATCGGCCTGTCGGCGGTCGAGGGCGGGGGCGCGATCTCGCTCGAGCCCGGCGGCCAGTTCGAGCTCTCGGGCGCGCCGCTGCCGGACGTGCACGCCACCGCCCACGAGCTGACCCAGCACCTCGACGCGGTGGCCCGAGCCGCCGACCCCCTCGGCATCGGCTTCCTCACCCTCGGCATGAGCCCGAAATGGACGCGGGAGGAAACTCCCGTGATGCCGAAGAGCCGCTACCGCATCATGAAGGGCTACATGCCCAAGGTCGGCTCGCTCGGCCTCGACATGATGCTGCGCACCGCCACCGTGCAGGTGAACCTCGACTTCTCGTCCGAGGCCGACATGGTGACGAAGATGCGGGTCGGCCTCGCCCTGCAGCCGGTCGCGACCGCGCTCTTCGCCCACTCGCCCTTCACCGACGGCCGGCCGAACGGCTTCCTGTCGCGCCGCTCCGAGATCTGGCGCGACACCGATCCGAACCGCACCGGCATGCTGCCCTTCGCGTTCGACGAGGGGTTCGGGTACGAGGCCTACGCCGACTGGCTCCTCGACGTGCCGATGTACTTCGTGAAGCGCGGCGAGACCTACCACGACGTCAGCGGCGCCTCGTTCCGCGACCTGATGGAGGGGCGGCTCTCCGCCCTGCCGGGCGAGCGCGCCACCGTCTCCGACTGGGCCAACCACGCCTCGACCGCCTTCCCCGAAGTGCGGCTGAAGCGCTTCCTCGAGATGCGGGGCGCCGATGTGGGGGACGCCAACATGATCGCCGCGCAGGCGGCGTTCTGGGCCGGGCTGTACTACGATTCCGCCGCCCTCGACGGCGCCTGGCAGCTCGTGCGCGAGCTCTCGGCCGAGGAGCGCGAGACGATGCGGGCCGAGGCGCCGCGCCTCGGGCTCGACGCGCCGGCGGGCAACCGGCGCCTGCGGGACCTCGCCCGCGACGCGCTCGCGCTGGCCGAGGCCGGCCTGAAGGCACGGGCGCGCCGCGACGCGCAGGGGCGCGACGAGACGCTCTACCTCGCGCCGCTCCAGGCCATCGCCGCCTCGCGCAGCCGGGCCGAGGACCTGCTCGCGCTCTATCACGGTCCGTGGAACGGCTCGGTCGACCCGGCCTTCGGCGCCTGCGCGTTCTGACGCGGCCCGAAAGGCGAGCGTGAGCCGCGATCCGGCTCACGCTCAAGCTTATCTGCCCGATCGCCGCAATCCATCCGGGCGCGACCGGAGTACCCGCGCCGGGTGAGCGTAGCCGATACGGATTGACGGTCCGTCAATCTGCTCTGAATCCTGGAACAGATCCCGGCCTTTGGTCGTTCTTGAGGCCTACGGGGCACGTTCCCAGACTGATCGGAGCAATCCAGTATGTCTCGCATCACCACCCTCGCCGTCATCGCCGGCGCCGGCGCCGCCCTGACCGCCGGCACCGTCGGCGCCCAGGCCGCCCCGCTCCCGGCGGCGACCTCGGCCGCGATCGCCGGCTCGGGCGCGACCGTCGACCAGGTGCGCTGGCGCGGCGGCGGCTACTACGGCGGCGGCTACCGCGGCTATCGCGGCTACGGCTATCGCCGCGGCATCGGCGCCGGCGGCGCGCTGGCGGCCGGCGCGGCGCTCGGCATCATCGGCGGCGCGATCGCGGCCGGCTCGGCCTCGTCCTACGGCTACGGCTACCCGGCCTACGGCGGCTATTACGGCGGCGGCTACGCCCCGGTCGGCGGCTACGGCTACGGCTACGGCTATCCGTCCTACGGCTACAGCTACCCGGCCTACGGCGGCTACTACGGCTACGGCTACTGAGATCGGCCGTACCGGCTGAGCTGACGGAGGCCCGGCGCGGGATGTCCCGCGCCGGGCTTTCCTTTGACCGGGCTTCCTCGTCCGCCGCGGATGTGCTCAACCGGCGGGCGACCCGCTTGAGACCGCCATGCGACACCGAGACCTCGACCTGCGCGGGCTCAAATGCCCCCTGCCGGTGCTGCGCACCGCCAAGGCCCTGCGCGACCTGCCGCCCGGCGCGGGCCTGTCGGTGCGCTGCACCGACCCGATGGCCGCCATCGACATCCCCAACCTGCTGCGCGAGCGCGGCGACCATCTCGACCGGATGATCCGGGAGGACGGGATGCTGACCTTCGAGATCCGTCGCGGCGCCGATGCGGCCGGAACGACGGCAGAGGAGAGCGCCGCGTGAGCCGAGACGAGACCCCGCCGCGCATCGAGGGCACCCGCACGGTCTACGAGGGCTGGGCGCGCTACCTCGTCGCCGAGGTGCGGATGCCGGACGGCAGCCGCATCGGCCGCGAGGTCGAGGACCACGGGCCCGCCGTCGCCGTGCTGCCCTACGACCCCGAGCGCCGGGTCGCCCTGCTGGTGCGGCAGTTCCGCACGCCGCCCTGCTTCGTCGACGGCACGGCGTCGGTGCTGGAGGCGCCCGCGGGCCTGCGCGAGGAGGACGACCCGGAGGCCTGCGCCCGGCGCGAGGCCTTCGAGGAGGCGGGCCTGCGCCTGTCGCGGCTCGAGCCCGCCGGCCGGGTCTGGTCGCTGCCCGGCCTCTCGACCGAGCGGATGGACCTGTTCCTCGCCCCCTACCGGGCCGTCGACCGGACCGGCGCCGGCGGGGGCCTGGCGGAGGAGCACGAGAGCGTCGAGGTGGTGGAGCTGGCCCTCTCCGACCTCGCCGGCATGGCCGAGCGCGGCGAGGTCGCCGACATGAAGACGCTCTGCCTCGTCCAGACCCTTCGCCTGCGGCACCCGGAGCTGTTCGCCGAGGCGTCCGAAAGGCGGACTTGAGGGGGAGCGGCAATCTCCCCCATCCTGTCCCGCATCCTGAACGGGTGGTGTACAAGCCCCACCGTTCACGGGTTCGTGATCGGGGCTGGCGTCCTGTTCACCAGCTGTTAACTTTAGGCGGTTCCGATAGCCCTCCGTCGTAGGGGCCTCGACAGGAGACGCCGATGTTCAACATTGGACCCTTCCACCGCCCGACCGGCCAGCCGGCCGGGTTCACCACCCCGCTCCTCCCGCTGGAGCCCGAGCCCTTGGACTGTCTCCTGGACGCCGCGCCGGGCCGCCGGCACGAGCCGTCGGCGGCCCCGGCGGAGCCGAGCATGGCACGCCACGCCGTCTCGATGCTGGTCCTGCTCTGCCTCACCCTGGCGGTGCATTCGGCGGTCGGCTGGTGGACGCTCCCCGGCAAGGCGCCGATCCTGGCCCCCTCCGCCCGGACCGCACCGGCGATCCAGGGGCCGATGATCCATCTCTCGAGCGTCCGCTCGCCGTCCTGACCCGGCGCGCGCCGCGCCGATCGAACCTCACGGCCCCCTGCGGCATTCTTCCCGGCGATCGTGAGCCGGCAAGGCCGGACCCCGGAGCGGGCCGGCACGTTGGCGCCCCGCGAAGAGACTGCGGGATGCCGCTCCTCGCCCGGCTGTACTTTGGTCATGATCGTGTCGAAAGCCCGGCGGTTTCGCGTCCCTCCCTCTTGCGCGCTGCCGCCGAGTCGTTAACGTCACGTTCAACCACAGAAAATCAGTCGTGATTCGCGCAAGGGAGCCAGCGCATGTCTCAGATCATTCGCGTCAAGCCCACGCAGGACGGCACCTACACGGTCTATCGCGGCACGCTGATGCTCGTCAGCGGCCTCACCCGTGCGCAGGCCGAGAGCTACGAGGCCTCGCTCGCCCAGAACGAGCGCAAGCCCGACGAATCGATCCACTGAGCGTCGCGCGCCGCAGGGCGGCGCGTGCTCCCGCGGCCGGCCCGTCGGCCGCTGCCGACGACGCGCCGACGCCGTCGGTTCGAAGTCCGGTCGGCCCGATTCGCGAGGGCCGCCCCCGTTCAGTCGCCGGACGACGTCGCGGCCGGTCTCGACCGGCCCGGCCCATGGTCGTCACGGCGGAGATTCCGGGCCGGGCAGGCGGCGGAAACGCCCGCCTTCCAGACGATCAGGCCCCGCGTACATGGTCCTTGAAGATCTGAGAGCCTGTCCTGATCGAGCAGGCTGAATCGACATCCTCCATCATCCCGGGTTCCGCTGCGCAGCCCCCGGATGACGGGGAGAGTTGTCGGAACGTGTGCCAGATCGACCGACCCGTCCAGTCGAACAGGACCTGAGCCCCGGGACGCCGGACGAGGCGTCCGCCTCGTCCCGTCACCGCCCGGTCCAGAGCGGCGGGCGCTTGCCGAGGAACGCCTCCATCCCCTCGCGGAAATCGGCGCTGGTGTAGCATTGCAGGATCAGGTCGTCCCCGGCCTCCGTGGGGGCGTCGTCGCGCACGCGGCGCAGGCCCTCCTTGGTGGCCGCGAGCGTCAGCGGCGCGTGGCCGGCGACCAGCCGGGCGAGGTCGGTCGCCCGCGCGGCGAGGGCATCGGCATCCTCCACCACTTCGCTCACCAGCCCGATCGCCCGCGCCTCCTCGGCCTCGACCAGGCGGGCGGTGAAGATCATCTCCTTGACCCGGGCGGCGCCGACCAGCGCCGAGAGCCGGCGCAGGTTGGCGACCGAGAGGCAGTTGCCGAGGGTGCGGGCGATCGGGAAACCGAATCGCGCGTCGCGCGTGGCGATCCGCAGGTCGCACGCCGCGGCGATCGCCGCGCCCCCGCCGGTGCAGGCCCCGGCGACCGCCGCGATCGTCGGCTTGGCGCAAGCCTCCAGCGCACCGAGCACGCGGTCCATGAAGCGCTCGTAAGCCAGCGCGTCCTCCGCGGTGGAGAAGGCGCGGAACTGCGCGATGTCGGTGCCGGCCGCGAAGGCGCGCCCGCCCGCCCCCTGGATCACCACCGCGCGGATCGCCGGATCGGCGTCGACCGCGCGGCTGAGGTCGTGCAGGCGCTCGTACATCGCGAAGGTCAGGGCGTTGCGCGCCTGCGGCCGGTTGAGGGTGATGCGGGCGATGCCCTCGGCATCGACCGCGTAGAGCAGTTCGTCGGTATCGGTCATGGCGGAGGTCCGGATGCGGCGTGCGGCCCATCGTAACGTCCACGCTTCTCCCCGTCTCCCGGTGACCCACCGTCGCGCGAAAGGAGCGCGGAGGGCTCCCTGACGTTGATGGGCACCATCACGAACGGAGACGAGGCGTGAGCAAGCAGGCTGATTCGCGCGAGGAGACCTACGCGGCCTTCCGCGAGGCGGTGAACATGACGCCCGGCGAGCTGGAGAAGTGGCTCGACACCGAGGAGAGCCGGTCGGTCGGCTGGAGCGACGGGGCGAAGAAGGAGAGCCCGAAGGGCGGCGAATCGGTCGGCCACCACCAGGGGCGCCGGATCGTCGAGATCAAGCACACCAAGAAGGCCGACCTCACCGACGACGACTACGCCGACATGCGCAAGGTGGTGGGGTACGTCAAACGCCACCTCGCCCAGGGCGGGCCGAAGGACGACGTGAAGACCTCGCGCTGGCGCCACTCGCTCATGAACTGGGGCCACGATCCGCTCAAGGATTGAGGCAAACCCGCCACCGCGACACGGTGGCGCGGGCTGGAGCGCAAGTTTCTCCCGCGCCGCCACTCTCCCGAGAACTGTTTCCGCCGCGCCGCCCATTGGCGAAACGAACCATGCTGCCGCCGCAGTTCGGCCCGGATCTTGCTGATCCTCGCGGGTACCTCAACGTCTTCGCATCGCCGCCGCGATGTGGCTGAGTGGGGTCAAGCATAAGCGGCCGAGCCGGGAATCGGCCGGGACCAGGCAGGATGGGGGTCCGGGATGGTGGGAGCGGGTGTGCGGCGCGGCCGGGCATGGGCCGGCGCGCGGGCGGGCGTCGTTGCCGGCACGGGGATGATGCTGGCCTGCCTCGGGCTCGCCGGAGTGACCGGCGCCCTCACCCCGGCCCTCGGGAGCCTGTCGCGCAATCTCGGGACGGCCCTTGCCACCGAGACGCCCCTTGCGCCCGAGGCCGAGGGGCCGCCGACCCGCATCACGCTCGGCCCCGGCGGGCGCGACGTGCGGCTGTGGGGCGACCTCAACGACGGCGCGGCGGAGCGCCTGCGCCGCCTGCTCGACGCGAATCCGGGCGTGACGCGGCTGCACCTGACGAGCGACGGCGGCCTCGTCGACGAGGGCGCGGCGATCGGCGAGCTCGTGGCGGAGCGGGGCCTGTCGACCTACGTGCCGGATTACTGCGTGTCGGCCTGCACGCTCGCCTTCGTGCGCGGGCGCGAGCGGATCATCCTGGCCGACAGCCGGCTCGGCTTCCACGCCCCCTACGAGCCGGGCGCCTTCGGCGCGATGATCCCGGTCGACGCGAGCGAGGAGCGCGGCCGCTACCTCGCCGCCGGGCTCGAACCCGCCTTCGTCGACCAGGCCCTCGCGACCCCCTCCCGCGACATCTGGATCCCGGACGCGGACCGCCTGCGCGCCGCCGGCGCCGTCACCCGGGTGGTCGATCCCGGCGCCCTGCCGGATTCGACCCTCGACGACGACGATTCGCTGGGCGGTGCCCGGGCGGCGGCCCTGCGCGCCGTCGACCTGCTCGCCGCCTTCGCGGCGCACCGGCCGGGGGTGCTCGACGGCATCGCCGCCCGCTACCGCGAGGGTTACCGGCAGGGCCGCAGCGAGAGCGACGGCCTCGACCTGCTGCGGGCCGGGGCGGCCGACGCGATGCGGGCGGCCTTCGCGGGCGCCGACGATGCCACGGTCGCGGCCCTCGGACGCCTCGTCCTCGACGCCCTGGGACTGGGCGGCGGCGAGGCGGCGTGCCGCGCCATTGGGCAGGACGGCGACCTCCTGACGGCGTCCGAGGCGCTGCCGGACGGCCGGGGCGCCGCCCGGATGCGGGTCCTCCTCGACCGGGCGCTCGCCGGGCCGGCCGGGCCGGCCGCCGTCGCGCGCCCGCCCGCCCACGCCCTCGACTGCGCCGGCTTGCGCGGGCACCTCGCCGGCCTCCTGGCCCGGGGCGACACCCTGCACCTGCGCGAGGCCCTGCTCGGCCGCGCCGCCCGGCGCCTGGAGGCCTCGGCCCTGCCCGGGGAGCCGTGAGGGTGCGACCGATCCGCCCCTGACCCGGACGGCGGCGCGGGCCCCGCTGCCGGCCGCGGCCGCCGGCCTAGATCCCGGGTCATGCGCCCCTCTCCCGTCATGACCCGTGCCGCCGGCCTCGACGCGCTCGCCGCCTTCCTGGCCGGCCCCGGTGCCGACTACGCCGCCGCCCGCAACACCGATCGCGGCCCGGCCGCGCCGCCGACGACCTCGGCCCTCTCGCCCTACCTGCGCCGCCGCCTCCTGACCGAGGAGGAGGTCGCCCGCGAGGCGATCCGGGCGCTCGGCGAGCGCGGGGCGGAGAAGTTCGTCTCGGAGGTCGTCTGGCGCACCTACTTCAAGGGCCACCTCGAGACCCATCCGGAGGCCTGGACGCGTTGCCTCGCCGGGCACGAGGCGGCGCAGGCGCGCCTCGCCGCCGAGCCGCCTCTGCGCCGGATCCACGCCCGGGCGGTGGCCGGGGAGACCGGGATCGACGGCTTCGACGCCTGGGCCGCGCAGCTCGTCGCGGAGGGCTGGCTGCACAACCACGCCCGGATGTGGTTTTCCTCGATCTGGATCTTCACCCTGCGGCTGCCCTGGGAGCTCGGCGCGGCGTTCTTCCTGCGCCACCTCCTCGACGGCGATCCGGCGAGCAACACCCTGTCCTGGCGCTGGGTCGCCGGTCTGCACACCCGGGGCAAGGCCTACCTCGCGCGGCGCGACAACGTCCGCGAGTTCACGCAAGGCCGCCACGATCCCGCCGGCCTCGACGAGGGAGCCGCCGCCCTTGAGGAGGCGATCCCGCCGCGGGAGGTGCCGCTGGCACCGGCCGATACCGCGCCCGACGGGCCGATCGCGCTGCTCCTGCACCTCGACGACCTGAACCCCGAGAGCCTGCCCCTCGGGTGCGCCCGGGTGATGCGGGTCGCCGGCCTCGTCGCCTCGGCCGACGGCGCGAGCGAGCGGGTCCGTGCGGCGGACGAGGCGGCGATGGCCGACGCGCTCGCCCGGGCGCAAGCGCGGTTCGGCTGCCCGGCCGGGCCGGCGCGGGAGGGCTGGGCGGGCGACCTGCCGGTGGTCACGCCCTGGGCGCCCGTCGGTCCCTCCGCCGACGCGCTGCCGGCGGGCTGCCGGCGGATCCGGCGCCCCTGGGACGAGCGGGCCTGGCCGCTGTCGAATCGCGGCTACGCGCGCCTGCGCGGCGCCATCCCCAAGCTGACGGCGCCGTGACGCCGGGGGCGCCCTCCCCCGGGAGACGACGTCACTCGGCCATCAGCCGCGCGAGCACCTGCGCGTAGCGCGCGCCCACCGCCTCGCGGGCGACGTGGCGCCCGCCCGCGACGACCCGGCGGCCCGCCACCCACACCGCGTCCACCGCCCGCGACCCGGCCGCGAAGATCCAGCCGTCGAGGAGGGCGTCGCCCCGGCGCTCGATCAGCGCCGGGTCGGCCCCGTCGAGGGCGACGCAATCGGCCGGCGCCCCGGCCGCGAGCCCGCCCCCATCGGCGGCGAGCGCCCGGCTGCCGCCGGCGAGCGCGGCGTCGAACAGGGACCGCCCGGTCGAGGCGCCCGGGGAGGCCAGCACGTTGCGCTCGCGGCGCGCGAGGCGCTGGGCGTATTCGAGCTGGCGCAGCTCGTCGGCGGCGCCGATCAGCACGTTCGAATCGGTGCCGACCCCGTAGCGCCCGCCCGCCGCGACGAAGTCGGGGGCGGGGAAGACGCCGTCGCCGAGGCTCGCCTCGGTCACCGGGCACAGGCCCGCGACCGCACCGCTCTTGGCGAAGCGCGCCGTCTCGTCGGTCGTCATGTGGGTGGCGTGGATCAGGCACCAGCGCGCGTCGAGGCCGGCCTCGTCGAGGAGCCACTGCACCGGCCGCGCCCCGGACCAGGCCAGGCACTCCTCCACCTCGCGCACCTGCTCGGCGGCGTGGATGTGGACCGGCCCGCCCGCCGCGAGGGCGACCGCGGCGGAGAGATCGTCCGGCGTCACGGCCCGCAGGCTGTGGGGTGCGACGCCGAGGGCGGCGCCCGGCAGGTCCCGGATCGCGGCGCGGGAGCCCTCGACCATGCGGGCGAACAGGTCGAGGTCGCCGACGAAGCGGCGCTGGCCTTCCGTCGGCGCGGCGCCGCCGAAATTCGACCAGCGGTAGAGCACCGGCAGCAGGGTGAGGCGCAGGCCCGTGCGCGAGGCCGCCGCGGCGATCCGCTCCGCCATCTCGGCGACGTTGGCGTAGGCGCGCCCGTCCGGGGCGTGGTGCAGGTAGTGGAACTCGCCGACCCGGGTGAAGCCCGCTTCCAGCATCTCCACGTAGGCCTGCGCCGCCACGGCCTCGGCCTCGTCCGGGCTCATCCGCAGGGCGAAGCGATACATCGTCTCGCGCCAGGTCCAGAACGTGTCGGCGGAGGCGCCGCGCCGCTCGGCGAGCCCCGCCATGCCGCGCTGGAAGGCGTGGCTGTGCAGGTTCGGCAGGCCCGGCACCAGCACAGCCACCCGCGCGTCTCCCGGCTCCGGCGCCCGGCCGGCCTCGACGCCCGAGAACCGCCCCTCCGCCACGGTCAAGCGGACGTCGGACTGCCAGCCCGTCGGCGTCAGGGCCTGGGCGGCGTGCAGCACGGTCATCGGCGCGTCTCCTGCGTCGTGGGGGGCCGGGCGGTCCATCCTCGCCCGTTCCTGTCTATACAAGTCCGATCTATCATGTCTATACATAAGCGCGAATCGAACAGGGGCGCGAGCGAGGGGCGCGAGCATGAGCGAGACACCCGAGAACCCGGTCCGGGTCTGGCGCAACGTCCGGCTCGCCACCTTCGCGCCCGGGCTTGCCGGCCTCGGCGCGGTGGAGAAGGGTGCGCTCGCGATCCGCGACGGCCGCATCGCGTTCGCGGGCGCGGAAGCCGACCTGCCGGCGGCGGCGCTCAGAGGGGCCGAGACCATCGACGGCGAGGGCCGCTGGATCACCCCGGGGCTGATCGACTGCCACACCCACCTCGTCTGGGCCGGCGACCGGGCGCACGAATTCGAGCTGCGCTTGCGCGGCGCCTCCTACGAGGAGGTGGCGCGGGCCGGCGGCGGCATCGTCTCCTCGGTCGGCGCCCTGCGCCGGGCGAGCGAGGACGAGCTGGTGCGCCAGACCCTGCCGCGCCTCGACGCGCTCGTCGCCGAGGGCGTCACCACGCTCGAGGTGAAGTCGGGCTACGGCCTCGACCTGCCGAGCGAGCGCAAGGCGCTCCGCGCCGCCCGGCGGCTCGCCGAACTGCGGCCGGTCTCGATCCGCACCACCTTCCTCGGCGCCCACGCCCTGCCGCCGGAGGCCGGCGGCGACAAGGACCGGTACATCGCGGAGGTGGCCGACACGATGCTGCCGGCGCTGGCCGCGGACCACCTCGTCGACGCGGTCGACGCGTTCTGCGAGGGCATCGCGTTCTCGCCCGGGCAGGTCGCGCGGGTGTTCGACCGGGCGCGGTCCCTGGGCCTGCCGGTGAAGCTCCACGCCGACCAGCTCTCGAATCTCGGCGGTGCGGCGCTCGCCGCCCGCTACGACGCCCTCTCGGCCGACCACCTCGAGCACACCGACGAGGCCGGGGCCGCCGCGATGGCGCGGAGCGGCACCGTCGCGGTGCTGCTGCCGGGCGCCTACTACTTCATCCGCGAGACCAAGCTGCCGCCGGTGGAGCTGTTTCGCCGGCACGGCGTGCCGATGGCGGTCGCCACCGACGCCAATCCCGGCACCTCGCCGCTGACCTCGCTGCTGCTGGCCACGAACATGGCCGCGACCCTGTTCCGCCTCACCGTCGACGAGTGCCTGGCCGGCGTCACCCGCGAGGCCGCCCGCGCCCTCGGGATCCTCTCCGAGGTCGGCACGCTCGAGCCCGGCAAGCGCGCCGACCTCGCGGTGTGGTCGGTCGAGCGGCCGGCCGAGCTCGTCTACCGGATGGGGTTCAACCCGCTCCATGCCCGGATCCGGGCCGTCTCCTGAGAGCCGTTCGACCGGCCCGACAGACCTCGCACCCGCCGGGTCGTTCCGGGCTCCGCGGCGCGGCCCCGGAACGACCAGGAGGGTTCGACTTCTTCCGGTGTCGCCAACGCACTTCCTGAATCACTTCATCGTCCGGAGCCTTCCATGACCCGCATCGACAACGCCCGCATCGTCCGCAGCCCCCACGGCACCGCCCTCACCGCCAAGAGCTGGCTCACCGAGGCGCCGCTCAGGATGCTGATGAACAACCTCGACCCCGACGTCGCCGAGCGGCCGGGCGAGCTCGTCGTCTATGGCGGCATCGGCCGGGCGGCGCGGGACTGGGCGAGCTTCGACCGCATCGTGGCGGCGTTGCGCGACCTCGACGACGACCAGACCCTGCTGGTGCAATCGGGCAAGCCGGTGGGCGTGTTCCGCACCCATCCGGACGCCCCGCGGGTGCTGATCGCCAACTCGAACCTCGTGCCGCACTGGGCGACCTGGGAGCACTTCCACGAGCTCGATCGCAAGGGCCTGATGATGTACGGCCAGATGACGGCCGGGTCCTGGATCTACATCGGCAGCCAGGGCATCGTTCAGGGCACCTACGAGACCTTCGTGGAGATGGGCCGGCAGCATTACGCCGGCGACCTCGCGGGCCGCTGGATCCTGACGGCGGGTCTCGGGGGCATGGGCGGCGCGCAGACGCTCGCCGCCACCATGGCGGGCGCCTCGTGCCTCGCCGTCGAGGCGCAGGCCTCGCGCATCGAGTTCCGCCTGCGCACCGGCTACGTCGACGTCCAGGCCCGCGACCTCGACCACGCCCTCGACCTGATCGAGGAATCCCGCCGGACGAAGACCCCGCGCTCGGTCGCGCTGCTCGGCAACGCCGCGGAGGTCTTCGCCGAGCTCTACGCCCGCGGCGTGCGCCCCGACTGCGTCACCGACCAGACCTCGGCCCACGATCCCGTCAACGGCTACCTGCCGGCGGGCTGGACGGTCGCCGAGTGGGAAGCGAAGCGCGAGACCGATCCGGCCGCGGTGGCGGCGGCGGCGAAGCGCTCGATGGCGGTGCACGTGCGGGCGATGCTCGATTTCCACCGCGCCGGCGTGCCGGTGGTCGATTACGGCAACAACATCCGCCAGATGGCGCTCGAGGAGGGCGTCGAGGACGCCTTCGCCTTCCCGGGATTCGTGCCGGCCTATATCCGCCCGCTCTTCTGCCGCGGCGTCGGGCCGTTCCGCTGGTGCGCGCTGTCGGGCGACCCGGAGGACATCTACCGCACCGACGCCAAGGTGAAGGAGCTGCTTCCCGACAACCACCACCTCCACCGCTGGCTCGACATGGCGCGGGAGAAGATCCGGTTCCAGGGCCTGCCGGCGCGGATCTGCTGGGTGGGCCTCGGCGACCGCCACCGTCTCGGCCTCGCCTTCAACGAGATGGTGCGCAACGGCGAATTGAAGGCGCCGATCGTCATCGGCCGCGACCACCTCGATTCCGGCTCGGTCGCCTCGCCGAACCGCGAGACGGAGGCCATGCGCGACGGCTCCGACGCGGTCTCGGACTGGCCGCTCCTCAACGCGCTCCTCAACACCGCGTCGGGCGCCACCTGGGTCTCGCTGCACCACGGCGGCGGGGTCGGGATGGGCTTCTCGCAGCATTCCGGCATGGTGATCGTGTGCGACGGCAGCGAGGCCGCCGACCGGCGCCTGGAGCGGGTCCTGTGGAACGACCCCGCGACCGGCGTGATGCGCCACGCGGATGCCGGCTACGAGGATGCGGCGGCCTGCGCCCGGGAGCACGGGCTGGATCTGCCGAGCCTCGGCGCCTGACGCCGCCGCAGATCACGGTTGCCACCGACGCCCGGGGATGGAAGTCTCGGGCGTACGGTCGAGCAACGACATGCGGGTGGGAACGACTTGCGGGTGGGAATGCGGGAGAGGGCATCGACGACCAGTCCGGGTCGGCCGCCGGCGGCCGCGCTCGAGGCCCGCGAGGCCCACCTCCTCGACACCGCCACCGCCGAGTTCCTCGAGCACGGCTACGGCGCGGCGAGCCTGTCGCGCATCGCCCGCACCGCCCGGGTCTCGTCGAAGACGATCTACGCCCGCTACGCCGACAAGGCGGACCTGTTCCTGGCCTGCGTGCAGCGCCTCACCGCCTCCTCGAAGACCGACATCGCGGGGCTGATGCGCGACGCCGACGCCGATCCGGCCCGGATCCTCACCGCCGTCGGGACGCGGCTGGCGCGGCACTGGGTCTCGCCGCGCGAGCTCGGCCTCTACCGCCTCGCCATCGCGGAGAACCAGCGCGTCCCGGAACTCGCCGAGGTCTTTCGCTGCAACGCCGCCCGCTACCACGACCTGATCGAGGCGTACTTCCGGACCCTTGCGGCGTGCGCGATCCTCGAGATCGACGATTTCGGCGAGGCGGTCGACCATTTCATCCAGCTGACACGCAGCGGCATCCGCGACCAGGCCCTGCTCGGCCGCATCACGCCGGACGAGGCCCTCGAACGGGTCGTCGCGCGGGGCGTGCGGGTGTTCCTGCGCGCCTACGGACACCGCACGCGATCCTGAGACGCCGCATCCGCCGCCTCGTGAACGCTGCATCCGCCGAAACCAGCGTGGTTTCCGGATGTTTCCCGCCTCTCTGCAGGCGATGCATAGGAGTTATACGCTGCATCGCAATAAAAATGCTGCGGCATACGGGGTATCATGCTAAATCCACCTCGACCCCTGAGTTTCGAGACCCAGAGGATACTCCAAGGCGCGCTCCTCGTGGGCGCGCCTTTTTTAATCTATATCAATCTTTACTGCACGGTGGTGTGGACGCACAAAAAGGGCCCCGGCGCGAGCCGGGACCCTGACGACATCCTCCGTCGGCGGCCCCTCCGAGGGGCCGCCTCCACGATCTAGAAGTCGCGCTGGACGCGCATGCGGACCTGGAACGTGTCGGCGTAGTTGGTGGTCGGCAGCACCGCGCCGGCGGCGTTCACCGGCAGGCCGGCGCCGTTCACGCCGGCCGCGACGGCGCCCGGCGCCTTGTTGACGTCGATGACGCGACCGCCGCCCTTGAGGTCGACGCGGGTGTAGAGACCCTCGAGACCGATATCGAGGTCCTTCACCGGCGACCAGATCAGGTTGGCGCCGGCGACGACCTGGCTGGTGTCGCGAAGCGCCGAGCTGAACAGGAAGGCGCCGGGGCTGTTGACCGGGTTGCCGAGGCCGTTGAAGTTCAAGCCGCCGAGCAGGTTGCGGCTGGTCTTGCCGAAGGTCATCTCGCCGTAGCTGCCGATGATCGCCGAGCGCCACTCGGGCGCCCAGTAGTGCAGGTACGACCCGACGACCGTCCAGCTGGTCGACAGCTCCATCTTGCCGGTCAGCGGGTTCACCGCCGCATCGACGAAGAACGGCGCGAAGTTGCTGCCCTGCGTCACCGCAGCACTCGCCGTGTAGGAGCCGATATACGCCGAGTAGCCGGTGTACATCGAAGCACCCTCGCCGTAGGACCCCTGCAGGTAGAGGGCGTCGCCGGCGGCGATGAAGGGCAGGTTGAACTTCAGACCACCCTGCACGGCCCAGCCGTACTCGGTGTTGACGCGCGGGGTCACGACCGAGCCGGCGGCGATGGTGGCGCCGCCGAAGGTCAGCACGCTCGCGGCGTTGCCGGCGTTCAGCTCGTGCACGGCGGCCGACACCTGCGCCGAGCCCCAGGCGGCGTCGTAGCGCAGCGCGCCGACGAAGTCGGGCATGCGCGAGGTCTGGCGCAGGTCGTAGAACGCCTCGCCGATCGGCACACCGGCCGCGTTGGTGGCGACGACCGGGCTCAGGTTGGAGGCGCCGGCGGTGAAGACCGCGAACTGGCTCGCCGCGTTGCCCACGGTGGCGGTGCCGAACAGCGGGTTCTTGCGGAAGATCGGGTCCTCGACCGAGATCGTCGCCGAGAAGCCCTGGCCGAAGGTCGCGGTATAGGCGAGCAGGTTCGTCGAGGCGACGTCCGAGCCTAGCGACGAGCCGATGATCTCGAAGTCGTGCGAGTAGAAGTCGTAGAACGACGAGGCACGACCAGCGGTGAGGCCGGCGAACTGGATGAAGGCCTTGTCGACGTTCACGTATTGCTGGGCGCGGCCGAACGTGTCGACGCCGAGCGCCGGGAAGGCGTTCCCGATGCGCTGCTGCGTGCCCGAGTTCAGGTAGGCGCCGGTGCGGGAGGCGAGCTCGAACCGGACGAAGGCGCGCAGGGTGCCGTAGGCGGTCTGCGTGCGGGCATCGAGGTTCAGGCGGCCGAGGCCGCGATAGCCCATCAGGTCGCCGTTGTTGCCGCCGCGCTGATAGGACTGCGAGTAGCCGGCCTCGAAGCGGGCGCGGCCGGAGACGCGCAGGCAGGTATCGGTACCGGGAACGAAGAAGAAGCCGGCGCCATAGGCCGAGCAGATGCGAACATACTCGACGGGTACTGCCTTCTTGATCGGCAGATCGGCAGCCTGGGCACCAGCAACAACGGTCAGGCCGGCGGCCGAACCCAGCAGAAGGCTCTTCACGAGCTTCATCGAGACCTCCAAAAATCGGATCCGGGCCGAAAAACTGCGCCCCGGATCCAGCCCTGGTCCGAGGAGCGTCGTTCTTATGCCCGAGAGAACGGGTCGCCGACGTGTGGGCGAACCGAAGCGCCGGGAGCGGCCCGGCACGGGAGGCTTATGTGTTAGCTCTTGGAGAAGGACAACGCGAAACCGCCATGCTGCGAATATCGCCCAGGTGTTTGCATCTTGCCGTTGCCGAATTGCAACTTTATTTCAATACAGTGACAGCTGAATCAAGCAAATAAACGTGTTAACTCCCGCGTGCTTTGTCGGCTAAGCAGGAATTGCTCGGAATTCAAGCGGGCGATTTTCCTGCCTTTGACGCAATGTGCCGGTGATTGAAGAATCGATAAGGGACGTGGGTCGGATCCATCAAGAGCATCGTGCAATATTATTCTAAAATATCCTGATTAGTTAAAAATAAAACCCTTGTTTGATCACATGAAAACGATAATACATAGAAAAATCGCTGAAGTACAGGGTTGAACATGAGATGCTCAGATCGGCGTACTTTGTTCGTCCGATCGAAAGGAATGACTACGTTCCTTTTATGACGACCCGCATGGTCCGGCTCTCGATTGATTGCTGCCCCGGCCTGGTGGGGGATCGACGGGCCGCATCCCCCGTCGGGTGTCGTGTCGGCCGAGGGTGAGATCGGGCCCGATGGATCATCCGCACCCGGCCCCGACCGTCCGTTCGAGTGGCACGGCCGGTTGTCCGCGATGTACGGCTCCGGCACCCTCTGACAGCATCGCCGCCGTCGTCCCGCTCTGCCGGTGTGTTCTTTCGCGACGTCGCGGGCCTCATCTGGCGCCCGACCATGTTCCCGATGTGACGAGAGCCGCGCCAGTTGCTCGGTTTGTCGTCCCGGAACGACCCATTCCTGTGAGGCCGGGGGCGAGAAAAGTCCGACAATCCGCCGCGCGGCCTCGTTCGGCCCACTTTTTCTCTCTCCTGGGCAGCAAGACATCGTGATTTTCCGCGTCTCCCGCCCGCCCGCACCGATCCGCGCCCGGGTGATCCGTCGTGCCGGCACCGCTCCCGCGTCCGGGGCGTACTTCACGAACGGTTCGCCATGGCGCGAAATCCCGCCCGCCGCAGGTCCCGCCTCGGTTCACGGCCTGACTCTCCGCCACGCGACCGCTCGTACGATGCGAGGTTTGCCGAGTCGAGATCGCGATCCTCCAGCCCGAAGAGTCCCACAGGAAAGCTTCCACGAGTCACGTCTGGCCCTTCCGGCTTCCTTCGACAGATGCCGGGGCCGCGTGATTCGTTCCGGCGAGTCCTGTGGACTCTGGTGGATGCCGGTGGACGGTGGCTCGACTCGACTCTTCTCGGAGACGGCATCGGTCCGATCGGCATGGACTCGGGGCGTGAGTCGCCGTCCGGCTTTTCCCCAGAATGCACCGCTTAGAGTGTTACAGGAATCTTTATGGATTTAGGCGCTTCGGCGGCGGCGATTCCTGGAACGCGCCCAAATGCTTAATGGCGGCGCGCCGTTCCCGTTGTGCCGAGGATTCGTCCCCGTTGTGCCGCTTGTCCCGTCCCCGAAGTGCCGTGCCGGCGTTCCCGATCGCACGGCGGCTGTTCCCGAAGTGCCGTCCGACCCTCCCGGCGTTCCCGAAGTGCCGAGTCCACCCGACTCGTTCACAGGGATTCCGGGGATTTCCCCTCAGGGCCATCCCGTCCGCTCACGCCAGGAGCCGTACATCGGGAACGGGCGGCCCTGTGGATCAGCGTGCGTCGCGCACGAAGCGCTCGGCGAAGCCCAGGAAGGCGCTCTCGTAGTTCTTCGGCTCGCGGGTCGCGTCGCCCTCGAGCCAGTGGTCGAACTCGGTCTTCAGGCCGTAGACGTCCCAGCCCGGATGGGCCTTGCGGCACAGGGCGATGGTCTCGTCCGACAGGTGGCGGAAGAGCGGCAGCTCCGCCGACGCCTTCGGCTTGCGGGTGCGCTTGGGTTTGGCCGCGGGCGCCGCCAGTCCCTCGTCGGTGACGAGGTCGCGCCGGATCATCCGCAGGTGCGGCTCGCCGCGCTCCTTCTCCTCGAGCCGCAGCACGAAGCCCGGCAGCTCGTCGGCCTTGGCGATCTTGGCGATCTCGAACTTGAAGCGGCGGTAGGTGCCCTCGGCGCCCGACTTCTCGAACAGGGTCGGCAGGCTGATGGCGAACCCCCCCTCCCCCGCTCCCCCGGCATGCTTGCGGGCGATGCGGTAGAGCCAGCGCTCGCGCCCGCCGGTGATGCCGAAATAGGCGGGATCGATGGCGAGCACGCCGCCATCCATCAGCACGCCCTCGTAGAACCAGTCCGACAGCGTGATCGACATCCCGCGGCTGGCATTGGTCTCCTCGTCGATCGTGTCGTCGAACGAGTCGATCCAGCTGAACTGACGCTCCTTGCGCTTGGCCTTCTCGGCCCGGATGTTGGTGCGCACCGAGGTCGATTGCAGGCGAAACAGCGCGTCGCGCAGGAGCTTGTACTGCCGCCCGCCGGTCTCGCGGCCGATGCCCTTCAGGAGATCGTAGGGCATGAAGTTGAGCTTGCGCGGGATGTCGTTGCGGCCGCGCTTCTTCATCTCGCAGATCGTCGAGGCGGCCCAGATCAGGATATCGGCATCCCAGATCGTCGCCATGCCGTAGGCCTGGTTCGGCAGCACCCGCACCCAGACCGAGCCGTCGGGGCTCGTATAGTCGATCTCCTTCAGGCGCTTCTGCTTGGCGATCGAGAAGAACGGCCGCTCCATCGTCTCCCGCTGGTCGCGGAAGTGCACGAAGGGCACCACCATGTCGATCTGGTCGTTGCGCCGATGGCTCATCGTCACGCCCGTCTCACGCCCGCGGCCGGCCGCCCCGGCTCCCGCCGCGCCGCGCCCGCCCCTGCCGCTCTGCCGTCTCGAATCCCGCTCATGCCGACGAGGCTAGGACCCGCCCGCCTTCCAAATCGTGGACGCCAATGGGTTTTCGGATCCCGTCCCCGATCCTCTTCAATCGCGGTTAACGTCGAATCCGGGTCGTCCCCGTCATCCACACCCTCGGGGCGCGGCCCCGGATCGTCCGGAACCTCCCCCGCCCCCGCCCCGTTCTCCCGGCAACAGCCAAGCTCGCCCCGGGACCTCCCATGCGCCTCGTTCTCACCGCCCTCCTTCTCGCCACCGGCCTCACCGCCGCCCAGGCCCAGGGCACCGTGCGCGGTGCCGAGGACGGCGCGGCGCGGGGCGAGGCGATCGCCGGGCCGGTGGGGGCGGTGGTGGGCAGCGCGATCGGGGCCGCCGTCGGCACCGCCAACAGCATCCTGGGGATCGACCGGCGCGAGCGCTTCCGCATCTACGCCGCCGGCGAGCACCGGCCGTCCTTCCGCTACGAGGGCCCGTTGCGCGTCGGCGCGGTCCTGCCGCCCGAGGGCGTGATCTACTACGACGTGCCGCCGGAATTCGCCCTCAAGGGCTACAATTACACGATCGTCAACGACCATCCGGTGCTGGTCGAGCCCGGCACCCGCCGCGTCGTCGAGGTGATCGACTGACCGGGACGACGCGGCGATCGACGGTGACGCGGCGGCGGGGTTCGGGGTAAGAGACGACAGGAAGAACCCCCGTCCGGAATGTCACGAGCCCCCGACCCTCCGAGCGCCGTCTGCGATCCCGGCCGCCTGGCCGCGCTCGCGGCGCACGCCGTGCTCGACACCCTGCCCGAGCAGGCCTTCGACGACGTCGTGCGGCTGGCCAGCCGCCTGTGCGACGCGCCGATCGCGCTGGTGAGCCTGGTGGCCGAGGCGCGGCAATGGTTCAAGGCCCGCACCGGCTTTCCCCTCCCCCAGACCGATCTCGACCGCTCGGTCTGCGCCCACGCCCTGGCGCATCCGGATTCGCTCCTCGTCATCCCGGACCTGACCCGGGATCCCCGCACCCGCGCCAATCCGCTCGTCACCGCCTCGCCCGGCATCCGCTTCTACGCCGGGGCGCCGCTGCGCACGCCGGAGGGGCACGTGCTCGGCACGCTCTGCGTGATCGACTACGTGTCGCGGCCCGACGGCCTGACCGCGACCGAGGCCGGCGACCTGCGGGCGCTGGCGCGCCAGGTGACGGGCCACCTGGCGATGCGCCGGGCCGCCGCCGAGCGCGAGGCGGCGTTGCGGGCGGTGCAGGCGACCGAGGAGCGCTACCGCCTGGCGGCGCGCGCCACCACCGACGCGATCTGGGACTGGGACTTCGCCACCGACCACGTGCTCTGGAACGAGGCGCTGGAGGCCGCCTACGGCCATCCCCTCGGCACGGTGGCGCCGACCGGCGCGTGGTGGATAGACCACATCCACCCCGACGACCGCGCTCGGATCGACGCCTCGATCCACGCCGTGATCGACGGCACCGGGACGGCCTGGAGCGACGAGTACCGCTTCCGGCGCGCCGACGGCTCCTACGCCCACGTCTTCGACCGCGGCTCGGTGATCCGGGACGGGACGGGCCGCGCGGTCCGGATGATCGGCGCCATGCTCGACCTGACCGAGCGCAAGCGCGCCGAGGCGGCACGGCGCGAGGCCGCGCGCCAGCTCGACCTCGAGCGCGGCCTGCTCGAAGCCGTCTTCCGGCAGGCGCCGGTCGGCATCTCGGTCGCCGGTCCGGGCCCGGGCGCGCCGAACCTCATCAACGCCCGGGCCGAGGAGTTCCTGGGCCACGGCCTCGGCGGGCCGGCCCTCGCGCGCTACGAGACCTACGGCGCCGTGCACGCCGACGGACGCGCCTACGCCCCGCACGACTATCCCTCCATGCGGGCCCTGCGGGACGGCGCCGTGGTGAGCGGCGAGGCGATGCGCTACCGCAACGCCGCGACCGGGGCGATGCGCCTGCTCGAGGTCTCGAGCGCGCCGGTGCGCGACGAGGACGGGGCGATCCGGGCGGCGGTCACGGTCTTCCTCGACGTGACCGAGCAGCGCCGGGCCGAGGCCCAGTTGCAGCGCCTCGCCCTCGTCGCCGAGCAGTCGAGCGACTTCATCGCCATCGCGGATGCCGACGGGCGTATCGACTACGTCAACCCGGCCGGTCGCGCCCTGGTGGGCGTGAGCGAGGGCGCGGCGGGGCCTCTCCACCTCACCGACGTGCTCGTGCCCGAGGACCTGCCCTTCGCGGAAGGCACGATCCTGCCCGCCATCCGGGCCGGCGGGAGCTGGAGCGGCGAGTACCGCTTTCGCCATCTCGCCACCGGGGCCGTGGTGCCGGTGCGCTACAACCTCTTCGCCCTGCGCGGCCCCGGGGACGCCTTCGAGGGCTTCGCCGCGGTGAGCCACGACATCTCGGCCCGCAAGGCCGCGGAGGCGCAGCAGGAGATCCTCAACCGCGAGCTGAGCCACCGGCTCAAGAACACCCTGGCGATGGTGCAGGCGATCGCCGTGCAGACCCTGCGCAACGCCGCCGACCCGGCCGATGCCCGCGAGGCGCTGGTGGCCCGCCTGGTGGCGCTCGGCAAGGCGCACGACATCCTGCTCACCGGCGAGGGCGAGAGCGCCGACCTGCGGGCGGTGCTCGACGGGGCGCTGACGATCCACGACGACGGCCGGCCCGGCCGCTTCCGGCTCGCCGGACCGCCGGTGCCCTGCGGGGCGCGGGCGGCCCTGTCGCTCGCCCTGATGGCGCACGAGCTCGCCACCAACGCGGCGAAGTACGGTGCTCTGCGCAATCCCGACGGCTACGTCACCCTCGACTGGACCGTCGCCGACGCCCCGGCGCCGGTGCTGTCGCTGCGCTGGCAGGAGCACCGCGGTCCCCGGGTGACGCCGCCCGCCCGCAAGGGCTTCGGCTCGCGCCTGATCGAGCGGGGGATGGCCGGCACCGTCGACGGCGAGGTGGCGACCCAGTACCTCCCCGAGGGCGTGGTGTGCACGCTGACGGCGCCGCTGGTGGAGCTGCTGACGGGGGAGTGAGCTGCGCGCCGGCCTGTCAGAACCGCACCGCCTCGCTTCCGTTCACCGCCCGCACCGTGCCGCCCGGCCGCCCCTTCGTCCCGGTGAGCGCGAGGCGGCGCTCGGCCCCCGGCGCCAGGTGGAACCAGTTGTCCGAGGAGCGCCCCTCGCCGTCGAGGGCGACGTGGACGGCGAGCGCGTGGCGCGTCGCGGCGACCCGCAGCGCGAACCCGCCTCCCTCCTCGACGAGGGCGGCGCAGAGGCCGATCTCCCGCGGCGTCGCGTCCCGGCCGGAGGGGAAGTGGAAGGCCTCGGCGAGGAGTGCCCCGTCGCGGCCGGTGAGCCGCAGATGGGCGAGGGCATGCGCCGCCGGGCCGAAGCGGTAGGCGACCGTCGCGTCGAAGAAGCGGCCGAGGAGCGCGGCCGAGGACAGGGTGACGGTCTCGCGGGGGCCGAGCGACAGCGCTCGTTCCGCCTTCGCGGCGACCTTGCCGGCGGCATCGGTGAAGGTGAGCGCGAGCGTGGCGTCGAGCGGCCGCCCGGTCTCGTTCAGGACGTGGGCGTGGAGCCCGTTCAGCCCCTCGTCGGAGAGCAGGGCCTGGACCGGCCGGAAGGCGCGCCTGAGGGCGTACCAGGCCGATTTCGGCCGGCCGGCGACGTCGACCACGCCCCAGCCCGCCCCCGGCGCGAGGTCGCGCCAGAGCCAGACCAGGCCGCCGGCGGTGACCGAGGCCGGGCGGCGCCACTCCGAGAAGGCCGCCTCCATCACCTCGGCGACGGCGGCCCGTCCGAGCGTCAGGTAGCGCTCGGGGTCGTCGCGGCGCAGGGCCTCCGGGTCGACGCCGTAGAGCGCGCCGACGTAGTGGTCGCGCACGCCCTCGAAGTCCCAGTCGGCGCCGCGGTCGCGGGGCACGCCTCCGGCCCAAGCGGGAGCACGGGGGTCGGTCAGGCCCGCCTCGGTCAAGGAGACCGGCTCCGGCACGTTGGCGAAGGCCAGGCACTCGGAGGCGAAGCGCACCTCGGCCCGGCGGGCATCCTCGAACGGCCGGCAATAGGCGCCGACGCCGTAATAGTGGGTCACGCCCGCATTCGTGGAGAACGGCAGGTCGCCGCCCGAGGGCGAGTTCGGCACCACGACGAGGTCGGGCCGGCGCTCGGCCACGGCCTCCCGCAGCATCGCCTCGACGGCTTGAGCGCGCCAGATCGATTCCGGAAAACCCAGCATCGCGGCCTGCTGCTCGACCTCGCTGCCGCCGCCGACGACGCAGAGCGAGGGCGAGGCCTGGAGCCGGTCGAGGAGCCCGGCGATCTCCGCCTCGAGCGCGGCGCGAAAGGCGGGATCGTCGACGGGGTAGTCGAAATTCGCCAGCATCAGGTCCTGCCAGACCAGGAGGCCGAGCTCGTCGCAGAGGTCGTGGAAGGGTCGCGCCTCGTACAGCATCGTGCCGCCGACCCGCAGCATGGTCATGCCGGCCTCGACGGCGAGGCCCAGGAGCGGGGCGTAAGATTCGCGGTCGCCCGGCAGCCCGACGATGTCGGGCGGCGTCCAGCAGGCGCCGCGGCAGAAGACCGGCACGCCGTTGACCGCGAGGCTGAGGCCATCGGCGAAGGGGCGCAGCATCGTGACGGTGCGAAAGCCGACCCGGCCGAGATCGAAGTCCCGGTCTCCCGCCGCCACCGCGACGGCGTGGAGCCGCGGCTCGCCGTGGGTGTGGGGCCACCACAGGGCGACGCCGGGAAGCGCCAGCCGGCCCTCGAACCGGCCGGGCGCGGTCTCGGCGAGCGTCGTCTCGCGGCCGTCGCAGCGCAGGACGACGGGGCCGCCCGCATCCGGAAACGTCAGGCGGACGGCGAGGATCCCGGTTCCGTCCTCGACGCTCGTCCTGAGGTCGATGTCGGTGGGGCAGCCCCCCTCCCCTCTCCGGGTGACCGGGCGATAGGGGCCGACGGCATCGACGTTCGGGCACCAGCCCGACATGAAGCCGAGCAGCGTCGTGCGGGCGTGGCGCAGCGAGCCGGGGGTGGCGAGCTGGGGCCGCCAGCGTCCGCGCTTGTGCGGGCGGGCGAGGTCCTGCGCCAGCGAGCGGAACGCGAGGGCGAGGCTGTGGCTGCCGTCGAGATCGACCGGAACCTCGCGGGCGAGGAACATCGAGCGGCTGGAGAGAAGGAGTGTTCCGTCGAGCCAGACCTCGCAGAGCGTCGCGAGGCCCTCGAAGCGCAGGATCTCGCGGCCCCGGCCCGCGATCGTCGTGCGGTACCAGACGTCGGAGCCGTGGAGCGGCGTCGGCTCGCCGTCGGACCAGCGGCCGGCCGTGCGAAGCGCTCCCGCGGCGGTGCCGGGCACCGGGGCGGGGATGAAGCCGATGAGGCTTTCCAGACCCTCGGGCCCGGCGCAGGCGCCCGGCGCGGTGACGATCATCTCCCACGGCCCGTCGAGGGTCCGGTCGGCGGTCCGCAGAAGGGCCATGCTGTCCTTGGGGGCTGGTTCGTGTGCGCGTCGGCGCTGAAACCCTCCCCGCCATACCGCAGGGCTGTCCGGGACAGTAAAGAGGCGCGGGGCATCTCCTCTCCCCGCGGGCGGGGAGAGGAGATGCCCCACGTCTCGAACGTCCTCGGACAGCCCTGCATCATCCCGGGTTCCGCTGCACGGCCCCGGGGTGACGCGGAGGGTTGTCGTTGTGGTCCGGTCACTGGATCAGGCGGACAGACCGCCCTTCACCCCGGCGGCAAGCGCCCGGTCGAGGGCGTCGAACACCGCCGCGTAGGTCGCCTCGGCGGCGGAGAGGCGCTCGGGCAGCCCGGCGAGCTTGCCGCGGGCGAAGGCGCGGGCGAGCTGGAACTGGAACGCCTTGGCCTCCTGCGAAAGCCGCGTCGCCGCCTCCGCCGCCTCGCCGAACGCCCCCGCGCCCTCGGCGTCGAGCCAGGCGAGATGGCTGCCGAGCAGCTCGAAATTCGCCCCGAGCTGGCGCGTGGTGTTGAAGGCGTAGGAGTGGAACGCCGAGAGCGGCCGCTGCACGAAGGCGTCCTCCTTCGCGGCGAGCGCCGCGCGGAAGGCCGTGACCGGGTTGGATCCCGGCGCCTGCGCGCGGTGGCGGCGCAGCAGCGCGAGCGCCGCCGCGGGACGTTCGGAGCCCGCAAGGCCCGGACCGCACGGCTTCACGAACTCGGCGTAGGGCAGGAGCTCGCCCTTCGCGAAGAGGCCGTCGTAATCGGCGCCTTCGAGCTGGAAGCGGCCGGCATTGTGGACGTAGTCGAGCCGGCGCCGCGCGGGATCGAGGGCCAGGATCGCGATCGTGGTCTTCGAGGCCTCGCGCCGGTAGGTGGTGCCGGCGGTGTCGGGCAGGAAGTAGGCGTTGACCTCGACCAGCACCGGGAGCCCGCGCGCCGCCTGGATCAGGCTGTGGCTCTCCAGGTCCTCGTAGAGCGCGAGTTCCAGGACCTCGAGGCCGTAGAGCGCCTCAAGGTCGGCCGCCTTCGGCTTGAAGAAGGTGAACTGGTCGCCCTCGAAGTCCTGGCGCAGGGTGAAGCCCAGCATCGCCTCGGGCTCGAGCCCCCGCAGGTGCAGGAGCTCGATCCAGAGATCGACGTAGCAGTTCGTCTCCGGCCAGATCCGGTCGGGAGCGTGGAGCCTGTGCGGCGTGTGGGGCACCGCGGACGTCTCCGTCCGCGGCGCCTCAAGCGGGAGAGCGAGGGCTGCCGACATCGCGGCCTCAGCCGAAGAGCTGGGCGCGCACGTCCGCCGGCCAGGCGTCGAGGTCGAGGCCGTGGTGGCGCAGCAGCGCGAGGGTGATCCGCTCCAGCCCGAAGCCGACGCAGGCCGTGTGCGCGACCGAGCCGTCTCCCTGCTCGATGCCCCAGGTCGTGCCGAAATGGTCCTGGTGGTAGTTGAAGCTGAGGCAGGCGGTCGGCTTGTCCTCGCTGTTGACCGGCACGTTCAGCTCGAACTTCAGCGCCTGGGCGCGCTGGTTGTTGGCGAGCATCTTGCCGGCGCGGCCGAAGAACGGGTCGTTGGCCGGGTCGATGGCGAGCGGCAGGCCGAGGTCGCTCATCATCTTGGTGCCGCGGGCCAGCCACAGCTCGCGGAAGGCCAGCACCTGCTCCGGCGTGCCCATGCGGACGTATTCGCGCATGCGGAACAGCTGCATCCGGGTCGGCTCCAGCGACGGCTCGTGCCGGAAGCAGTAGGATTGCAGGTCGAACAGCAGCCCGTCCGCGGGCAGCCGGCCGCGAGCGGCGGCGACCGGGTAGAGCGGGTAGCAGGCCGCCGGCGTCAGCACGATGTCGGTCGCCGCCTGCTTGGCGGTCCAGTCCTCGCCGGCGTCGAGGCAGGCCAGCAGGCGGGCGTGGTCGGCCTCGTTGCCGCAGAAGCTGTGCACCGTGCCGGCGAGGTGCGGGAAGCCCTTGAGGTAGCCGCTGCGCTCGAAGCTGGAGCGAGCCATGCCGGGCGGGAAGCGCAAGGCCTCGGCGCCGTCGGCCCCGCCGATGCGCGAGACCAGCCGGTCGAGGGCTTCGACCACGCTCTCGAAGGCGCCGGAGCGGCCGTAGAGCCCGTCGACCCCGGTGCGGATCAGGAGGCCGCGGTCGAACAGGCGGTCGAGGAACGAGCGCGGCTCGGGCGCGGCGTCGTCGAGCGCCGCGTCGGCGGCGGGCAGGAGATCGGAGTGGAGACGATCGGAGGAGAGGCTCTGGTCCATCACGCGCTCAGGAGCTTGCCGCTGCCCTTCTGCACCAGCAGGAGGTTGGCGGTGTTGGAGAGGATGCGGTCGTTGCTGATCATCAGCGGGGCCGAGAGGACGTCGCGCAGCTGCCGGCCGAGGCTGAACGGGGTGCCGTTCTTGTAGCCGGCGATGCCGACCACGCCGAGCGCGCGCTGCACGATCTCGACGGCCTGGGCCGAGACGGTGGTCTTCACGTTGTTGAGCATGATCGAGAAGCCGATCGCGCTCAAAGCATCCGGGTCGCCCTTGGCGGCCTCGTAGCGGGCGAGCCCGGCGACGACCGTGCTCTTCATCGCCTGGAGCTCGTTGGCGGCTTCCGCCAGGCGCAAGGCGCCCGGGGGCACCTGGCCCGGCTTCTTGCGCGCCTCGCCCTGCACGAAGGCGCGGGCGCGGTCGACGGCGTAAGCGGCGATGCCGAACCACACGCTGCCCCAGAGGAGGTGCGAGGCGGCGAGCATCGACTGGGCGGCGATCTCCGCGAAGGGCTTCTGCAGCACCTGGGCCACGGGCAGGCCCTCGGCCTTGAGCAGGAAGCCGTCGCTGCAGGTGCCGCGCATGCCGAGCGTATCCCACACGCTGGTGCGCTCGAGGGTGATCTGGTCGGCGAGCAGCGCCACCAGCACCTGGTCGGAGGTCGCGGCCTCCTTGTGACGGCGGGCGGTCGCCAGGATCAGGTCGGCCTGGGCGCCGTAGGAGATGACGCTGGCCTCCTTCGTCAGGCGGAAGGTGTCGTGTTCTCCCGTTCCCTCGGCCTCGACCGCGCACAGGCTGTTGCGCAGGTCGCCGCCGATCCCGGCCTCGGTGGTCGAGGAGGCGATCAGCATCTGCTCGGCGACGATCCGCTCCATCAGGCCGCGATGCCAGGCGCTGTCCTGCCCGTGGGTGACGAGGCTCGCGAGCTTGATGTGGTGCATCGCGAACACCATCGCGCAGGCCGAGCAGGCGCGCCCGAGGATGGCGCAGAGCTCGGCGAGCTCGCTCATCGAGGCCCCCTCCCCTCCCAGGGGCTGCGGCACCTGGATGCCGAGCAGGCGCTCGGCCTTGAGCGCGGCGACCGCCTCGGCGGGAAACCGGCCGTCGCGATCGACCGCGTCGGCGTGGCGGGCGGCGACCTCCGCGACGCGCTTGGCGCGGGCGTCGAGGGCGCCCGCCGTCGCCGCGACCGGCGCCGCGACCGGCACCGTCGCGGCGACCTCGACGTGCATGTTCATGCGGCCTCCTGCTG